>JBJHBG010000144.1:0-9983 GCA_050485385.1 Geminicoccaceae bacterium | reverse complement strand
GGGTAAGGTCAAGGCGGCCAATCCCGGTGCGCTCTACGCCTGCGATCCGGTCATCGGCGACGTCGACCGCGGCGTGTTCGTGCGACCGGGTATCCCCGAGTTCTTCAAGGAGCACGCCCTCGCCCGCGCCGACCTCGTCACGCCCAACCAGTTCGAGCTGGCCTATCTCTCCGGCCGCGACGTGACGGACTTCGCAAGCGCCATCGCGGCGGCGCAGGCGCTGCGCACGCTCGGTCCCCGCACCGTATTCGTGACCTCGCTCGAGGTGGGCGTGCCGGCGGCCGAGTTGGGCGTGCTCGCGGTCGGCGAGGAGGGCGTCTGGCTGGTCACCCACCCGCGCCTCGAGGTGCAGCTCAACGGCACGGGCGACGTGATGACGGCGCTCTTGACCGCCGAGCGCCTCCAGGGGTCGGCCCTCGCCGGCGGCCTCGCCCGTGCCGTTTCCCGCATGTTCGCCCTGGTCGAGGCGACCAAGGCCGCAGCAGCGCGCGAGCTGCAACTGGTCCAGGCGCAGGACCACTGGCTGCACCCGGCCCGCATGTTCGAGGCGACGAAGCTCGCCTGAGACGGGGCCACCCGCGCCTTCCGGCCGTCGGCATGGCGCCACCCAAACATTCAACGAAATGGTTGGCGATCGGACGATGTGGGCGGAAGTTCAACCCCATGGTTGAGCGATCGATGCCCGAACTGGATGCCGTCTTTCACGCCGTCGGCGACCCGACGCGGCGGCGCATGCTCCGCGAGCTGGTCGACGGTGAGCGCACGGTCGGTCAGCTCGCCGCACCGTTCGCGATCTCGCTTGCCGCCGCCTCGAAGCACGTCAAGGCGCTGGAGACTGCCGGGCTGATCCGGCGCGAGGTGCGTGGGCGCACGCATCTCTGCCGCCTGGAGCCCGGCCCGCTCGCCAGCGCCCACCAATGGCTGGGCTTCTACGCGCGCTTCTGGACCGGCCGTCTCGATCGGCTCGAACGGCTCCTCCGCGAAGCGGACCACGAAGGCGGCGCCCCTGATGCAGAGCCGGATCGCCGCAGTCGACCCGCCCTGCAAGCTCGCCTTCGCCTGGGAGCGCAGCGGCGACGTGTCGTTCGACCTCGAAACGAGGGGCGACGAGGTGCTGCTGACGGTCGCCCATCGCCGCCTCGAGGACGAATACGACCGTCGACCGCCCGGTTGAGCCCACGGCGATAGCGAGCAGGCGAGCCGGGCCTCATGGCTGCTCGCGCGCCTCGGCGCGCGGGTCCGCGACCGGTTCGCCGCTGTGGAGGACCCCGACCATCGCCCGACGGGAAGCGCTCGTCGTTGCGGTCCACGATCCGTCCCTTGTCGTCGATGAAGTCGAGGCGGTTGTACGGTCTGTTCGGCGGTGTCAGCCGGTGCGCCGAGCCCGGACCCAGCCAGAGCCTCAGCCTCGCCGCCCGCGTCATGATCTCGCGCAGCGACGAGCGCAGCAGAACCCGGTCGACGTGCGCGTCGTCGGTCATGTCGTTGCCGGCGTAGCCGGACCGGCACGCCGCCGGGACATGCACGACGTCGGCGCTCAAATCCCGCGCCTCGTCCACGAGATGCAACACGCGGTTCCGATTGGCGCCGATAGCGCGGCTGGTCGGGAACTGGCGGGTCGCGCCACGCAGCGTCATGGCGTCTCCGAGGCCGACGGCCCGGCCATGCGAGCGGCCAGCCGGGCTCAGGGGCGCAGCACCTCGACCCGCTTGCCGCGCGCCCGAAGCGCAAGCTCGCCGCGCTTGAGGGCGAGGGCCTGCTCGCCGAAGACCTGCCGTCGCCAGCCCTTGAGCGCCGGCACGTCGGCCTCGCTGTCGGCGGCGATCTGCTCGAGATCGCCCGTCGTCGCGATCAGCCGCTGCGCCACGTCGTGCTCTTCGGAGGCGATGCGGAGCAGCACGCGCAAGAGGTCCACGAGAGGGCCGATACCCTTCGGCAGCTTGGCCGGCGGGGCCACTTGCGGGCAGTCGGCTTCGGGCAGGTCCATCGCCGCGTTCACCGCGGCGACGACCGTCTCGGCGCTGCGGTTGTCGAGCTGCACGCGCTTCAGTTCCTTGAGGGCGGCAACGGTGCGCGGCCGATTGACGACGAGATCGAGCAGCACGTCGTCGCGCAGGATGCGGTTGCGCGGCAGGTCGCGTCGCTGCGCCTCCCGCTCGCGCCACGCGGCAACCGCCCGCAGGATCGCCAACAGGCGCGGGTCGCGGCTTTTGACCTTGAGGCGGCGCCAGACCGCCTCCGGGTCCACCTCGTAGAGCGCGGGGTCGGCCAGGACCGCCAGCTCCTCGTCGACCCACGAGGTGCGTTCCCGCTCGGCCAGCAGCTTGGCGAAGCGCTCGTAGATGACGCGGAGGTGGATGACGTCGCCGAGCGCGTAGTCGATCTGCTTGGCGCTCAAGGGGCGCCTCGACCAGTCGGTGAAGCGGGCAGACTTGTCGAGCGAAGCGCCCGCGACCTCGCGGACCAGGGCCTCGTAGCCGATCTCGTCGCCGAAGCCGAGCACCATCGCCGCGAGCTGCGTGTCGAACAGGGGGGCCGGCAGCCGCCCGGAGAGTTGATGGAAGATCTCGAGGTCCTGGCGCGGGGCGTGGAAGACCTTGAGGATGCGTCGGTCGGTAAGCAGCTGCCAGAGCGGCTCGAGGTCGAGGTCGGAAGCACGCGTGTCGAGGGCGACGGCACCATGTGCGCCGCCGAGTTGCACGAGGCAGAGCTGGGCATAGTAGGTCCGGTCGCGCATGAACTCGGTGTCGATGGTGACGTAATCCTGACCTTCGAGATCGGCGACGAATCGTTCGAGGTCGGCAGTTCTGGAGATGAGGGACATGGACGATCTTCGAGAGAGGGACAGGGCGTACACATAGGCTCGCGAACGGCGGAGGCAAAGCGCCGGCTGCCTTGACACGGACCGGGAGCCGTGGCCTCTCCCCGCCACGTCGGCGGGGCGACCTGCCCGCCATCATCGCCGCTCCCAGAGGACGTCGTCATGCACCCCTACCGTACCCACACCTGTGCCGATCTCGGCGCCGACGACGTCGGCACGACGGTGCGGCTGTCCGGCTGGGTGCACCGCAAGCGCGACCACGGCCAGCTTCTGTTCATCGACCTGCGCGACCACTACGGGCTCACGCAGGTGGTCTTCCAGCCCGGAACCGAGCCCTTCGCCATCGCCGAGGGCCTGCGGCTGGAGAGCGTGTTCGCGGTGACCGGCGAGGTGGTGGCGCGCTCGCCGGAGACGGTGAATCCGAAGCTGAAGACGGGCAAGATCGAGGTCCGGGCCCGCTCGCTGGAGGTGCTCGCCACGGCCGATCCATTGCCGTTGGAGGTCAACGCCGACCGCGACTACCCCGAGGAGACGCGGCTCAAATATCGGTTCCTCGACCTGCGCCGCGAGCGCATGCACGCCAACGTCATGCTGCGCTCGAAGGTCATCGCCTCGATCCGCCGGCGGATGGAGGCGCAGGGCTTCGTCGAGTTCCAGACGCCGATCCTGACGGCCAGTTCGCCCGAGGGCGCGCGCGACTTCCTGGTGCCGTCGCGGCTGCATCCGGGCCGCTTCTACGCGCTGCCGCAGGCGCCGCAGCAGTACAAGCAGCTCTTCATGATGTCGGGCTTCGACCGCTACTTCCAGATCGCCCCCTGCTTCCGCGACGAGGACGCCCGCGCCGACCGCTCGCCCGGCGAGTTCTACCAGCTCGATCTGGAGATGGCGTTCGTCGAGCAGGAGGACGTCTTCCAAGCGGTCGAGCCGGTGATGGCCGGCGTCTTTCGCGAGTTCAGCGACCGCCGCATCGACAGCCCCTTTCCGCGCATCCCCTACAAGGAGGCGATGCTGAAATACGGGACGGACAAGCCCGATCTGCGCATCCCCATCGCCTGCGCCGAGGTCGGCGACGTGTTCGCCGGCTCGGACTTCAAGGTGTTCGCCGGTGCGGTCGCCAAGGGTGCCGCGGTGCGGGCCATCCCAGCCCCCGGTGCGGTCGGCCGACCGCGGAGCTTCTTCGACGGCATGATCGGCTTCGCCCAGAGCCTGGGGGCACCAGGCCTCGGCTACATCCAGTTCCAGGACGGCGAGGCGAGGGGCCCGGTTGCCAAATTCCTCGACGCACCCCGGCTCGACGCGCTGCGTGAGCGGCTCGGCCTGCAGGACGGCGATGCGGTCTTCTTCGCCTGCGACAAGGCGGCGAAGGCGGCAGCGCTTGCCGGTGCGGTGCGCGCCAAGCTCGGCGAGCTCTTGGACCTGGTCGAGCCCGACGCCTTCCGCTTCTGCTGGATCGTCGACTTTCCGATGTTCGAGTACGACGAGGAGGCGAAGGCCGTGGCCTTCTCGCACAACCCCTTCTCCATGCCGCAAGGTGGGCTGGAGGCACTGGAGACCAAGGATCCCTTGGACATCCTCGCCTTTCAGTACGACATCGTCTGCAACGGCGTGGAGCTGTCCTCCGGTGCCATCCGCAACCACCGACCGGACATCATGCTGAAGGCGTTCGAGATCGCCGGCTACGACCGCTCGGTGCTGGAGGAGCGCTTCGGCGGGATGTTCCGAGCGCTCCACTTCGGCGCCCCGCCCCACGGTGGCATCGCCCCCGGCATCGACCGCATCGTCATGCTGCTCGCCGGCACCGAGAACATCCGCGAGGTGACGGCCTTCCCCATGAACCAGAAGGCCGAGGACCCCCTGATGGGGGCGCCTTCGCCGGTCAGCGAGAAGCAGCTGAAGGAGTTGCACATCAACCTCTCGCTGACGGCGCGCGAGGCGCTCGCCGCCGAGAGCTGAAGGCCGGGTGCAGGCGCGCCCTCGGCTCAGGGTGCCGCCGGTCCCATCAGTGCCGTTGCCGACACGGTCACGCTGACCGTCGACGAGCCTTCGGTCATGACCGGTGCATCGGCGCGTGCCTCCATCATCGCCGCACGCGGCATCGGCATGGGACGCATGCCGTCCAGCGAGACCTCGGCAAAGCCGTCGAAGCGGAGGCCGAGCGTCGCGGCCACCATCATGGCCCGGTCCCGGAGCGCGGTGAGTGCTTCGGCCGTCAGTTCGTCGCGCACGCTGGCGTGGCCCGCCGCCGAGAGCCTGGAGCCGAGTAGCTGGGTCGAAAGCCCCAGCGCCTGGAGGGGCGAGACGTGGTCCAGCAGCAACTCGCGGTCGGCGGTCTCGAGACGCAGGCTCTGCCGCGCGATCCAGACGACCGTCTCGTCCTCGCGCTCGCGCGCCTGCACCCAATAGCTCTCGGTGGTGGCCTCCAACCCGTCGACGTCCGCGACGGCGGCGAGGGCTTCGCGCATCTGCCGGTTGAGGGCCGCCTGGGCGGCAGCGGCGTCGGCGCCTTCGCCCTGGCCCTGCAACGTGGCGACGTAGCGGTCGTCGGCGAGGTCGCGGCTGGCGGTCTCGCCGAGGTTCAGCCGGGTGACGTTCGGCTCGTTGGCGACGGCCGTCTGGGTCACGAGCAGGATGGCAATGGCGGCGGCGATGGCGCGCATGGGAACCTCCTTGGAAGAAGGCTTCTGTCGCTCGGTGCCGATGAACGGAAGATTAGCGACCTTCCAACGCGGCGAGCGGGGCTTCCGAGCGCTGGAACAGGAAGAACGTCGATTGCGGCGAGTAGTCGGTGACGACGAGTTGCATCGTCACCGTTTCGCCCGGCCCGACGTCGCCATCCTCGTAGATCAACCGGTCGGTGGGCTCGTCGATGATTTCGATGGTATCGAACCGATCCGAGACGAAGCTGTCCTCACGATTTTGTTTACCTTGGCCAAAGCTCAAACCGTCGAAATAGCCGCTGGGAAGTTCGATGTATTCGCGGAGTTCCATCTCGAAATTATGCCACGTGCGGCCGGTGCGGTTGGTCACGATCTTTTGGAGGACGAAGCCGATGCCGCTGCCGAAGCGGGCGGGTTCGCCGAAGCGGCGCTCCACGTTGCGGATGGTGAGGATGGAGGCGCCGTCGCCGTGGATCTCCTCGACCACGACATAGGGGTCGTCGTCGGTCCCACGGCCCCAGCCGTCGATCAGCCGCACGTTGCCGTGTTCGGCGGCGAAGGCGATGCCGTCGAGTTGCAGGCGCTCGTCCGCCTCGGCCCGACCGGGCGAGGGATGCACGAGCCATAGACCTGCCAGCACCCAGGCTTGCCACATGCCCCACCCTTACTCGATGCTGCCGACTTGCCAAGCGGCGAGGTGGCGCAGGGACGGTTGACCCGAGAGCTGGCATCGTGCTTCTCGCACGGGCACGCGGCGGGGTGGTGCGCGCGGGCGCCAAGCTCGGCGGGGCTGGCACGACGCTTGCTCGCCACCAGCGAGCACGACAGCGAGGGGGCGGACGATGCGGACTTGGGTTGTGGCGGTGGCGCTCGGCGTGGGGCTGGCCGGTCCGGCGACTGCGCTCGACGAGGTGACGTTCGGCACGAATTGGAAGGCGCAGGCGGAGCACGGCGGCTATTATCAGGCTGTCGCCGAGGGGATTTACGAGCGATATGGACTGGATGTGACGATTCGGCCGGGTGGACCGCAGGTCAACCACACCCAATTGCTCGCCGCGGGTCGCATCGACTTCAACATGGGCGGCAACAAGTTCGGCGCGTTCAATGCCGTGCAGAACGACATCCCGATGGTCACCATCGCCGCCATTTTCCAGAAGGAGCCGCAGGTTCTGCTGGCCCATCCCGATGCCGGCATCGACGGCTTGGAGGACCTGCACGACAAGACGCTCCTACTCGGTGCCGGCGGTCGCAATACCTTCTGGCTGTGGTTGGAGAGCGTCTACGGCCTGAGCGAGAGCCAGATCGAGCCCTACACCTTCAACCCGGCGCCCTTCATCGCCGACCGCAACAAAGTGCAGCAGGGCTACGTTACCTCGGAGCCGCTCGCCATCATCAACGAGGGCGGTTTCGAGCCCGTGGTGTTGATGTTGGCGGACGCCGGCTACGACAGCTACTCGACCACCATCGACGTCATGCAGGCCACGCTCGACCGCGACCCGGACCTCGTGCAGCGCTTCGTCGATGCCTCGATCGAGGGCTGGGTGAGCTACCTCTACGGCGACCCGACGGCGGCCAACGAGCTGATCAAGGCCGACAATCCCGACATGACCGACGAGCAGCTCGACTTCTCCCGCGCCAAGATGCTGGAATACGAGATCGTCGACAGCGGCGACAGCCTGACGCTCGGCATCGGTGCGATGACCGACGAGCGCTGGGAGAGCTTCTTCGAGAAGGCGGTCAGTTGGGGCGTCTATCCGGCCGACCTCGACTTCCGCAAGGCCTACACCCTCGACTTCGTCAACAAGGGCGTCGGTCTGGAGTTGAAGGCCGAACTCCTGGGCCAGTGAACCGCGGGCAGCCCTAGGGTGGACGGGATGGACGCGATCCAAGGGGCGAAGCCGCCCCTGGTCGCCCTCGAGGGCGTCCACAAGACGTTCCAGAACGGCACCGTCGCGCTGGAGAACCTCGACCTCGCTGTCGGCGAGCACGAGTTCGTGAGCCTGCTCGGTCCCTCCGGCTGCGGCAAGAGTACCGCGCTGCGCATCATCGCCCGCCTTTCCGGTGTCAGCGCCGGCCGACTCGTCTGGGCCGGCGGGGTCAGGGTCGGCGACATCGGCTTCGTCTTCCAGGAGCCGACGCTGATGCCCTGGGCCACGGTGTTCGACAACGTCTACCTGCCGCTTCGTCTGCAACGCATGCCCAAGCGGCGGGTCGAGGCCGTGGTCTTCGAGGCCTTGGAACTGGTCGGGCTCCGGGAGTTCTGGCGGGCCTATCCGCGTGAGCTTTCCGGCGGCATGAAGATGCGCGTCTCCATCGCTCGCGCACTCGTGACCGAGCCCAAGGTGCTGTTGATGGACGAGCCCTTCGCCGCCCTCGACGAGATCACCCGCTTCAAGCTCAACAACGACCTTTTGAACCTCTGGTCGAGCCGCCGTTTCACCGTCGTGTTCGTCACCCACAGCGTCTACGAGAGCGTCTATTTGTCGGAGCGGATCCTGGTGATGGCGGCGCGGCCGGGGCGCATCGTCGGCGAGGTCCGGGTGGACGCACCCTATCCGCGCGGCGACGACTTCCGCACCTCCGAGCCCTACAACCAGTGGTGCCGCGAGGCGTCGGCCGAACTGCAACGGGCGATGGGGGAGGGCTGATGTCGACCGCACTCCGGCCGCCCGCGGTGATCGAGACCGCGGCGTTGCAGGACACCGCACTCGCCGAAGCGCACCAGCGCCGCGCGCGGGTGGAGCGCTGGGTCAAGTGGACTGCGCCGTTGGCGATCTCGCTCGTGGCCGTGGGGCTCTGGGAGTTGGTCGTCTGGTACAACCAGATCCCGCACTACATCCTGCCCGGGCCGACGCAGGTACTGACGACGCTGGTGCGCGATTGGGGCACGCTCTCCGCCTCGCTCATGGTGACGCTCCAGATCACCTTCATGGCGCTCGGCGTCGCCATCGTCGGCGGTGTGGGCCTCGCCGTGCTCTTCAGCCTGTCCAAATGGGTCGAGCTGTCGCTCTTCCCGTTCGCCGTGGTGCTCCAGGTGACGCCGATCGTCGCCATCGCCCCGCTCATCCTGATCTACGTCGACAACACCTACGCGGCGTTGCTCATCTGCGCCTGGATCGTCGCTTTCTTTCCGATCCTGTCGAACACGACGCTCGGCTTGAACAGCGCCGACCACAACCTGCAAAACCTCTTTCAACTCTACGGCGCCGACCGTTGGCAGACGCTCCGCTATCTGCGGCTGCCGGCGGCGATGCCCTATTTCCTGGGCGGCCTCCGCATCGCCGGCGGCCTCGCGCTCATCGGCGCCATCGTCGCCGAGTTCGCGGCCGGTACCGCCGGCGCCGGCTCCGGTCTCGCCTACCGCATCCTGGAGGCGGGGTACCGGCTGAACATCCCGCGCATGTTCGCGGCTCTGATCCTGATCTCGCTCGCCGGTATCGTCATCTTCATGGCCTTCGCACTGCTCTCGCACCTGATGCTCAGGAAGTGGCACGAGAGTGCGGTGAAGCGGGAGCAATGAGGCCCGTGCAGCCGCCCGCCGACCGTCCCTACACCCTCGCCGAGGTGAGCGTTCCGGCCTGCCTCGTCGAAGGCTTCGCCCACGCTGCCCCCGACCACGAAGGCGTCGTGCAACTCGACCTCGGCATCGTCGACGGACGCCTCGCGGCCCCCGAGGGCGAACGGCTGGCGCTGGGGCGGCGCATGGTCTGGCCGGCGCCGCTCGACGTCCACACGCATCTGGACAAGGGGCACATCTGGCCGCGGGCGCGCAACGCCGACGGCAGCTTCGCGTCCGCCCTGGAGACCGTGCGCAGCGACCGCGAGGCCCACTGGCGGGCGGAGGAGGTGGCCGCCCGTATGGACTTCGCGCTCCGTTGCGCCTGGGCGCACGGCACGACGGCCATCCGCACCCACCTCGACAGCTCCGGCGCGCAAGCCGTGATCTCCTGGCCGGTCTTCGCGGCCGCGCGCGAGCGCTGGGCCGGCCGCATCGCCCTCCAGGCGGTCTCCATCGCCGTGCTGGACGACTACGAAGGGGCGAAGGGGCCGTATCTTGCCGATCTCGTCGCCGCGCATGGCGGCAGTCTCGGGCTGGTGCCGTGGATGCAGGACGATCTCGCACCGCAGCTCGACCGTTTCCTGGGCCTTGCCGCCGAGCGCGGGCTCGACGTCGATCTCCACGTCGACGAGAACCTGGATCCTTCGGCCACCAGCCTGCGCGAGCTGGCGCTGGCGGTACGCCGGACGGGCTTTGCGGGCCGTGTCGTCGCCGGGCACTGCTGTTCGCTCGGCGTTCAGGACGAGGCCGAAGCGCTGCGCACCCTCGACCTCGTCGCCGAGGCCGGCATCGCTATCGTCTCGCTGCCGCTTTGCAACCTCTATCTGCAGGACCGCTGGCAGGGGCGCACGCCGCGGCGGCGCGGCGTGACCCTGCTGCACGAGATGCGGGCGCGCGGCATCGACGTGATGGTGGCGAGCGACAACACGCGCGATCCCTTCTACGC
>JBJHBG010000143.1:0-10047 GCA_050485385.1 Geminicoccaceae bacterium | reverse complement strand
ACCCACGAGAGCCTGATGCTGACGGGCGACGAGAACATCGTCGACATCCACTTCGTCATCCTGTGGAAAATTTCCGTGCCGCAGGACTTCCTGTTCAACGTGCGCGACCCGGAGGAGACGGTAAAGGCCGCCGCCGAGAGCGTGATGCGCGAGCTGGTCGGCAAGGCGACCATCTCGGACGTCACGACTGAGGGCCGCGGCGTCTTGGAAAGCGATGCGCGCGCGCAGTTGCAGACGCTGCTCGACAATTACGGCGCCGGCATCCTGATCAACGAGATCCAGCTCCAGAAGGCGGACCCGCCGGCCGAGGTCATCGACGCCTTCCGCGACGTGCAGCGCGCCCAGGCCGACCGCGAGCGGTTGCAGAACGAGGCCGAGGCGTTCGCCAACGACATCATCCCGCGCGCCCGCGGCGAGGCCGAGCAGATGATCCAGCAGGCCGAGGCCTACCGCGAGCAGGTGGTGGCACGCGCCACTGGTGACGCGTCGCGCTTCACCGCCGTCTGGCAGGAATATTCGAACGCGCGCGAAGTGACCGCGCGACGGATCTACCTCGAGACCATGGAGGAGGTACTGCGCGACATGAACAAGCTCGTGGTCGACAGCGACATGGGCGGCTCGGGCGTGGTGCCCTACCTGCCGCTGCCGCAGCTCGACCGCGACGCGATGCAGCGGCGCGCCGCGCAACAGCAGCAGACCACCAACAATGCGCAGCAGCCCGGTTCGGGCCTCGCCACCATCGCCGCCGGGAGGGAGTGAGCCATGAACCGCATCACCATCATCGGGCTCGGCGTCGTCGGTGCGCTGCTCGTCGGCGTGGCCTCGTCGGCCTACACGGTCAACGAGACCCAGCAGGCGCTGGTCCTGCGCTTCGGTGCCGTGCAGCGCGCGGTGCAGGACGCCGGTCTCTACTTCCGCGTGCCGATCATCGACAACGTCACCTTCCTCGAACGGCGGGTGCTCGCCTACGACGTGCAGCCGCAGGAGCTGATCCTCGGCGACCGTCGGCGGCTCGTGGTCGACAGCTTCGCCCGCTACCGCATCTCCGATCCGATGCTGTTCTATCAGCGCATCCGCACCGAGGCGGCGCTGCAAGGGCAGATGCAGCCGATTCTCAACTCGTCGATGCGTAACGTGCTCGGCGAGGTGCCGCTCTTTACGGTGCTCTCGGTCGACCGCGATGCGCTGATGGCGCGCATTCAGCAGCGTGCCAACGTGGCTCTCGCCCAGTACGGCATCGACGTGGTCGATATCCGCATCAAGCGCGCCGATCTGCCGGCCGAGAACAGCCAGGCGATCTACCGCCGGATGCAGACCGAGCGCGAGCGCGAGGCCCGCGAGCTGCGTGCCCAGGGTGCGGAGCTGGCGCAGCGCATCCGCGCCCGCGCCGAGCGCGAGCGCACCGTGCTGATCGCCGAGGCGCAGCGCGATTCCGAAGTCCTGCGCGGCGAAGGGGACGCCCTGGCGGTGCGCACCTTCGCCGAGGCGTTCGGCAAGGACCCCGAGTTCTTCGCCTTCTACCGCTCGATGCAGGCCTATCGCGAAGCACTGGGGGCCGCGTCGACGCAGTTCGTGATGTCGCCGTCCAACGAGTTCTTCCGCTACTTCGATTCCGGCTCGCTGCAGCGGGTGGTGCAGTCGGGCTACGACCTGGAGCAGCGGTTGCGCGAGCTGGAGGAGTCGGGCGAAATGCCCGAGGCGAGCCTGGAGGCGCCATTGGAAGAGGCTGAAGTGCCGGCGGTGGTGGAGGCGCTCGAGGAAGCGACGCCATCGGTCCTGCCGCGCTGAGGGTAGGTCGGCGTCCTCGCTCGAAGGTTGGTCGGCTTGCAGGATCTCGTCGTCGCGATCGCGTTGCTGTTCGTGATCGAGGGGCTCTTGTGGGCCGGCTTCCCCGAGCGGATGAAGGCGGCGGTTCGTCACCTGCTGGAGGTGCCGCCGGCGGTGCTGCGGCAGGGTGGGCTCGTCGCCATGGCGGCCGGCGTGTTGATCGTCTGGTGGGTTCGGGGCTGATGTCCTGCGCCGGCGTCCGGACCCGATGCGTCGGCGCCTCGTTTCGACCAACGGAGGGAAAGACCCCCATGCGGTTCATCCATGACGGCCAAGGCAGCCGGCGCGTCGGGCGCGCAAAGAGTGCCCTCGGCTGCCCGTTGGCCATCCTCGTCGCCGCGACGATGCTCGTCGGATCGGCCATCGAACGGCCGGCCGAGGCGCAGCTTCCGCCGGTCGAAGGGTTCGCCGATCTGGTCGAGCAAGTTGGCCCGGCGGTGGTCAACATCTCGACCACGCGCCGCACCAATGGCGTCGACGGGCCGGAGTTTCCGCTGCCGCAGTTCCCGCCCGGCTCGCCGTTCGAGGACTTCTTCCGTGAGTTCTTCGATCGCGAGCAGCGCGAGCAGCCGAACCGCCGCCAGCCGCGCGAGTCCTTCTCGCTCGGCTCCGGCTTCGTCATCGACCCGTCGGGCTTCGTCGTGACGAACAACCACGTCATCGCCGAGGCCGACGAGATCAAGGTCATCTTCAGCGACAACGCCGAATACGCGGCGACGCTGATCGGCCGCGATCCGAAGACCGACCTTGCATTGTTGAAGATCGAGCGCGACGAGCCGTTCCCCCATGTCAGTTGGGCGGACAGCGACGCCATCCGCGTCGGCGACTGGATGATCGCCATCGGCAATCCGTTCGGCCTCGGTTCGACGGTCACCGCCGGCATCGTCTCGGCGCGCGGCCGCGACATCCGCGCCGGCCCCTACGACGACTTCATTCAGGTCGACGCCGCGATCAACCGCGGCAATTCCGGCGGCCCGAGTTTCACCCTCGACGGCCACGTGTTCGGCGTGAACACCGCCATCTTCTCGCCGTCCGGCGGCAATGTCGGCATCGGCTTCGCCATTCCGGCCAACCTGGCGCGGCCGGTGATCGCCTCCTTGATGGAGCACGGCCGGGTGATCCGCGGCTGGCTCGGCGTGCGCATCCAGAGCGTCACGCCCGAGATCGCCGACAGCCTGGGCCTACCCGACCCCGAGGGGGCGCTCGTTGCCAGCGTCACCCCCGACGGCCCAGCGGCACGTTCCGAAATCGAGGCGGGCGACGTCATCCTCCAGTTCGACGGCAAGCGCATCAGCGCGATGCGCGGGCTGCCGCGCATCGTCGCCGAGACCGAGGTCGGCAAGGCCGTCGAGGTCGAGATCTGGCGGCGCGGCGAGCGGCGGACCATCGAGGTGACCCTCGGCGAGCTGCCGAGCGACGAGGAACTGGCACAGCTCGGCGACACACCGCGCCCGGGTCAGCCCGAGACGGATCGGGTGGAGGTGCCGGACCTCGGCCTGACGGTGGCCACGATCTCCGGTGAACTGCGCGAGACCTTCGGCATCGACGACGACCTCGAGGGGGTCGTGATCGTCGAGGTGATGGGCGGCAGTGCCGCCTCGGAGCACGGCCTGCGGCCGGGCGACGTCATCTTGGAGATCGGTCAGGAACCGGTGAGTTCTCCCGCCGAAGTCGCTGCGCGGGTGGCGGAGGAGAAGGAGAAGGGGCGGCGCTCGATGCTGCTGCTCGTCGACAGCCAAGGCGATCTCCGCTTCGTCGCCCTGCGCCTGCCGCCGGCCTAGCTACGAGGAAGGAGGCCGGAGGAGGGGGCTTTTGGGCCCCCTACGACCCCTCGAGTCCCCGGTCCCTGCTTCTCTCTACCTCAGGCCGCGACGAACTCGTCCCGCCGGTAGCCTTGGAGGAACAGGGCGCCGGTGAGGTCGGCGACGTCCAGCCGGAGCGGGATGGCGGCGCGCACGGTTTGGTGGGCGCGGTAGGCGACGCCCATGCCCGCCGCCTGGAGCATGGCGAGGTCGTTGGCGCCGTCGCCGATGGCGAGCACGTCGTCCGGGGGACGGCCGAGTTCCGCCGCGAGGTGCCGGAGCGTCGCCAGCTTCGCGGCTTGCCCCAGGATCGGCGGGGCGACGCGGCCGGTGAGCCGGCCGTCGACGATCTCCAGGACGTTGCCCTCGTTGCGGTCGAACCCGACGCGCTCGGCCACCCGTGCGGTGAAGAAGGTGAAGCCGCCGGAAACCAGGGCCGTCAGGCCGCCATGGCGGCGCATGGTGGCGACCAGGGTGCGGGCACCCGGATTGACCGGGGTGCGGTCTTCGGCGATGCGCTCGAGCACCGCCATCTCCAGCCCCTCGAGGAGGGCCACGCGGCTCGTGAGCGAGCCCTCGAAGTCCAACTCGCCGTTCATCGTCCGTCGGGTGATCGCCGCGATCTCGTCCTTGATGCCGATGGCATCGGCCAGCTCGTCGATGCACTCGACACCGATGATCGTGCTGTCCATGTCGCAGAGGAGCAGCGCTTTCCGACGGCCCTCGAAGGGTACGGCGCAGACGTCGATCGGGGCGTCGTCGAGCGCTTCGCGGACCAAGCGTCGTGCCGCGGCCGGCGGTAGCTCGACCGGGCCGAGTTCGGCGGCGTGACCCGGAGCCAGCCATTCGAGGTCGGCTTCCGGCAGCGCGCGGCGCGCCCGCTCGACGAGGATCGTCGATAGTTCCATCCTCGCCGGATCGGCAACGAGGCAGACGACCGTGGACATGCTGGGCTCCGAACGACTGCGGCTGATGCGGAAGGCGGGCGGCTACTGCCTGATCGCAGGCTCCACCGCCAGTGGCAAGTCGGCGCTGGCGATGGCGCTGGCGGAGCGCGTCGGCGGTGTGATCGTCAACGCCGACAGCGTCCAACTCTATCGCAGCCTGCCGACCCTGACGGCGAGGCCGAGCCTCGCCGACGAGGCGCGGGTGCCGCATCGGCTTTACGGCATCCTCGACGACGACGAGACCGGATCGGTCGCGCGCTGGCTCGACCTTGCCGTTGCCGCGATCCGGGCGGCGCAGCCACGGCCGGCGATCGTCGTCGGCGGTACCGGATTTTATCTGGAGGCCCTGCACCGGGGCCAGCCGAGCGCGCCGGCGACGCCCCCCGAGTTGCGCGCCGCCAGCGTCAGCCGCTACGCGGCCCTGGGACCGGAAGGTTTCGCCGCGGAACTCGCCCGTCTCGACCGCGTCCTCGCGGCGCGTGGCCTGCCCCTGGATCGGCAGCGACGCCTGCGCGCGTGGGAGGTGGTGACCCTCACCGGCCGCTCCCTCGTCGACTGGCAGGCGGCGCCGCTGCCGCCCCCCGAACTGCCGCCCTGGCGCGGCGGCGTGGCCTTGGTGCCGCCGCCCGAAGTGCTGTGGCCGCGCATCGAACGGCGCACCTGGGCCATGGTGGAAGCCGGCGCGCTGGACGAGCTGGCGGCTTGGCGCGAGCGGCCGAATGCTGCAAGCTCGCCGCTTGCCAAGGCCGACGGCGTGGTCGAACTTGGCCGACATCTGGACGGTGCCTGCACGCTGGAGGTTGCCGTCCAGGCGACGGCGATCAAGGTCCGTCGTTATGCGAAGCGGCAACGCACCTGGCTGCGGCATCGGCTGGCCGATCTGCCGCCGGCGACGACGCCCGGCGAGGTGCTGGCGGCGTCGGTCCTGCCTGTGGACAGTTGACCGGTCCGGGGTGCCCGATTAGCTTGCCGGCCCCCGACCCGACCCGCGCGGGCCGCAGGTTTCGTTCGACCGCGAGCGTTACACGACCACTACCGCAATTGGAAAGCGCCATGAGCGACGCGCCCACGATCTCCAAGCCCGCTGCCACCGAGCCCAGCGAGACCGGTGCCGAGGTGCTGCTGCGGGCGTTGGTAGATCAGGGTGTGGAGCACATCTTCGGCTATCCGGGCGGTGCGGTGCTGCCGATCTACGACGCCATTTTCAAGCAGAACAGCCTGCGCCACATCCTGGTCCGTCACGAGCAGGGGGCGGTGCATGCGGCGGAAGGTTACGCCCGTTCCACGGGCAAGGTGGGCGTCGTGCTGGTGACGTCGGGTCCCGGTGCCACCAACACGGTGACGGGCCTCACCGATGCGTTGATGGACTCGGTGCCGATCGTGGTGCTGACCGGTCAGGTGCCTACCCACATGATCGGTAACGACGCCTTCCAGGAGGCGGACACCGTCGGCATCACCCGACCCTGCACCAAGCACAACTATCTGGTGAAGGACGCCAACGACCTTGCCCGCACCGTCCACGAGGCGTTCCACGTCGCCCGGTCCGGCCGCCCCGGCCCGGTGGTGATCGATCTGCCCAAGGACATCGTGCTCGGCAAGGCGCCCTACGTGGCGAAGGAGGCGGTCGTCCACCGGACCTACCAACCGCCCCGGATTCCTGCCGACGACCGCATCGACGAAGCGGTGGACCTGATCATGCGGGCGCGCCGGCCGATCTTCTATGTCGGCGGCGGCGTGATCAACTCGGGCCGCGAGGCCTGCATGGCGCTGCGCGAACTGGTGCGCCTCACGGGCTTTCCCGTCACCCAGACGCTGATGGGGCTCGGCGCGTTTCCCGCCAGCGATCCGCAGTTTCTCGGCATGCTCGGCATGCACGGGACCTACGAAGCCAACATGGCGATGCACGGCTGCGATCTGATGATCTGCATCGGCGCGCGCTTCGACGACCGGGTGACCGGCCGGCTCGACGGCTTCTCGCCGGGCTCGGTCAAGATCCACGTCGATATCGACGCCTCGTCGATCAACAAGAACATCCAGGTCCAACTGCCGATCGTCGCCGATTGCGGTGAAGCGGTGAAGGCGATGCTCGCCGCGCTGGAGCGGCGCCGGTTCCAGGCCGATCCGCTGCGCACGGCAGCTTGGTGGGACAGCATCAGGGCTTGGCAGGCGAAGAACTCGCTCGGGTACGTCAAGTCGAAGACGACGATCAAGCCGCAACATGCCATCGAGCGGCTCTATCACTTCACCAAGGATCGCGACACCTACATCACCACCGAGGTCGGTCAGCACCAGATGTGGGCGGCCCAGCACTACCACTTCGAGGAGCCGTTCCGGTGGATGACGTCGGGCGGGCTCGGCACCATGGGCTATGGCCTGCCGGCCGCCATGGGCGTGCAGATGGCCCACCCGGACAGCCTCGTCATCGATATCGCCGGCGAGGCGTCGTGGGTGATGAACATGCAGGAGATGTCGACGCTGGTGCAGTATCGCCTGCCGGTGAAGTCGTTCATCCTCAACAACAGCTACATGGGCATGGTCCGGCAGTGGCAGGACTTCTTCCACGGCAATCGGCACGCCGAAAGCTACATGGACAGCCTGCCCGACTTCGTGAAGCTGGCGGAGGCGTTCGGCGCGACGGGGCTCAGGGCGACGACGCCGGACGAGCTCGACGACGTCATCCGGCGGATGATCGACACGCCGGGGCCGGTGATCGCCGACATCGTGGTCGACCGCGCCGAAAACGTCTATCCGATGATCCCGGGCGGTGCCGCGCACAACGAGATCATGCTGCCGCCAGAGGATCCGTCGGCGCCGGTAAGGGGCGAGGAGGACGGGATGGCCACCGTCTGAGCCCACACCCCGCGTCGTCACTTCCGTCCGGCCCCTGGGAGGGGCACCCACTTTGCTGTACGAACAACGCGCCACCGAAGAGCAACTACGGCGGCACACCATGGCAGTCCTGGTCGACAACGAGCCGGGCGTGCTGGCCCGTGTCATCGGCCTCTTTTCCGGCCGCGGCTACAACATCGACAGCCTGACCGTAGCCGAGGTCGATCGAGCGGCGCACCTGTCGCGCATCACCATCGTCACCTCGGGCACCGAGCAGGTGATCGAGCAGATCAAGGCGCTCTTGGGCAAGCAGGTGCCGGTACGCCGTCTCTCCGACCTCACCGTCGAGGGTGACGTGATCGAGCGCGAGCTGGCGCTGGCCAAGGTCACCGGCGACCGCAGCCGGCTGATCGACGCGCTGCGCGTCGCCGACTTCATGGGCGCCAGGCTCGTGGATCGGACGATCGACACGCTGGTGTTCGAGGTGACGGGCACCAGCGAGGACATCGACAGCTTTCTCCGCCTCCTCGAGCCGGTGGAGGTCACCCGCGCCGGCGTGGTGGCCATGGCGCGGGGCACCCGCACCCTCTCCGTCGACGCCTAGACCGAACCACCACGAACGAAGCACGAAGGACCAAGGACGATGCGCGTCTACTACGATGCCGATGCCGACCTCAATCTGATCAAGACCAAGAAAGTCGCGATCGTCGGCTACGGCTCCCAGGGCTACGGCCACTCCAACAACCTCAAGGACTCGGGCGTCAAGGAGGTGGTGGTGGCCCTGAAGGAGGGCTCGCCGTCCCGCGCCAAGGCGGAGCGCGCCGGCCTCGAGGTGATGACCGCGGCCGAGGCGGCGAAGTGGGCCGACGTGGTCATGATGCTCACGCCGGACGAACTGCAGGCCGACATCTACAAGGCCGACCTGCACGACAACATGAAGCCGGGTGCTGCCTTGATGTTCGCCCACGGCTTCAACATCCATTTCAGCCTGATCGAGCCGCGCAGCGACCTCGACGTCTTGATGATCGCGCCCAAGGGGCCGGGTCATCTGGTGCGCGCCGAGTACCAGAAGGGGGCCGGCGTGCCGACGCTGTTGGCCATCCACCAGGACGCCTCGGGCAGCGCCCACGACATCGGCCTGTCCTACGGTGCCGCTATCGGCGGGGCGCGCGCCGGCATCATCGAGACCACGTTCAAAGAGGAGGTCGAGACCGACCTCTTCGGCGAGCAGGTGGTGCTCTGCGGCGGTCTCTGCGCCCTCATCCAGGCTGGCTACGAGACGCTGACCGAGGCCGGCTACGCGCCGGAGATGGCCTATTTCGAGACGGTGCACGAGGTGAAGCTGATCGTCGACCTCATCTACGAGGGCGGGCTCGCCAACATGCGCTATTCGATCTCCAACACCGCCGAATACGGCGACTACAAGACCGGCCCGCGCGTCATCACCGACGCGACCAAGGCCGAGATGAAGCGCATCCTGGCCGACATCCAGGAAGGCCGGTTCGCGCGCGACTGGGTGCTGGAGAACAAGGCCGGCCAGCCGGCGTTCAAGGCGACGCGCGCCAAGCACGCGGCGCACGATCTGGAGGTCGTCGGCGCCAAGCTGCGCGGCATGATGCCCTGGATCGGCGCCAACAAGCTGGTCGCCGGCACCAAGGACTGAACGCCAAGTGACACCGATGCGAGGGGCGGCCGCAGGGCCGCCCCGAAGCTTGCCGATCGGTGTGCAAGTCCGGCTAGGCTCTTTGCCGGCGGTGGCGCATGTAGCCGAGCCCGACGATGCCGCTCAGTAGCAGCACGACGGCGCCGGGAAGCGGCACCACGGTGGCATTCGTCATCATGAAGCGAACGCCGTCGAGCGAGCCGGGGAGGTCCACCTGAACCTGAACGACGCCCTCGAGCACCCAGTCGGCGTTTGGATCGAAGCCGGCAAAAGCCAGAAATGCCGCCTGGGAGGCGCTGGTAGCGCTGAGCGACGCGCCCAGTGATTCGCCGTTGAAGGTCAATTCGTGCAGGGCCGCTCGCGTCGTTTGGAACGGGGCCTGGGTGCGCAGGAAGATGCTCGTCGCTTCGCTCAAGTCGACGACGGTCGCCAGGATCGCGTCGGGCGTACCGAACCCGAAGACGCTCCCGAACACGGAGTACGTCAGCAACTTGTCCGCCGCATCATAGGTCAAGAGGAACGGCGTCGCCTCCAGCCATGCCAGTGGCGCCTCGCCAGCCCCAGCGGCGAGCCCCTCGTCCGTGCGTGCATTCGGAACGCCGAGTGCAGTCGCCCTTGGCCCCGGAGTCAGAGCCTCCTCGAGGGTGCTGCCGGTGCTGTATCCGCCAGCCCGTGCGACGGCCTCTGCCTGGATGCAGGCGGTGCCGCCGCAGCGCGCGTCGAAGGTGGCGTCGCCTTGAAAGCGCTCGATGACGAGGCTCGCGCTCGCTTGCGAAATGGCGAGCGGTCCGGCAAGCGCCAAAAGCGCGGCGAAGCTGACGGAAGAGAGTCGTCCACCGATCATCGGTACATTTTCCGCTATGCGGCCGGCAAATTCCGCTATGAGGCGAGTAAAACACGGATGTTAGCAATTTCATTGCGGTTCGGCAACCAGCCGAGCCGTGTCGTCCGCTGCGCGCGAGCGTCGGCGCCCCGCCGG
>JBJHBG010000142.1:0-10053 GCA_050485385.1 Geminicoccaceae bacterium | reverse complement strand
TATCAGACCTACATGAACACGCTGAAGTTCAGCGTGCTGACCTGGGCGATCACGCTCGTTCTGGGCTTCACCGTCGCCTATTTCATCGCTTTCCACGTGCGCACGGTGCCGATGCAGATTTTCTGCTTCCTTCTGTGCACCATCCCATTCTGGACGTCGAACGTCATCCGGATGATTGCCTGGATCCCGTTCTTCGGCCGCAACGGGTTGGTCAACCAGACGCTGATGGGTGCTGGACTGATCGACGCGCCGCTGGAGTGGCTGCTCTTCTCGCAGTTCACCGTCGTGCTCGGCTACGTCTACCTCTACACGCTGTTCATGATCGTCCCGATCTTCAACTCGATGATGCGCATCGACCGCTCGCTGCTGGAGGCTGCGCGCGACCAAGGGGCGTCGGGCTTCCAGGTGCTCACCAACGTGGTGATTCCGCTCGCCAAGCCCGGCATCGCCATCGGCTCGATCTTCGTCATCGCGCTGGTCATGGGCGACTTCGTCACGGTGAACGTGCTCGGCGGCGGCCAGATCGCCTCCATCGGCAAGGCGATCACGACGGAGCTCTCCTACCTCCAGTTCCCGCCCGCCGCCGCCAACGCCGTCGTGCTGGTGGGCGTCACGGTGCTCCTGATCGCCGGCCTCGTGCGGCTGGTCGACATCAGAAAGGAGCTTTGACCGTGCCCGCCCGCCCGCGCAGCTTCTACGTCCTGCTCACGGTCTTCGTGCTGTTCATCGTCTTTCTGTACGGGCCGATCCTCACCATCGTCGTTCTCTCGTTCCAAGGGCCGGGCGGCGGGCTGGTCTTTCCCATGCGCGGCGTCTCCACCCACTGGTTCGCGGCGCTGTTCGGTCCGCAGGCGATCGGCGACGTCTGGGGCGCCTTCGGCCGATCCTTCACCCTCGGCCTCGTCGTCATGGCGCTGACCGTGGTCGTCGCGTTCCTGGCGGGCCTCGCCTTCCGCCGACGCTTTCGGGGTGCGACGCTCCTCTTCTACGTGGTGGTGGCGAGCCTCGTCATGCCGTCGGTCGTCGTCTCGCTCGGCATCGGTGCCGGTTTCGAGTTGCTCGGCATCGAGCGCACCTGGATCGGCTCCGCCCTCGGCGCGCACTTGACGTGGACCCTGCCCTTCGGCCTGTTGATCATGTTCGCGGTCTTCAACCGGTTCGATCCGGCCTACGAGGAGGCGGCGCGCGACCAGGGAGCCTCGGGCTGGCAGACCATCCGCTTCGTCGTCCTGCCCATCGTCGCCCCGTCCTTGATCGGCGTGGCGCTGTTCGGCTTCACCCTCTCCTACGACGAACTCGCGCGCACGAGCCAAGCGGTGGGGGCCGTCAACACCCTGCCCCTGGAGTTGCAGGCGATGCAGTCGAACGCCACCACGCCGATGATCTACGCGCTCGGCACCCTGACCACGGCGCTGTCGCTGGTCGTCGTCGCCGTCACCTTGACCGCGGTGTTCGTGCTCGGCCGCAGGCGGCTGCGCCGGGGCGGCTGACATGACCCCCTATCCCCGCGACCTCGTGGGTTACGGCCGCACCCCGCCGGACCCGCGCTGGCCGCACGGTGCGCGCCTCGCCGTGCAGTTCGTGATCAACTACGAGGAAGGCGGCGAGAACAGCATCCTCCACGGCGACGCTGCGTCGGAGGCGTACCTCTCCGAGATCGTCGGCGCCGCACCGCTCTTGGGTGCGCGCAACCTCAACATGGAATCGATGTACGAGTACGGCAGCCGTGTCGGGTTCTGGCGGCTGCACCGCCTGTTCACCGAGCGCGCCATCCCAGTGACCGTCTTCGCCGTCGGCATGGCGGTCGCCCGCCATCCCGAAGCCGCCGCCGCCATGGCCGAGGCCGGCTGGGAGGTGGCGAGCCACGGCTGGCGCTGGATCGACTACCACGAGGTCGACGCGGCGACCGAGCGCGAGCACCTCACGCTCGCCCTCGACGCCATCGAGCAGGCCGCGGGCGTCCGCCCGGTCGGCTGGTACACCGGCCGCATCAGCCCCAATACGCGCCGCCTGCTGGTCGAGCACGGCGGCCTGCTCTACGACGCCGACAGCTACGCCGACGAATTGCCCTACTGGACCCACGACCACGGCCGGCCGCACCTGATCGTCCCCTACACGCTCGATGCCAACGACTTCCGCTTCGCCATGCCGCAGGGCTTCAATTCGGGCGACCAGTTCCTCGCCTATCTGAAGGACAGCTTCGACCAGCTCTACGAGGAGAGCGCCGAGCGGCCGCGCATGCTGTCGGTCGGCCTGCACTGCCGCATCGCCGGCCGGCCCGGCCGTGCCCGCGCGCTCGCCCGCTTCCTCGACCACGTGCTCGCCCACGACGACGTCTGGGTCTGCCGCCGCGACGCCATCGCCCGGCACTGGCACGCCGAGCATCCGCCGGAGCCCCGCCCTTGACCCTTGCGATCCGCCCGATGCAGCCGGCCGACCTCGACGCCGCCCTCGACTGGGCCGCCGCCGAAGGCTGGAACCCCGGCCTCCAGGACGCCGCCTGCTTCGCCGGTGTCGATCCCGCGGGCAGGCTCGTCGCCACCCTCGACGGCGAGCGCGTGGGCTGCATCACGGTGGTGAACTACGACGCCGCCTTCGCCTTCCTCGGCTGCTACATCGTCCGCCCCGACTACCGTGGCCGGGGGTACGGCTTGGCTCTCTGGCAGGCCGGCATGGCCCATGCCGGCAAGCGCCTTGTCGGCCTCGACGGCGTTGTGGCGCAGCAGCCGAACTACCGGAAATCCGGCTTCGTCTACGCGCACCGGAACCTCCGCTACGCCGGCCGGCCGCAGCCCGCCCGCACGCCCGACCTCGTCCGCCTGGACACGACCCACTTGGAGGCCGTTGCCGCCCTCGACCGTACCGTCTTCCCCGCCCCGCGCGACACCTTCTGGCAGGATTGGCTGACGGCCCCCGGCCACGTCGCCCGGGGCCTCGTCGACAATGGCCGGCTCCTGGCGTTCGGCGTGCTCCGCCCCTGCCGCAAGGGCGCCAAGATCGGCCCGCTCGTCGCCACGACCCGTGCCCAGGCCGAAACCGTGCTCGACGGCCTGCTCGCCGCAGCGCCGACGGGCGACGTGTTCCTCGACGTGCCGGCGACCAACCCCGCTGCCACGGCCCTCGCCGAAGGGCGCGGCATGGCGCCGATGTTCGAGACCGCGCGCATGTACACCGGGCCGGCGCCGACCTTGGATATCGGCCGGATCTACGGCATCACCACCTTCGAGCTGGGCTGATGGCGAGCCTCCGGCCCCTCCTCGTCCCCCTTTCGCCTTCGCGACGACACGATCGAACCCAAGGAGCGCTTACGACATGATCTTGGTTGGGGTGGACGTCGGCGGCACCTTCACCGACTGCGTGCTGCACGACGTTACGGGCGGCACCACCGTCACGCACAAGGTGCCGACCACGCCGGACGATCCGTCCAGAGGCGTCATCGAGGGTATCGTCGCCTTGTGCGAAAAGGCGGGCGTCGCGCGGTCGGCCATCACCGACGTGCGCCACGGCACCACCACCGCGACCAACGCGGTCTTGGAGTACGACGGCGCCGAGGCGGGCATGATCACCACCGCCGGCTTCCGCGACGTGCTGCACATCGGCCGCCACCAGCGCCCGCAGCACTACTCGATCCGCCAGGAGATCCCTTGGCAGGATCGCCCGCTGGTCAAGCGCCGCCATCGCCTGACCGTGCCCGAGCGTCTGATCCCGCCCAAGGGCGAGGTGCTGATCCCGCTCGACGAGGACGCGGTGCGCGCGGCCGCCCGCCGGTTGCGCGATGCCGGCGTGCGCTCCATCGCCATCGGCTTTCTCTTCGCCTATCTCAACCCCGCCCACGAGCAGCGTGCCCGCGAGATCGTGCTGGAGGAGGTGCCGGACGCGTTCGTTACCACCTCGGCCGAGGTGGCGCCGCAGTTCCGCGAGTTCGAGCGCTTCACCACCCTGGCGATGAACGCCTTCATCGGCCCCAGGGTACAGCGCTACGTCGACCATCTGGCGGCCGCACTCCACGGGCAGGGGTTCGATGCCGACCTCCACGTCATGACCTCGGCGGGCGGCGTCGCCACGCCCGCCATGATCGCCCGCCGCCCGGTGCTGACGCTCCTCTCCGGCCCGGCCGCAGGCGTGCTCGGCGGCCGCTTCGCCGGTGCCTTGTCCGCCCGCGACCGGCTGATCACCTTCGACGTCGGCGGGACCTCGGCCGACATCGCGCTGATCGTCGACGGCCGCTTCGTCCAGGCCGCCGCCCGCGATACGCAGATCGGCGGCCATCCCGTCATGCTGCCGATGATCGACATCCACACCATCGGCGCGGGCGGCGGTTCCATCGCGCATCTGGATGCCGGCGGTGCGCTCAAGGTCGGCCCCAAGAGTGCGGGTGCCCGCCCCGGCCCGGCGGCCTATGGCCATGGCGGCACCTTCCCCACCGTAAGCGACGCCAACGTCGTCCTCGGCCGGCTCGATCCCGACCGTTTCCTCGGCGGCGGCATGGCGCTCGACGTCGAGGCGGCCGAGCGCGTCATCGCCACCTTCGCCGCAGAACTGGGCATGGGCCTGGAGGAAACCGCACTCGGCATCGTGACCGTGCTCAACGCCAACATGGCCAACGCCATCCGCTCGCGCACGGTCGAGAAGGGCATCGATCCGCGCGACTTCGCGCTCGTCGCCTTCGGCGGCGCCGGCCCCCTGCACGGTGCGGAGGTCGCGGCCTCGCTCGACGTGCCCGCGGTCATCGTGCCGCCCTATCCGGGCATCACCTCGGCCATCGGCCTGCTTACGACCGACCTCCGCTACGACACCATCCGCACCGCCTTCCAGCTCTCCACGTCGCTCGACCTCGACCGGCTGAACGCCGACCTCGAGGCCGCCGAGGCCGAGATCACGGCCCAGTTGATCGCCGACGGCGTGGCAGCGGACGCCGTCGCCCTCCACCGCACGGGCGAGCTTCGCTACCAGGGCCAGGGCTACGAGCTCCAGGTCGACATGCCCCAGGGTCGCCTGACCGAGCGCGAGATGGCGGCGGTGATCACGGCCTTCCACGCCCGCCACGACGCCGAATACGGCCACGCCTTCCCCAAGGCCCCGGTCGAGATCGTCAATCTCCGCCTTGCCGGCACCGGGAGGAGCGACAAGCTGGAGGCCCTGCCGCCGCACCGGGGCGACAGCCTGGAGGCCGCCTTGGTGCGCGAAGGCTCGTGCATCTTCCGCACCGGCGGCCGCATCGAGCGCCGGGCCACCCCCTTCTACGACCGGGCGCTGCTGCCGGCGGACACACCCTTCCCCGGCCCCGCCATCGTGCTGCAGCCCGACAGCACCACCGTCGTGCCGCCCGGCTGGACGGTCACCGCCGAAGCCAAGGGCAACCTCGTCCTCACCCGGAGCGTCTGACGATGACCCTCGATCCCGTCACCTGCAGCGTCATCCACGGCGCGCTCGAGACCATCACCGTCGAGATGGGCCACAAGCTGATGCGCATGGCGCATTCCTCGATCATCCGCGAGAGCGAGGACTTCGGCGCCGCCATCGTCGACCCGCATGGCAACGGCCTCGCCGAAAGCCCGCAGTCGACCCCGCTCCAGTCCGGCCCCATCCCCGGCTACGTCCGCGGCATGCAGAAGATCATGAAGGCGCGCGGCGAAACCATCCGCCCCGGCGACGTCGTCATGCACAACGACCCCTATACCGGCGGCAGTCACGGCCCCGACGTGGCCTTCATCGTGCCCGTGTTCGTCGACGGCGAGCTGGTCGCCTTCGTCGGCACCACCGCGCATCATCTCGACATCGGCGCCCTCAGCCCCGGCTCCTGCGGCATCGTCGACGCACTCGATGCCTACGCCGAAGGGCTCCAGTTCAAGGCCATCAAGGTGGTGGAGGAAGGCCGGATCAACACCATGGTCTGGCACATGCTGCGCGACAACATCCGCTCGTCGGCCATCGTCGTCGGCGACATGGAAGCGCAGATCGCCGCCGGCCGGATCGGCGCCGAACGCGTCCAAGCGCTGGTGGAGACCTATGGCAAGGCCACGTTCCAAGCCGCCAGCGGGGCGCTGATGGACCAAGCCGAGCGCATCATGCGCCAGGCCATCGCCAAGGTGCCGGACGGCGTCTACCGCGCCGAGACCGCCATCGACGGCTTCCTCGGCGAGCCCGGCCGCAGCGAGCTGCCCATCGTCGTCACCCTCACCGTCGACGGCGACAGCCTGACGGTCGACCTCGCCGGCACCGCCCCTCAGGTGCCCGACCGCCCCATCAACATGCCCTTCGAAGGCACGGTCGACATCGCGGTTTGGCTCACCATCCGCTCGATCCTCTTGGATACCGCCATCCACGGCCACATCCCGGTCAACGCTGGCCTGCTGCGCCCCATCACCCTGACCGCACCCAAGGGCTGCCTCGCCAACCCGACCTTCCCCGCCCCCACCATCGCCCGCTTCGCCCCCGGCAACCAGCTCGCCGACACGGTGATGAAGGCGCTCGCCCAGGCCGTGCCCGAGCAGGTCTCCGCCGGCATCGGCAACCTCAAGGTCATCGCCTTTTCCGGCCTCGAAGGCGAAACCCACTGGGTCCACATGGAGATCTTCGAGGGCGCCTATGGCGGCCGATTCGGCATGGACGGCATGGACGCCGTCGACACCCTCTTCGCCAACACCCGCAACAACCCGGTCGAGGACATCGAAAGCCACCTGCCGTTGCGCGTGAACCGCTACGAACTGAGGGAGGACGTCATCGGCGCCGGCCGCTGGCGCGGCGGCCTCGGCGCCGTGCGCGAGTTCGAGTTCCTCGCCGACGGCGGCATCTCGCTCGAAGGCGACGGCCACCGCTACCGCCCGTGGGGCCTCGCCGGCGGTGCCGAAGGCCGGCCCGCCGGGCTGCGCGTCCGCCGCGCCGACGGCGGTGAAGCGCAGCTCCCCTCGAAACTACCCTACCGCGCCGCCAAGAAGGGCGACCGGTTCGAAGCCACCGGCCCCGCCGGCGGCGGCTACGGCAACCCCCTCGAACGCGACCCCGCCAAGGTCCGCGACGACGCCCTCGACGGCCTCGTCAGCCGGCAAACGGCAGAAGCCGCCTTCGGCGTCGTGCTGACCGAAACCCTCGACATCGACGATGCGGCAACGAAGGCCAAGCGGGCGGGCTAAGGACGCGAGGGGAGGAACGCGGGGGCTTTTGGCCCCCGCACCCCGGAGCACCGGCCAAGGCCGGCGCCACTTGGGTTCGGTGTCCAGACGAGTCAGACGATCACGCTACCAAAGGCATGATTTCAGGCATCGATGTCGTCCCATCGGATCGGGCCGGAAGCATCGACGAAGAGCAGTCCATCCGGCCTCAGCGCGGCCTTGAGCCGCTGCATCGCGCGTCGTCCCGTCTCGGCGTGGCGGCCGTCCAAGGCACCCACACGCATGGCGAAGGCGAGGTCGAACGGGCCTTCGTCGTGTTCACGTTCGAAATCCTCGATAGCCACCGTTCTGAATTCCAGTCGGCCCGACGCTATCTCGGATACCGAATTGGTCACGGCGAGTTGGATGGCCTTCGCTGACCGGTCGATGGCGACGATCTTGCCGTCACCGATCCGGCGCGAAACCTCGCGCGCGGCCACACCGGGGCCGCAGCCGACCTCCAGCACCCGGAGCCCCGGTCGCAGCGGCAACGCGTTCACATAGGTCGCGATCCTGGGCGAAACTCTCGTCGGCATGGTCCGCTCGATCCACCGAAGGGGCCTGACGAAACAGGGGTGCGGGCGCCAAAAGCCCCGCCTCCTTCCCCTTGCCTCCCCCCTTCGCGATGGCTCAGGGCCAGGGCGCGGTGTCCTGGAGGTGGAGGCGGGGGCGGTCGAGGGGGCCTTCGGCGGCGAGGCGGCGGCCGTCGGGCAAAGGCGCCGTAAGCACGCCGTAGCGCGTCCAGAGGTCGAAGGCACCGGTCAGTCCTTCGAGGCTGGCGTGGCCGCGCCGCAGCGTGAGCGGGCCTGCGAGGTCGAAGGGCGGGACGGCGATGGCCCGGCCGTCGCGGTCCAGCCGTTCCTGGGCATCGATCGTCGCCGTCACCCGGAGGTCGCCGTCGAGCGACGCCACCAGCTCGTCGAGCGTGGTGCCGCGCGCCTGGAGCCGGCCGTCGACCGCCACCGTGCCGGGGCCGAGCCAGCCGAGGCCCAGTGCCGCCGCGAGGACGCCGTCGCCCGGCCCGCTGCCGTCGACCGCGAGGTCTACCGCCACCCCCCGCTCGCCCCGCTCCACCCAGCCCTCGAGGGCGAGGCCGCTCGCCCCGTCGCCGAGTTCGAAGCGCCGCAAGTCCAAGGCCTCGGCGTCGAGCGCCGCTGCGACCATGCCGCGCACGACGCGGCCGTCGGGCCGCGCCAGCCCCGCCACCTCCACCTCGGCCGTGAACGGCGCGGGCCAAACGACGGCGAGGGGAGCACTGGCGGGCCAGTCGCCGGCGTGGCGCTCGAGCCAGCGGAGCGGTCGCGCGTCCCAGAGCCCGAGCGCTGCCAGCACGGCCTCGGCCGCGGCAAGGTCGCCCGCCACCCCGAGCAGGCTCAGCGCCGTCGTCTCCGCGCCGCGACGGAGATCCAGCCGTGCGGCCAGAGGGCCGACGTCCACCTCGCCCGCCAGTTCCACCGCTTCGCCCCAGCGCAGCGCCGCGTCCAACCGCGCCGGCCCGGTCAGGTCGGCTTCGGGCGGCAGCGGCCAGCCGAGTGCTGCCAGGAGGGCAACGGCGTCGGCGTGACGGAGGGTCAGCGTTCCCGCGCCACCGGCATCCAACCCCACCTCGCTGTCGAAGCGGCCGACCAGCGCGCCGAGCGCGCCCTCGGCGACGACGGTCAGCGCCTCGATGGGGCCGTCGGCGGTGAAGGTGACCTGACCGGCCGGCAGGGTGAGCCGGCGCCAAGCGTCGCTGCCGGTCGCACGGGCCAACAGGCGCCCGGGGGCGATGAGGCCGACACGGCCGATGCCCTCGAAGCGCTGCCGGGCGAAGTCGAGCCCGCCGGTGAGCGCCAGCGAGCCGTCGCGGTCGGCGAGATCGACCGTGGTGAGCCAGAGGCCCGCTTCGTCCAGCCGGCCGGCGAGCCGCGCCGTCGCCGGTTCGCCGCCGGCATCGACGGTGAGGCGGCGAACGGCCAGATCGACCCGGGTGCGGGCCGCCGCACCGAAAGCCTCGAGCCGCCGGAGTGCTGGCCGCCAGTCCTCGGCCCAGCCCGCCGGCAGCACCCAGCGGTCGACCGTGCCCTCGACGATCAATGCCGGCGGATCGCCCGCCGCCGCCTCCAGCCAGCCCTGAAAGCCGAGCCCGTCGGCCGTCACCTGGAGCTGATCGAGCCGCACCCGATCCGGCCCCGCCGTCACGTTGGCGGCGGCGACGACGTTGTGCAGGGCTTCGAAGTCGTGCCCGACGACGAGGCCCGGCCGCTCGCCCACGAGCGTCGCGGTACCGACGAAAGCGCCCGACCCGGGGTCGAGCCGGCCGTCGATGCCGAGGTCGCTGCTGCCCGGACCGGCGAGACGAAGGTTGGCGGCCAGCACCTCGTCGGCGCGGATCAGCTCCAGCCTGAGACCGGTCGCCTCGATGCGCAGCCGCTCGACGTCCTGCAAGAGGTCCGGCGCCACGCGCCAGGGCTCGACGAGGTCCCAGAAGGCGGCCGCGGTGACGGCTTCGGGCAGGCGCAGTTCGGCCTCGATGCGCCCGTCGCGCACGGCGAGCCGGCCCACGGCAGCGGCCGTCGCGACCTCGTCGAGCGACCAGCCGCGGGCATCGGCTTCGAGTGCGGCGGTCACGTCGAGGCTGCCGTCGAGCCGCGCCAAGGCCGCGTCGACCACCGGCGGCAGCCCGAGCGGCCGGGCCAGCACCTCCTCCAGCCAAGCGCGGAGCGCCGGCACGTCGGGGGTGGTCACGGTGAGCCGGCCCGTGACGGACGCCGCCGGCCGGAGCGCGCCGGTAAACGCGACGACGTCGCCGTCGGCCTCCAACCGCACCGCGTCGATGCGCCGGCCGCGCGCCTCGTCGCCGCCCAGCCGCGCGGTGAGCCGGACCGCGCGCGCACCGCCATGCCCGCTGGCGGCTAAGCTC
>JBJHBG010000141.1:0-10111 GCA_050485385.1 Geminicoccaceae bacterium | reverse complement strand
CTCAACGCCGCCAGCCGCTCGTCGACGTCGAAGAAACCCCGCTGACCCGCCATGCCGCTCTCCCGCTCGTCATGACCATCGACTCACGCCAACGGCCTGCGATCAAGAGGTTTTTCGAGGTGCCCTCTTGGCCTTGGAAGGGCGCCGCGTGTCGGCGATCACCATCCAGGAGATCCTCAACGACAAGGGGCTCGGCACCCGCTCGCAGCGGTGGCTGGCCTTGGAGACGGACCTCGCCGAGCGGGTCATCGAACTGAGCCCGGAGCAGGCGGCGTTCCTGGAGAAGCTCGATCCCTGCTTCCCACCCCGCGACGCCAGCGTCGCGGGGGCCCCGGGACCACGGAGCGGCACGTCGAGAGCAGCCGGCCCGGCGAACTGCTCTCCGCCGACACCTTCATGGTCGGCACGCCCGAGGGCCTGGGACGGGTCTACCTGCACGCGGTGGTCGACACCTTCGGCTCCTACGCCTTCGGCTTTCTGCACGTCTCCAAGCAGCCGGAAGCCGCGGTGGCCGTGCTGCACAACGACGTGCTGCCGTTCTACGCCGAACTGGACCTGCCGGTGCAAGCCGTGCTCACCGACAATGGCCGCGAGTTCTGCGGCACCGAGCGCCATCCCTACGAGCTCTACCTGGCCCTCAACGACATCGAGCACCGCGAGACCAAGGTCGGCCGGCCGCGCGCCAACGGCTTCGTCGAGCGCTTCAACGGCACCGTCCTGGAGGAGGTCTTCGAGCCCAAGATGCGCGAGACCTTCTACGACAGCGTCGACGCCCTCCAAGCCGACCTCATCTCGGCTACCGCAATCAGGGCGGTAGGCCCTGGGACACGATCCAGCTGCTCGTCAGCCAAGGAGGTCAAGAGGACCGTTGAGCGACGGCAATGCCGTCGCTGGGCGCTCGGGGGGCCAAAAGCCCCCCGAACCTTCCTCTCACCTTTGCCTCAGGCCGCCTGCGCCGCCTCGCTCTTGGCCTGCACGACCAGCCCGTCCTCGCCGCGGTCGACCAGGGCGGTGTGGCGGTCGGGGAGGTTGCCGGCGAGGATGAGTTCGGCGAGCGGATCCTGGACGCGCTTTTGGATCAGGCGGCGCAGCGGCCTTGCGCCGTAGACCGGGTCGTAGCCGGCTTCGGCCAGCCAGGCGCGGGCCGCGGGCGTGACGTCCAGGCCGATCTCGCGGCTCGCGAGCAGCTTTTCCAGCCGCTGCAGCTGGATGTCGACGATGCCGCCCATGTCCGCTTTGCCCAGCCGGTTGAAGAGGATGATCTCGTCGAGCCGGTTGAGGAACTCGGGGCGGAAGCTGGCGCGCACCACCTCCATCACCTCGGCCCGCGCGTCCTCGGCCGCAGCGCCGTCGGGCAGCGCCGCCAGGAACTCCGCCCCCAGGTTCGAGGTCATGACGATGACGGTGTTGGAGAAGTTCACCGTGCGGCCCTGGCCGTCGGTGAGCCTTCCGTCGTCGAGCACCTGGAGCAGCACGTTGAACACGTCCGGGTGTGCCTTTTCGATCTCGTCGAACAGGATCACCTGGTAGGGCCGGCGGCGCACCGCCTCGGTCAGGGCACCGCCCTCGTCGTAGCCGACATAGCCCGGAGGGGCGCCGATCAGCCGCGCCACCGAGTGCTTCTCCATGTACTCCGACATGTCGATGCGGATCAGCGCGTGCTCGTCGTCGAACAGGAACGCCGCGAGAGACTTGGTCAGTTCGGTCTTGCCGACGCCGGTAGGGCCGAGGAACAGGAACGAGCCGATCGGCCGGTGCGGGTCCTGCAATCCGGCGCGGGCGCGGCGGACGGCGGTCGAGACGGCGGCGAGGGCCGCCTCCTGACCGACGACGCGGCGGCGGAGCTGCTCTTCCATCTGCAACAGCTTCTCGCGTTCGCCCTCCAGCATCTTGTCGACCGGCACGCCGGTCCAGCGCGAGACCACGCCGGCGATGTCCTCGGCGACCACGGCCTCGTCCTTGAGCCCGTGCGCCTCGGCGGCCTCGGCCTCCTTCAGCTTCTTTTCCAGCTCGGGGATGGTGCCGTAGGCGAGTTCACCGGCACGGCCGAGATTGCCCTGCCGCTGCGCTTGGGCGAGTTCGGTCCGCGCCTTGTCGAGCTGGTCCTTCAGGTCCTGCACGCTGGCGAGCCGGTTCTTGTCGGCCTGCCAGGCGGCGGTCTTTTCGGCACTCTCCTGCTCGAGCTCGGCCAGCTCCGTCTCCAGCCGGCCGAGGCGCGACTTGGAGGCGTCGTCGGTCTCCTTCTTCAACGCCTCGCGCTCGATCTGGAGCTGGAGGATGCGGCGGTCGAGTTCGTCGATGTCCTCGGGCTTGCTGTCGATGGCCATGCGCTTCCTGGCCGCCGCCTCGTCGACGAGGTCGATCGCCTTGTCGGGGAGGAAGCGGTCGGTGATGTAGCGATCCGACAGGGTCGCCGCCGCGACGATGGCGCCGTCGGCGATGCGCACGCCGTGGTGGACCTCGTACTTCTCCTTGAGGCCGCGCAGGATGGAAACCGTGTCCTCGACGCTCGGCTGCTGCACGAACACGGGCTGGAAGCGCCGGGCAAGGGCCGCGTCCTTCTCGACGTGCTTCCTGTACTCGTCGAGCGTGGTCGCACCCACACAGTGCAACTCGCCGCGGGCGAGCGCCGGCTTCAGCATGTTGGAGGCGTCCATCGCCCCTTCGGCCTTGCCCGCACCCACGAGCGTGTGCAGCTCGTCGATGAAGAGGACGATCTCGCCCTCGGAGTGGCTGATCTCCTGCAAGAGCGCCTTCAAGCGCTCCTCGAACTCGCCGCGGTACTTGGAGCCGGCGATCAGCGCACCGAGGTCGAGCGCCAACAGGCGCCGGTCCTTCAGGCTCTCCGGCACGTCGCCGTTGACGATGCGCAGGGCCAGGCCCTCGGCGATGGCGGTCTTGCCGACGCCGGGTTCGCCGATCAGCACCGGGTTGTTCTTGGTCCGGCGGGAGAGGACCTGGATGACGCGGCGGATTTCCTCGTCGCGGCCGATGACGGGGTCGAGCTTGCCGTCGCGGGCCAATGCCGTGAAGTCGCGGGTGTACTTCTCCAGCGCCTGATAGCTCTCCTCGGCACCGGCGCTCTGTGCGGTCTTGCCCTTGCGCACCGCCTGGATCGCCTGCTCGAGCTTTTGCGGGGTGACGCCCGCCGCCGCCAGCACCTTGCCCGCCTCGTCGTCCTTGCCGAGCGACAGCGCCAACAACAGCCGCTCGACCGTGACGAAGGCGTCGCCCGCCTTCTTGGCGGCCGCCTCGGCGTTGGCGAAGACGCGGGCGAGGGTCGGCGAAAGGCTGGGGCCGCTGGCACCAGGGCCCTGCACCTGCGGCAGCTTCTTCAGGGCCTGCTCGACCTGCGCGCGCGCGAGGCGGCCATCGCCACCAGCCGTCTGGATCAGACTGGCAGCAAAGCCTTGCTCGTCATCGAGCAGCACCTTCAGCAGATGAACGGGCAAGAGCTGCGGGTGCCCTTCCCGCAACGCCACCCCTTGCGCCGACTGGATGAACCCCTTGGCGCGGTCGGTATAGGTCTCGAACTGCATGCGATCTCTCCTTGCCCCCAACTTGGCGAGCGTCCTCCGCGCGGACCCTGAAGCGGCATCCGTGCCTTCCCCTGAGGATGTGGGAAGCGGCGCTCCGCCGCACAAGATCAGCCGAGCAGGGCGAGCGTGCGAGCGTGCGGCGCAGCGGCGAAGAAGCGTTCCAACGCGTCGGCGAAGAGCGGTTCGGCCGGTGCCGCGCGACCGAACAGGGTCATCGAGGCGTGGAACTTGAGGTCGTCCGGCGGGCCGAACACGTCGTCGATGCGCGTCGCCCGACCGTCCAGCACCAGTTGCGTGCAGGTCCGAAGGCGCAGGCCGAGAACGGCGTGGTCGAGATAGGCCCGCGCCTCGTCCAAGCCCGAGAGGGCATAGCGCTGGGCCATCGGGCTCGTCCCCAGGCCCTTGACCTGCGGAAAGACGAACCACATCCAATGGGTGCGTTTGCGTTCCTCGCGCAGTTCCACCAGCACCCTGTCGATCACCGGGTGCTGGGCGTCGACGAAGCGCTGGAGTGCGAACGGGTCGGTCATGGCACACCTCCAAGCCCCGCGGTTGCGGCCGCTTCGTGCTAGACTACGCCGTTGGCTGACCCGTCGCACCAACCGAGGAGAGGCCATATGCAGCGACTGCTCGCCGCCACCGACCTTTCGCCCCGGGGCACGGCGGCAGTGGCGCGGGCCGGCCGGCTGGCGCGCCAGTTCCGCGCGCCCATGACCCTGTTCCACGTCGTCGATCACGAACTGCCCGACGCGCTCCGTCGCAGCCACCAGTTGCAGGCAACGGCCCTGCTGCGGGCCGAGGCGGAGCGGCTGAGCCCGGCTCTCGGCGTCGCGGTCGACGTGCGCGTGGTCGCCGGACGGGACCACCACGCCATCGCCCGCGCCGCGGAGGAGATCGCGGCCGACCTGATCGTCGTCGGCGCGTCGCCGCCGGTGCCGGAGCTGGGCGGCCGGCTCGGCATCACCACCGAACGGCTGATGCGCGAGGTGGCTATTCCGGTCCTGGCGGTGCGCCGCGCCGAGACCGAGCCCTATGCGGCGGTGCTGGTAGCGGTCGAATTGGTCGAGGCCTCCAGGCGCGTGCTCGGGCTCGCGCATCGCGTGGCCGCGGTGGAGCCCGTGCACGTCCTGAACGTGCCGAGCGACCCGGCGGGGCGCGACAGCACCGATGCCGCGCGCACCCACGTCGATCCGGCCGTGATCGCCGCCCTGGACGACCTCGTCGCGCGGTCCGGCTTCGAGCCCGGTGCGGCCAAATCCATCGTCCGCATGGGCACCATCGACAACCTGCTGCCTCGTGTCGTGGCGGACGTCGGCGCCGACCTCGTCGTCATGGGCACGACGACGCACAACCGCACCGCCCTCGGCCGCTGGCTCACCGGCAGCCATGCCGAGAAGGCACTCGCCAGCGTCGAGACCGATCTCCTGGCGGTGCCGCTCGACTGACCGTGGAAGCGCGAAAGGGCCGGCGGGATCAGACGATCCCCCCAGCCCCTTCACTCGACGATGCGAGGGCTGCTTCTCAGGCGGCGCGCAGGCCGGCCAGGAACTCCCGGACCTTGGTCTCGAGGTCGGCTGCGTGCGTCGTCAGCGCGCCTGCCGCCGTCGTCAGCTCTTCCGCCGAGCGATCCCCCTCGCGAGCGAGCTTCGCCACCTCGGCGACGATCCGGGAAACGTCGGTGTTGCCGACGGCCGCCTCTTGCACGTTGCGCGCGATCTCCTGGGTCGCGCCCGACTGCTGCTCCATCGCCGTGGCGATGCTCGTCGCGACCTCGGCCACGCCGCAGATCACGTCGCCGACGTTCTCGATGTCGGAGCCCGTAGCACGGCACGCCTCCTGCAACGCGTCGATCTGCCGGGCGATGTCGTCCGTGGCCTTGCGGGTTTGCCCCGCCAACGACTTCACCTCCTGGGCGACGACCGCGAAGCCCCGCCCCGCCTCGCCGGCACGTGCCGCCTCGATCGTCGCGTTCAGCGACAGGAGATTGGTCTGATCGGCGATGGTCGTGATCAGTTCGACCACCGTACCGATCTGGTTGGCACTCTCGGCGAGCTGGGCCATGGTCTCGCGCATGCGGCCGGCGGCGACCATCGCCTCGTCGGTCATCTTCCTGGTCTGCACCACTTGGCCGTTGATCTCGCTGACCGAGGCCGCCATCTCCTCCGTTGCCGCAGCCACGGTCTGAACGTTGGCGGAGGCCTGCTCGGAGGCGGCTGCCACGGCCGCGGTTCGTTCGGTGGTGGTGGTGGCCGACCGCTTGACGCCGTCGGCCGTTCGAGCCACCTGCGCCGCCGCCGTACCGACCGTCCGAATGACGCCGCCGACCTGCGCCTCGAACGAGCCGGCGAGCTGGCTGGTGAGTTGCTTGCGCTCCAGCCCCGCCTGCTTGAACACCTCGAGCGCACGGGCGATGTCGCCGACCTCGTCCCGTCGGTCGCCGTGCGGCACGGCGACCTCGTAATCACCGGTGGCAATCACCCCCATCTTCTCGGTGATGGTGGCAAGCGGCCGTGCGATGCCGGCGCCGATCCTCCAGCTAAGCCCGATGCCGACGACGATGCCGCCGAGCATGAGCACCCAGGCCGAGGTGGTCGCGAGGCCGAAGCTGGCGTCGTCACCGGCTTGGCGCACCTCCATCAGGCTGCGCTCTTCGGCCTCGAACTCGTCCAACAGCGCGCGAAATCGGTCGAAGAAGGCCTTGCCGCGTCCCTCGGACGCAAAGGCGACGACGTCGCTCATGGCGCCACCCTGGCCGACTTGCCGACGCGACGCGATGCCGGGCTCGGCGGCCTCGCTCTGCCACTGGCGAAGGGCGCGCTCGACCTCGTTCAAGCGCTCGACCTGCCGAGGATTGTCGGCGACCGTTTGCCGCAAGCTCGCGATCGCGTCGAAGACGAAGGTCTCGCCGGCACGGTATGGCTCCAGGAACTCGTCGCGTCCGCCGAGCAGGAAGCCGCGCATGCCCGTCTCCATGTCGACGGCCGCGGCGGCGACGGCATCCTGTTCGCCCAGCACACGATAGGTATGCTCGACCTGCTCGTTGGTCGTGCGAATGCGGTCGAGCATGACCACCATGGTCACGCCGAAGACGACCATCAGCGCCAGCAAGGGTGCCGTTCCCAGGATGATCTTGGTCTTCGTCGAGAGGTCGGAGAGCTTCATCGCCAAACGGACTCCTGCGTGCCGGTAGTGGGGGTGCATCGATCATCGACGTGCGACGGCAGTGTCGTGCGGAAGACCTAAGGGTCGGTGAAGATCGCAGCGCCGCGGATCGCGCGACCCACGCGACGTCGGGCTCGCGCGGCGGCTGTCGGGAGCGCGCTTGGCGCCGTCGACGCCGACGGCAGCCTCCTGCATACTCCATCGGTGCTTCTGTTCTGCGGGGGCCTGCCGCCAGGGCTCCGCTCGACCGTTCGGGATGACGCTGGCCGCGGCTGACGGCATCCTGCGGAACGACGAAGGGACAGAAGCCGTTCCGAGCGGAGCAAGCGATGACCGAAGCCGGCCGCCCCTGGCGCCGCGCATGACCCAGAGCCGGCCCGAAGCCGTGCCGCTCGGCCGCGCCGACGGCGACCGGCCGCTCGGCATCGCTGCCTGGTTCCTCTACGACTTCGCCGACAGCGCCTTTCCGACCGTCATCGGGACGTTCCTGTTCAGCGTCTATTTCGCCCGCGGCATCGTCGGTGACGAGCTTGCCGGCACGACGTACTGGACCTGGACGATGGCCGCCTCCGGCCTCTTGGTGGCCATCGTGAGCCCCATCTTCGGCGCCATCGCCGACCGCGCCGGCCCGCGCAAGCCGTGGCTCGCCGTCTGGCTGGTCCTCTCGGTCGTGCCGACCGCGCTGCTCTGGTTCGCCAAGCCCGATCCGGCGTTCCTCGGCTTCGCCATCGCCATGCTGATCGTCGCCAGCGCGGCGCACGGCCTCGGCCACGTCTTCTACAACGCCATGCTCACCGACGTCGCACCCGCCGACAAGATCGGTCGCATCAGCGGCTGGGCCTGGGGCATGGGCTATCTGGGCGGGCTCGGCTGTCTGGCCTTGTGTCTCGTCGCCCTGGTCCTGCCGGACCCGCCCTGGTTCGGCCTCTCCACGGACGAGGCCCAGAACGTGCGCGCCTCGGTCCTGGTCGTGGCCGCGTGGTTCGTCGTCTTCGCCCTGCCCATGCTGCTTTTGACGCGCGACGTGCCGAGCACCGGCCTCGGCACGGGCGCTGCCATCCGCGCCGGTCTCGGCCAGCTCCGGGAGACCATCGCCAAGCTCCGCAGCTTCAAGGACGTGCTGATCTTCCTCGTCGCCAGCGCCATCTATCGCGACGGCCTGAGCACGCTCTTCACCATCGGCGGCCTGTTTGCCGCCGGCACCTTCGGCATGGACTTCGAGGAGATCCTGATCTTCGCCATCGGGCTGAACGTGGCCGCCGGCCTGGGGGCCGCGCTGTTCGCCGCCTTCGACGACCGCATCGGCTCCAAGCCCACCATCCTGCTGGCGATCCTCGGCCTCGTTGGCTTCGGTACGGCCGTGCTGCTGGTCGAGGACAAGCAGACCTTCATGACGCTGGCGCTCGGCCTCGGCCTGTTCGTCGGCCCGGTCCAGGCGGCGAGCCGCTCGCTGCTCGCGCGGTTGACGCCGCAACCGTTGATGACCGAGTTCTTCGGCCTCTACGCGCTCACCGGCAAGGCCATCGCCTTCGTCGGCCCGTTCCTGTTCGGTCTCGTCACCGACATCTTCCAAAGCCAGCGCGCCGGCATGGCCGTCATCCTCGCCTTTTGGCTGATCGGCGGGGCGATCCTTTGCTTCGTCCGCGAGCCGGTGCGGCGACGCGCCGGCGCCGGCTGAGCCCGCTCATCGGAGGAAGGCGTCGATCTCACCGAGGGCGGCGCTCCGGATCGGCTCCTTCTCCCAGAGGATCTCGTGCTCCGCGCCGGGATAGTCGATCAACCGAGCATGGGGCATGCGCGCGGCGAAGCGCTCGGCCCCGGCCGCATCGACCACCCGCTCGTTGCCGGCCTTCAGCACGAGGACCGGCGTGGTGATGCCTTCGAGCGCGCCCGGTCGCGCCAGCCGATCGAGCGCATCGAGGGCCGCCGCCACCCAGCCGATCGTCACGCCGCCGATCAGATGATCGGGCAGTTCCCGACCGAGTTCGCGGTAGAGCAGGAAGCGCTCGGCGTCGGTCGTCAGCACGTCGGGTTGCATGTCGTCGGGCAGCGCCGGTTCTCGGACCTGACGCAGCATCATCCGCCCGCCGAGCCCGAGCGCGCGCGCCAACCGCACCACCGGCGGCAGGAAACGAAGCTCCAAGGGCGAGGCGCGGAGACCGAAGAACGGCGCCGAGAGGACGACCTTCCCGAAGCGGCCGGGCTCGCTCACCAGGCGCTCGGTCATGATCAAGGCACCCATCGAATGCGCGAAGCCGAACCACGGTGCAGGCAGGCGTTCGCCAGCGAAGTCGAACAGGGCGTCCAGGTCGGCCTGAAAATCCCTGAAGTCGCCGACGTGACCGCGCACCCGGTCGGCGAGCAGGCGATCCGAAGCCCCTTGTCCCCGCCAGTCGAGCGTGGCGACGTGAAACCCCAGCGCGCGCAGATCGGCGATGGCATAGGTGTACTTCTCGACGAACTCGCTGCGCCCGCCGAGCAGCACGAGGCTGCGCTTGGGCTCGGTCTCGGGGGCTGGGGCGAGGGCCAGGCGGATACGCACGCCCTTCACGTCGACGAAACGAACGTCGTAACCCTCGAGCCGGCTCACCCCTGCTGGTCCTTTCTGAACAGGCGTTCCTTCTGGCGCTGCCAGTCGCGGTCCTTGATCGAGGCGCGCTTGTCGTAGGTCTTCTTGCCCTTGCCGAGCCCCAGCTCGACCTTGGCGATCCCGCGCTTGTTGAAGTAGAGCGAGAGCGGGACCAGCGTGTAGCCCTCACGTTGCGCGGCGCCGAACAGCTTGGCCATCTCGCGGCGATGCACCAAGAGCTTCCGCGGCCGTCTGACCTCGTGGTTGAAGCGGTTGCCGCCGGCATATTCCGGGATGTGCAGGTTGAAGAGGTAGAGTTCGCCTTCCATCTCGCCGGCATGTGCGTCGACGATGTTGGCGCGGCCCGCGCGCAGGGACTTCACCTCGGTCCCGGTCAGCACGATGCCCGCCTCCAGCCGGTCCTCGATGGCGTAGTCGTGGAACGCCTTGCGGTTCTGCGTGACCGAGCGGCGGGCCGCCTCGCGCGTGGTCTGGGCCATGTCGTCTCGAAACCTTCCGATCGCTCGGGCCGTGCTGCCGCCGCCTGGCCGCCGGCGCTACGGCAACTCAGCCGAAGACCGACGCCAGCGCCTCGTCCATGATCCGCCGGCCGCTCTCGCTGAGCGGCACCAGCGGTAGCCGCACCTCGGCGGAACAGCGGCCGAGCCTACTCAACGCGTACTTGGTCGGCGCCGGGCTTGCCTCGCAGAAGCAGGCCTTGTGCAGCGGCAGCAATCGGCGGTTGATCGCCTGCGCCTCGCCGAGCCGCCCCTCCAGCCAGGCCGTCTGCATCTCGGCGCAGAGCTTCGGCGCTACATTGGCGACCACCGAGATGCAGCCC
>JBJHBG010000140.1:0-10420 GCA_050485385.1 Geminicoccaceae bacterium | reverse complement strand
CGTTCCACTGGCTCGACCGCGAGCGTGTGCTCGGCCGACTGGACCGCCTGATCGAGCCGGCGGGCGGCGTCGTCGTCTTCGTCGAGCGACGTGAGCAGCCGCCGGCTTGGCGCAGCATCGTCGCCGAGCTGCAGCGCCGCTGGCTGCCCGACGGCCCCCGCTCGCACCGCCGCCACGCCGAGAAGACGACCGGGCGCGACCACGAGACGGTGCTCCGCGAGAGCGCCTTTGCCCGCATCGAGGCGCTGTCGGTCGAGCTGCACCGACGGTGGACGCTCGACGATGTTGCCGGCTACGTGCGCTCGACCTCGACCGGACGCGAGGCCCTGCTGGCGGCTGCCGGACCTGCGCGCGAGGCGGAGTTGCGCAGCGCACTCGCCGGCCTTGCAAGCTTCGACGAGACCGTGCTCATCACCGCCCTGATGGCGACGCGGCCCTGACCGGAGGCGGCATCAGGGGCTCGCCGGGCGCACGAACGCGCTGCTGACATAGGCGGTGGTGCCGTCCTCGAGCATCAGCCGGTGCCACTCGCCCTCGCTGTCGACGACGGCGAGGGTGGTGCCGGCCGGCAGCGTCGTCAGCCGCTCGAAGCCGGTACCGGGGCCGGTCCGCAGGTTCACGTTGGCGGTGGCAACGAACAGGGTGCCGCCCGTGGTCCGCGGTGGCGACACCGGGCGCGGCTCGCCCCGGAACCAGGCGACGAAGTCGGCGTCGATCTGGTCGAGCGGGCGGCCAAGGACGGTCTCGACCAACGCCACCGCGTGGTCCGCCGGCGCTCCCGCCAACTCCTCGAAGCCCCGGTCGCGGATGGCGCGATAGACCTCGGCGAGTTGGCCGCGCTCTTGGAGGTAGAGCGCGAAGTACCGGGCCATCGCCATCATCGCCGCCTGCTCCCGGCCGGTCGGCAGGTCGAGCAGCCACGCGCCCGGCTCGGTCCCGGCGAAGGCATCGGCCTGGGCCGGGTCGTCGAACAGGAACCACTCCGAGCGGACCAGGGCCGCCACGTCGGGGCGGGCGTCCCAGGTCGCCTGGAGGACGTCGCGGCGCCAGTTCTCCAGCCCGAAATAGACGTCGTCGTGCCGCCCGGAGACTTCGTAGAGGCTGGCGATCCCCTCGTCCAACCACTGCGGCACGTCGCCGAAATTGCTGCGCACCAGCAGATGGAACAGCTCGTGCAGCACGGTGCCCGCGGCCGTCGTCGGCACCGCGGCGATCACGCTCGCGTCCTCGACGAAGGCATAGCCGACGGTGGCCGAACTCACGTCGAGCCCGTGCCGCACCGCGGCGAGCTGCTTCACCGCCCAGCCGTCCCGCACCAGTTCGACCCGCAGATAGTGCGGCGGCGGGACCACCGCGTAGGTGGCGACGAGAAAGCGAAGAAAGCGGTCCAGCGTGCGGCCGATCTCCTCCAACTGACGGAGGTCGTGGACACCGTGGGTCACCAGGACGAAGCGCTCGGTCACGAGTTGGCCGGCGTCCGGCGCCAACTCGGCCGCCATCCCCGCCGCGCGGCCGCCGTCGCCCAGCCGCACCAGCCGACGGGTGAACTCGCCACGGTCCATCTCGCGCACGCGGCGGATCGGATAGGAGGCCACCGGCTGGCTTTCCGCCTGCGCCCAGTAGAAGGTCTTGCCGTAGCCGGTCATGCCGGCGGACCGGATCTCGACGATCTCGCCCGGCCGCACCGCGACGGGCAGCGTCGCTCCCCGGCACAACGCCAATTCCTCCGCGACCCGCGCCCGGCTCTCCGCCGTCAGGGCGTAGGCATAGCGCATCCAGTCCAGCAGCCGCCGGCCGTAGTCGCGCACGGCCTCGATCCGGCAGGCGCTGGTCCCGAGCATGAAGTCGACCACGGGCTGCTTGCCGTAGGGCAGCTCGCGCAGCGTCGCGAGCTGCCGGTAGGCATCCTCGTAGTCGGGCACGTGCCAAGCGGCCCAGGCACGGTCGAACAAGGCCGCCCGCCGAGCTTCGTCAGCCGCGGCGGGCAGGGCGAGCAGGAGAAGGACGGTGAAGAAGAAGGCAAGGGCAGGGGGCTTTTGGCCCCCTCGGACCCCCGGGCGACGGCTCGCGCCGCCGCCACTTGTAGGTGGCGTAGGCCGAGCCTGCGCCGGGGGGGCAGGGGGGACCATCAAGTCCCCCCTACCTGCCTTTGGCCCTGCCTTCCGTCCCATGGCCTTAGTTCCCCGGCAGCGGCGGTGCCGGGCCGGGCTCGGCGAGCCGCACGGGCAGCGGGGCGTCGGCGTGGAGATAGGTGGCGAGGTCGCGGGTCTCGACCCCGAACGGGATGGCGAGCGTCACCGCCATCAACAGCGCGCCGAGAGCTGCCAGAATGAGGCCGGGCGACGAACTGGCGATGGCGGCCTTCGCACCCTTCGCCTCGACCTCCAGGGTGGACGCGTCCTCGCGCAGGCGGCCGAGGACGAAGGCGGCACCCACCAGGGCCAGGATCATGCCTGTGAGAAAGCCGAGCTGCCGGGTCCACACCCTCGCCAGCATGGTGGCGTTGGCCTGGTGGTAGCGCCGGTGCAGGGCGTCGGCCTCCAACAGCGCCAGGGTCTTGAAGCGCAGATAGGCCACGTCCGCCGTGATGGTCGCGGGCGCGGTTGCCTCGAAGGTGTCGAAGCCGGTGGCGAGATCCAGGGGGCGGTGCTCGACCCTTGCGTAGAGCGAGCGCAGCTCGACGATGCTCATGATGGCGAAGAAGAGGGCGGTCGCCACCAGCATCCCGGCCATCAGGGGCAACAGCCGCGCCTGCCACGCCTCCCGCCTTCGCTCCGCCGCCGTCTCGCGCAACGCCACCACTCCCGTGACTTTGGTGAAGTCTACGTCATGTCCCACCCGCCGTCGACGGCGCCGCGCCGGCTCAGCTCTGGGCGGCGGCGTCCTCTTCGTCGGCCAGCGCTTCCAACTGGTCCAGGTTCACCACGCGGGTGGTGGCGAGCTTGACCTCGCCGTCCTTGCCGACCACGCGCACGGCGAAGTCGCCGGTGACGCGAAAGGCGTCGCGCAACTCACGGGCCGTGGGGCTCGCCCGTTCCTCGCCGTTGATGCGGATGGGGCCGCCACCCCTCACCTCGACGACGTCGAAGTCGCGCATACGGAAGCGGGGGCTCGCCACCCTCGCGAGCTGCATGTCGAGACGGTCGAAGGGCGGGCTGGCGCCGAAGACGACGAACAGCCGGCGCTCGCCCACCTTGTCCGGGAAGGGTGTGCTGTGGGCTGGGCGGCCTGCGAGGGACGCAGCGCCGAGGCCGGTGGCGACGAGCAAAGCACGACGGCTGATCTGCATGAGGGTGGCTCCTTGGTGATCCGCGCTTGGCGGGCTAGGTAGGCACGATGCGCGACGAGCCCAAGCCATGAGCCGGACCATCCCGCTCGATGCCGTGCGACTGGAGGCCGGCCTCCGGGCGCTGGCCGAGCGCGATGCGGAGTTGGCCGGTGCCGTGGCGCGGCTCGGGCTGCCCGAGCCGCGCATCAGACCGCCGGGCTTCGCCACCCTCTTGAACATCGTGGTGGCCCAGCAGGTTTCCACCAAGGCCGCTCGCGCGATCTTCGGCCGGCTGGAAGCGCTGCTCGGCGAAGTGACGGCGGCACGGTTGCTCGTCCGGACCGACGAGGAGCTGCGCGGCTGCGGGCTCAGCGGACGCAAGGTTGCCTATGCGCGCGGGCTCGCCGAGGCGGTGGCCTCGGGCCGGCTCGACCTCGAGGCGCTGAGCCAAGCTCCGGACGACGAGGTTGCGGCCGCGATCACCGCGCTCAAGGGTTTCGGCCGCTGGAGCGCCGACGTCTATCTGCTCTTCGCCCTCGGTCGCGCCGACACTTGGCCGATGGGCGACCTTGCCGTCCGCCTCGCGCTGATGCGGCTGAAGGGCTGGACGGAGCGGCCCGACGACAGGGCGATGGAACGCCAGGGCGAGGCTTGGCGCCCCTATCGCGGCTGCGCTGCGATCTTCCTCTGGCACTACTACGGTGCGGCCACCTTGGATCGCTAAGGCTTCGGCGGCAGGAGCGGGTGGTCCAGCAGCAGGGAGAAGTGGTTGGCCCCCTCGACCACTGCGTAGCTGGCGCCCGGACAGCGGGTGACATAGGCGGCGGACTGGGCGATCCAGCCGGGGGGCTCCGCGCCGCCGACCGTGACGGCGACGGGACATTCGATGCCGGGTGGCCGTTGGAGCGCGTCGTTCCGCGCCGCCATCTCCGGCGTCAGGCGGACGTCGGCGTTGACGGTGAGGTCCAGGATCACGGCCGGCTCGTAGATACCGCTTGCCAGTGCGGCGGAGGCGATGGCGAGATCGGCGCCCGGCTCGTGCAGCAGCAGGGCTGCGAGGTGCGCGCCCGCCGAATGTCCGGCGAGGTGGACCGCGTCGCGTGCGAGGCCGAGGCCCTGGCCTTCGGCTGCGAGAAAGCGCAGGCACTGCCGCATCTGGGCCACGATGTCGTCGAGCGTCACGGCGGGGCAGAGGTCGTAGTTGACGACGACGCCGGCAAAGCCCTGCTCCAGTGCGGGCTCGACCACGAAGTGGTGCTCGTGCTTGTCCAGAGCCCGCCAATAACCGCCGTGGACGAAGACGAAGGGTGCGGCCGGCGCGCCCGAGGCCGGCAGAAACAGATCGAAGGTCGCCTTCGGCCCGTCGCCGTAGCGCACGTCGAACCGCCCGGGCCAGCGTCCGCGCATGGCCTCGGAGCGGCGCGCGTACTCGGCGAAGTACGCCTCCACACGGTCGTTGCCGACGGCAACGCGCGGGTTGAACTGCCGCTCGCGTTCGTCGACGGCGAGGTCGCGCCAGTTCGACGTCATGGCGTTTCTCCTAGCGAAGTCGGCCGATCGGCAGGCCCAGGGTGAGGAGGACCGATTCGGTGCCCGGATTGCGGGGTTGGATGTTGCGATTGGAGATATGGGTGACGTAGACGCCGAGCCTGACGCCGTTGGTGAACGCATAGGCCAGTTCGGCGCCGAGGTGGAACTGAAAGACGCCGCCCAGATCCTTGCCGTTGCCGCTTGCATGGCCGCCCGCACCGCCGCTCGGCTGGAACACCCAGCGCTCGCCCAGCCGGAAGTCCGCATAGAGGCCGCCATAGCCGAACACCGCACCGTCGGTCGTGGCCGCGAGCCCCACCAGCGGGCCGACGCCGCGGAACCACGCGCCGAGGAGGCCATCGCCGGCGCGCCAACCGGAACGCCACTCGATGCGCGCTTCGCCCGCCAGTTCGTCACCGTCCAGGGCATCGAAGACGCCCAGGCCGAACACCACTTGCGGCTCGTCGGCGGCGACGGCTGGGGCAAGCGCCAAGGCGGTGGCGAGCACTAGCGTCGAGACGGTTCCAGTTCGCCGCATCGGCCCTCCCCTCGGGTGCCGAGGCGCACACGCAGACGGTGAGCGACGCGGTGCCGTCCGGCTGCGACCTTGGCCATCACACGCAGGACGTTCTCGCTACCATCGCGCCGGTGGCGAGCGCAACGTCGGCCGGATAGGACGACGCCGCCGGACGTGCTACGGGTCTGGAGCGGAGCTGCCGGCCGGCTCCTCCGTCGCGCGCATCGCTGCCGCCGGCCATCCAGCGCCACGGATCGAACGAACACCCGCCGCGGATATCCTCCGATCATGACCGTTCCCGCCCCGCTCGCCATCGAGGCTGCGGGCCTGACCAAGACCTATTCGGTCGGCACCGTGGTCGACGCCATCGACCTCTCGGTGCCAGAGGGCATCTGCTTCGGCCTGCTCGGCCCCAACGGCGCCGGCAAGACGACCACGCTCAGGATGATGCTGGGCCTGACCGTGCCGACCGCGGGCCGCCTCACCGTGCTCGGCCACGCGCTGCCGGCCGAGGCGCGGGCCTTGCGCGCCAGGATCGGCGTCGTGCCGCAGTTCGACAGCCTCGATCCGGACTTCACCGTGCGCGAGAACCTCGAGACCTATGCGAGTTACTTCCGGCTCGACGGCGATCTCGGGCCTCGTGTCGACCGTCTCTTGCGCTTCGCCAACCTGGAGGGCCGAGCCGACACGCCGATCACCACGCTCTCCGGCGGCATGAAGCGGCGCCTCAGCCTCGCCCGGGCCTTGATCAACGACCCGGAACTGGTGGTGCTGGACGAGCCGACCACCGGCCTCGATCCGCAGGCGCGCCAGCACATCTGGCAGCGCCTGCGCCGGTTGAAGGACGAGGGCCGGACGCTGGTGCTGACCACCCACTACATGGAGGAGGCCGAGCGCCTGTGCGACCGGCTCGCCATCGTCGACCATGGGCGGTTGGTCGCCGAGGGGCCGCCGGCGGAGCTGCTCGCCCAGCACCTCGAGCCGTTCGTGCTGGAGCTGCGGGGAGAGCGGGCGGCGGCGATCGACCTCGACGGTGTCGATGGGCTGCGCCACGAGGACGTGGCGGACACCCGTCTCGTCTATGCCCGGAGCGAGGCGCCGCTGCACGCGGTGATGGCGCGGACCGACGGCGTCGTCCCCATCCTGCGGCGCGCCAATCTGGAAGACCTCTTCCTCCGGCTCACCGGCCACGATCTGAGGGACTGAGATGCAGCCGAGCCCCATCACCGACCGCTGGCTGCCGCGCGTCGGCACCGGGTTCGTGCCCGTCTGGCGCCGCAATTTTCGCGTCTGGCGAAAGCTGATGCTGCCGTCGCTGCTCGGCAATTTCGGCGAGCCGCTACTCTACCTGCTGTTGCTCGGCTATGGCTTCGGCCGGCTGGTCGGCGAGGTCGACGGCATGCCCTACATGGTCTTCCTCGCCTCGGGCATCCTCTGCTCGTCGGTGATGATGGGGGCGAGCTTCGAGGGGCTTTATTCCGCCTTCACGCGGATGAACGCGCAGCGGACTTGGGACGGGATGTTGAATACGCCGCTCGGGATCGACGACATCGTGCTCGGCGAGGTCGTCTGGGCGGCCACCAAGGCCTGCATCAACGCGGTGGCGATCATGGCGGTCGCCATCGTCCTCGGCCTCGTCGGCGGCTTCGGGCTCTTGCTTGCGCTGCCGGTTCTGGCGCTCGCCGGCTTCGCCTTCGCCGCCATGGCGCTGGTGGTGACGGCGGTCTCGCCGTCCTACGATTTCTTCCTCTACTACATGACCCTGGCGCTGACGCCGATGCTGCTCGTCTCCGGCGTGTTCTTCCCGCTCGACTCGCTGCCGCCGGCCGTCGCGCACTTGGCCCGTCTCCTGCCGCTCGCCCACGTCGTCGAACTGGTGCGGCCCCTGGTAACGGGCGGCACGCCGGGCCAAGTCCCCCTCCATTTGGCGGTGATCGCGACCTACGGGACGGTCGCCTTCGTCCTCGCGACGCGACTGCTGCGGCGCCGGCTCGGCGGCTAGGGGGGCTCAGCCACCGCCGGGCGAGCCGGGCGGACCCACCGCACTCCGCCGCGCCTGGCCGCGGGGCAGGCCCAGCCGGCGCTCGCGATAGAAGATGAACAGCCCCGAGCCGATGACCAGAACGGCGCCGGCGAGGACGATGGGCTCGATGCGGTCGCCGAAGATCAGGTAGCCGATGATCGCCGCATAGACCATCGCGGTGTAGTCGAACGGCGCGACGAGGCTCGCCGGGGCGAGGACGTAGGCGCGGGTCATGAGGATCTGCGCGATGCCGCCGATCACGCCGATGGTGATCAGCATCAGGGCTTGGCGGGTGTCCGGCATCACCGCGTCGAACGGCAGGGTCAAGGCGCTCACCACCGTGCAGGTCATGGTGAAGTAGAAGATGATCGCCGCCGGCTGCTCCTTGGTCGCGAGAGCGCGGATGGCGATGGTGGCGAGCGCCACGAAGACGGCGCCCATCAGCGCGAAGCCGAGCCCGACGGCCTCGGCCGGCGGGCGGTCCAGCCCCGCCTCGAACAGTTGCAGGCCCGCCGGTTGGAGCATCAACAGGATGCCGACGAAGCCGATACCGACCGCACTCCAGCGGTAGATGCCGACCCGCTCCTTGAGGAAGACGAAGGCAAGCGCCGGCGTGAACACGGTGGCGGCGAAGCCGATGGCGACGACGTCGGCGAGCGGGGCGAGGCCGAGGGCGGCGAAGCCGCAGAACATGGCGAACAGACCGGCGCCCGAGCGCAGCGCATGGCCGAGCGGCCGGGTGGTCTTCAGCGAATGGAAGCCGCCGGCGCGCCAGATCAGCCAGAGGATCGGGAGGAGCGCGAAGAACGAGCGTGCGAACACCACTTGGCCGACGGGAACCTGGTCGGCCAGCGCCTTGACGATGCCGGACATGCAGGCGAACAGGCCCACTGCTCCCAGCTTGAAAGCGATCGCGAGACCCGCGTCCTTGTTCAGTTCGATCTCGTCGCTCGTGGACGCCGTCACCGCCTTCTCCCGATCGTCCGGGGTACCGTAGAGCCGGCGACGGCGAGCGACCTTCGCCGAAAGGTCGAAGCTGACCTCGAGCGACCGCATGGACCGCGGCGGTCGGGCGACTTAGGCTGACGAGAAAGACGAGAACCTGGGGGACGGTCGGATCGTGGCGACGTTGTATCGACTGCTCGACGATTTGCCGGCGCACGCTGCCATCCTGGATCGCGAGGGCGCCGTTCGTCACGTCAACGATGCGTGGCGCCGCTTCGCCGCCGACAACGGCTTGGCCGACGGTGCCTACGGCATCGGCAGCAACTACCTGGACGTCTGCCGGACCTGCGACGACGACCCGTTCGCCAGCGAGGCGCGCGAGGCCCTTGAGCGCGTGCTCGACGGACGGCTTGAGCGCTTCGCCTTCACCTATCCCTGCCACTCGCCCGAGGAGAAGCGTTGGTTCTTCTGTCTGTTCCTGGCCTGGGACGACGGTGCGGTGGTCCTCCACTTCAACCACCGCCAGCAGATGGACGGCCACCGGCTGATGCGCGAGGCGACGGCGCGCATCCAGGCGCTGCGGTCGACCGCGCCGGCGCTGCGGCCGGACCAGCCGCGTCCGGCCAGCGTCCCCGCATGAGCCCGCCCCGCACCTTTTGCGAGGTGCCCTACGCCGCCTGCCTCCAGCCCGGCCTCGCCGAGGTCGTGGTGCTCGGCTGCGGCCACGGCACGCCCTATGCGAGCACCGGGCCGAGCCATGCGGCGCATGCACCCGAGGCGCTGCGCGCCGCCACCGACTGGTACTGCGGCGGCCCCGACCAGATCGACTTCGACAGCGAAAGCGAGCGCTTCGCCGGCGCCCGCGTGGTGGACGCGGGCGATCTCGCCCTCGATCCCCTGGACGGTGCGGCCAACCGGGCGGCCATCGCCCGCGCGGTGGGCGGGGTGCTGGCGGCGGGCGCGGTGCCGCTGGTCCTCGGCGGCGACGACAGCGTGCCCATTCCGGTGCTCGAGGCCTATGCGGGCCACGCGCTGACCGTGGTGCAGATCGACGCCCACATCGACTGGCGCCACGAGGTCGACGGCGAGACCAAGGGCTTTTCCAGCACCATGCGCCGGGCGAGCGAAATGGCCCATGTCGAAGCGCTCGTGCAGGTAGGTGCCCGCGGCCCCGGCAGCGCCCGTCGGGCCGAGGTGGAAGCGGCCTTGGCCTGGGGAGCGGAACTCGTCACCGCGCGGGAGCTGCACCGCCAGGGCGTGTCGGCGGTGCTCGACCGGGTGGCCCACGACCGGCCGATCTATCTCGCCGTCGACGTCGACGGGCTCGATCCGGCGCTGGTGCCGGGCGTGCTGCTGCCGGCCTTCGGTGGCGTGACCTACACCCAGATGCTGGAGTTGATCCACGGCCTCGCGGCGCATGCCCCCATCGTCGGCGCCAGTTTCGTCGAGTACGTGCCGACCAAGGACCAGACCGGCATCGGTGCCGTCGCCGTCGCGCGGCTCGCCTGCAACGTCGTCGCCGCCATCGGCCGTCAGCGGTCGACCGCGGGCGCGTGAGCACCCCCGGCCTCGAGGTCGACGGCCTCGCCTCGGCCCTGCTGGCACCCACGAGCTTCGTCGTGCCGCGGGGCCATGGGCTGGCGGTGCGCGGTCTTTCCGGCTCCGGCAAGACGCTCCTGCTGCGCGCCGTCGCCGACCTCGACCCGAACGAGGGCTGCGTGCGCCAGGGCGGCATCGACCGGGAAAGCGTCCCCGGTCCCGCTTGGCGCCGTGCGGTGCGCTACGTCGCAGCCGAGGCCGGGTGGTGGGCCGATCGGGTGGGCGATCACTTCCGCCAGCCCGCGCGCCAGGTGCCGGCGCTCGAGGCAGTCGGCCTCGACCGGCGGGCGATGGACTGGCCGGTGGCCCGGCTTTCCACCGGGGAACGCCAGCGGCTCGCCTTTCTTCGCGCCGTCGAGGACCGGCCCGCGGTCCTCCTGCTCGACGAGCCGACGGCCGGCCTGGATGCTGCGGCCGAGCAGGCGCTCGAGGCGATGCTGCGCGACCTCATGGCGGCGGGCACGACGCTGCTCCTGGTCACCCACGACGATGCCCAGGAAGGGCGGCTCACCGACGGCCGGCTCGTGATGGCCGGCGG
>JBJHBG010000139.1:0-10494 GCA_050485385.1 Geminicoccaceae bacterium | reverse complement strand
GCCCACCCCGCCTTGCGCGTTGAAGGCGAGGGCCGTGCCGTCCTCGCCGGAAACCTGGCAGAAATCGGGGCCGCACAACGCCGCCTGCACCAACGGCCGCATCAGGTCCTGGGTGGCGTCCTTGACGCCGACGACGTTGGGCAGTCGGGCCAGCCGGGCCATGGTCTCGGGCGTCATGTCGACGACCGAGCGCGGCGGGATGTTGTAGATCATCAGCGGCAGGTCGGCCGTCTCGGCAACGGCACGGAAGTGCTGGTAGAGCCCTTCCTGCGTCGGCTTGTTGTAGTAGGGCGTGACGACCAGCGTCGCGTCGGCCCCCACCGCCTTGGCGTGGCGGACGAAGCGGATCGCCTCGTCGGTGCTGTTGGAGCCGGCGCCGGCGATCACCGGCACGCGCCGATTCGCCCGCTCGACGACCACAGCGACGACCCGCTCGTGCTCCTCGTGGCTGAGGGTCGGGCTCTCGCCCGTGGTACCCACCGGCACGATGCCGTGGGTGCCCGCGTCGACGTGCCAGTCGACGAGGTCGCGGAGGGCGCCTTCGTCGATCCGACCGTTGCGGAATGGGGTGACCAGCGCCACGATGGAGCCGCTGAACATCGGTCTCTCTCTTCTGCTTGCCCGGCCGCCTTCGACCGGGCCGTGAGCATAGGGAGGGTGGTTGCGGGCATCAAGCGTGGGAGCGCCGGCAGGGCTTTGCCGCCGGCCGCTTGCGGATCAGGGAGCGCTCCGGGCATGAGCGGAACGACGGGCATCACGCGACGCGCCCTCCTCGCTGCGGGTGGGGTGGCGGCGGTGGCGGGCGCAGCCCTGCCGGCTTTGGGGCAAGTTCTGTCCGCCGGTCAGCGCAGCCAACTGCTGGAGGCGCTCGCCGCCTCCAGGCAGCAGGAGTGGGAACGGGCGACGAGCCTCGCCCGTGGGTTGCCGGCCCCCCTCCCGACGGCCATCGAATGGCGGCGCCTGCTCAACGAGGAGCCCTTGCCACCCTTCCACGTGCTGGCCGCGTTCCGCGAGCGCCATCCGGGCTGGCCCGGACAGGTCGGGCTGGCCGCACGGGTGCAGCGCGCGGCGGTCAGGGCGCAGCCGGGCGAGGTGGCCGCACATCTCGAGCGCTTTCCGCCGACCACCGCGCATGGCCGCTGGGCGCAGGCGCGGGTCTACCGCAGCCATGCCCAGACCGACGCCGCCGCCCGCTTCGCCCGCGCCGCTTGGCGCGACAGCGCCGCCTTCGGCCGCGTCGAGGAAGCCGACTTCCTCGCCCAGTTCGAGGGCCTCTTGACCCGCGACGACCACCGCGCCCGGGCCGACGCCCTCGCATGGCGCGGCGCCGAGGCCGACTTGGAGCGCATGCTGCCACGGCTGGACGCCGGCTATCGCCGGCTGGTCGAGGCGCGGCTCCATCTGCGCGGACGGCGACCCGGCGTCGACGGTAGCGTCAACGCCGTGCCGGCCGAGTTGCAGGGCGACCCTGGCCTGCTCTACGAGCGCATCCGCTGGCGTCGCGGCGCCGGCAACACGGCCGGCGCCGCCGAACTCCTGCTGCAAGCCCCACCGGACGTGGGCAACACCGAGCTTTGGTGGGACGAGCGTCGCATCGCCTACCGCACGGCACTCAGCGACGGCAACCCGCGCCTCGCCTACCGCCTTGCCGCCGAGCACCGCCAGACCGGCGGCCAGGGTTTCGCCGACAGCGAGTGGCATGCCGGCTGGATCGCGCTTCGCCAGTTGAACGAGCCACGGACGGCGCGCACGCATTTCGAGCGCATGTGGGACAACGTCGACACCCCGATCAGCAACGGCCGCGCCGGCTATTGGGCGGGCCGCGCCGCATCGGCGGCGGGCGACGGCGGCGGCGCCAGGCGCTGGTACGACCGCGCCGCCGACTTCGGCATCGCCTTCTACGGCCAGGAGGCCTCGCTCGAGCTGGGCGAGCGCTTCCGCTTCGAGCCCGCCCTGCCGACCCGCGACCAGGCCGGCTACCGCAACCAGGAACTGCCGCGCCTTGCCCTGATGCTGGCCGAGGTCGGGGACGACCTCATCCTGCCGTCGGTCTGCCACACGCTGGTCGCGGAGGCGCCGACCGCCGAAGCCACGGCCAACGGCATCGCCCTGGTGCTCGACCTCGGCCGCTACGACATCGCCATCCGCGGCTACATCCCGCTCCATCAGGCGGGCCGCATCAGTGCTGCCGCCAGTCACCCCATTCCGTTGCGCTTCACGGGCCTCCTCAGGCCGGCCGACCCCCACGTCACGCCGGCCCTGGCGCTCGCCATCGCGCGACAGGAAAGCCGCTTCCAGATCGACGCGGTCAGCCGCGCCGGCGCTCGCGGCCTGATGCAGCTCATGCCGGCGACGGCGCAGGCGGTGGCGCGCGCCAACGGGCTGCCCGCCGACGTCGGCCGGCTCACTCTCGATCCCGACTACAACGCCGCCCTCGGCACCCGCTATCTGGGCGACCTGATCCGCCGCTTCGACGACACCGTGCTCGCCGCCGCCGGCTACAACGCCGGTCCCGGCCGCCCGGCGCAGTGGATGGGCGACTTCGGCGACCCCCGGCGCATGGACCGCCACGCCCAGCTCGACTGGATGGAACGCATCCCCTTCCGCGAGACCCGCAACTACGTCCAGCGCGTCGTCGAGGGCGAGCGGGTCTACGACGCGCTGTTGATGGGATAGAGCGCGCCCGCGCGCGGCAGACGGCGCCGCTGCCGCCGCGGTGGGGTCGTCTCAGCCAGTCCAGGCGAACCATGCGGCGGCGCAGGCGACGCCCGCGAACATGGCGATGGCCGGGCTGCGGAGCAGCCACATCGCGGCCACCGCGACCGCCACCGCCGCCAGCTCCCGCGCACCGCCGCGGGCGAGGAGCGTGGCGACGATGGCGACGATCACCGAGCTCGACAACGCGGCGAGGAAGCCCTCGACGGCGGGGGTGATCGGCACCCAGCGCATGAGCGAGGCGCCGCCGATCCGCGTGACCAGCGTGACTGCGGCCATGAGCACGATGGCGAGCATGGCCTCGGGGCTAGCGGACACGCTGCCACCCTCCGGTCAGCCCGCCGGCGAGAGCGGCCACGACGATGCTCCATCCGGCCGGCAGCGCGTCGGCGACCGCAACGGCGGTGCCGGCGGCAACGACGAGGGGCAACAGGCGCGTGCCCTGGCGCACCTCGCCCGTGACCAGGGCGGCGAAGAAGCTGGCCATGACCAGATCGAGGCCGAAGCGCTCCAGATTGCCGATCTGGCTGCCGGCCGCAGCGCCGCCCGCCGTGCCGAGCAGCCAGACGGCCCACAGGAACAGGCCGCCGCCCAACAGGATGCCGACGTCCCGCGCCCCCTCCCGAAACGCGCGGTGCGCGTCGGCGAAGTTGAGGTCGGCCATCAGCGCCAGCGACAGGGTGCGTTGCGGGCCGGGCACGGCGTTGACCCAGGGCGAGAGCGCCGCTCCCATCAGGAAGTGGCGGGCGTTGACGGCGAACACGGTGACCGCGATCGAGAGGTAGGGCAGCGGCTGCGCCCACAGGTCGAGGGCCGCGAACTGGGACGCGCCGGCGAAGACGGCGGCACTCATCAGCGACGCTTCGAGCGGGCTCAAGCCGCGGGCGACCGCCGCCGCACCGAAGGCGAACGCGAACGGGACGATCACCAGCGTCAAGGGCAGCAGCCGCCGGACGCCGAGCCGCAGCCCACGGCGCGTCAGCGTCACCGGCTGGCTTGCGGTTCCGATGTCCATGTCACCCTCGAGATGGTGCGTGTGCGGGCGAGAAACCGGATCGCAGCGGTGGTCGTCAACCATGTGCCGCCCCGAGCCGGCGCATGGCCGCCCAGCGTCGACGCAACGGAAACCCAGCCGCAAGAACGCCGGTCTTGTCCTCGTGCACACGGTCGGGCATGGCTCGACGCAGCATTGTCCATGGATCGAAACGACATGGCCGTCGTCACCATCGCCGACGTGGAAGCCGCCACCGAGCGCCTCCGGGGTTGGGCGGTCCGTACCCCGCTCCTGTCCAGCCCGCAGCTCGATGCCGCCCTCGGCGGCCGGCTCCTGATCAAGGCCGAACCGTTGCAGCGGACGGGCTCGTTCAAATTCCGCGGCGCCTACAACGCCGTGAGCCAAGCGGGCGGGCGACCGGTCGTCGCCTACAGCTCGGGCAACCACGCCCAAGGCGTCGCGGCGGCGGCCGAGGTGGTCGGCGTGCCGGCGACCATCGTCATGCCGAGCGACGCACCGGCCATCAAGATCGCCAACACACGCAGCTACGGGGCGGAGGTGGTGCTCTACGACCGGCACGCCGAGGACCGCGAGGCGATCGGCGCCGCGATCGCCGAGCGCACCGGGGCGGCGCTGATCAAGCCCTACGACGCACCGGCCACCATCGCCGGCCAGGGCACCCTCGGCCTGGAGATGGCCGCCCAGGCGCAGGAACTCGGCCTCGTGCCGGATGCGGCCGTCGTCTGCTGCGGGGGTGGCGGTCTCGTCGCCGGCACGGGCATCGCCCTGAAGGACCGGCTGCCGGAAATCGAGGTCTACGCCGCCGAACCCATGGGCTTCGACGACACCAAGCGCTCGTTGGAAGCGGGCGAGCGGGTCGGCAATGCGCCGGGTGCCAGTTCCATCTGCGACGCCCTCCTGGCGCCGATTCCGGGCGAGTTGACCTTCGCCATCAACCGCGAGCAACTCGCGGGCGGCTTCGCGGTCAGCGACGAGCAAGTCGCCGACGCGATGCTGGTTGCCTTCGAGCGGCTGAAGGTGGTGGTGGAGCCGGGCGGTGCCGTAGCGCTCGCCGCCGTTCTCTCGGGCATGCTCGACGTGCGCGGCCGCGTCGTGCTGGTCGTGCTCTCGGGCGGCAATGTCGACGCCGCGCAGTTCGGCCGGCTGCTCGCGGAGGCGACCGCGCGGCGGTAGCGAGCGAGGCGGGCTTGCGATGCGGCGCACGGTCGCGCATCAAGGCGCGGACCTCCGGCCGCACCCCGGCCGGCAAGACACGACATCGAGGCCATCATGACCACCGCTTCCACGCGTCCCTATACAGGCATCTTTCCCATCGCGCCGACGCCGTTCACCGACGGGGGCGATCTCGACCTCGACGGCCAGCGCCGCGTGCTCGACTGCATGATCGACCAAGGCGTGGACGGCATCTGCATCCTCGCCAACTATTCCGAACAGTTCCTGCTCGACGACGCCGAGCGCGACACCCTGTTGGACGTGTGCATGGCGCACGTCGCTGGCCGCGTGCCGGTCATCGTGACGTGCAGCCACTACGCCACCCGCATCGCCGTGCAGCGCTCCAAGCGCGCGGCCGAAGCGGGTGCCGCGATGCTGATGCTGATGCCGCCCTATCACGGCGCCTTGCTGCGCGCCGACGAGACGGCCACGCTCGAGCAGTTCCGCCGGATCGCCGACGCGGTCTCGATCCCGCTGATGGTCCAGGACGCACCCTTGAGCGGCGTCGCCCTCTCGGTGCCGTTCCTGGTCCGTCTCGCCAAGGAGGTGCCGACCGTCCGCTACTTCAAGATCGAGGTGCCGGGCGCGGCCGGCAAGCTGCGCGACCTGATCGCCGCCGGCGGCGACGCCATCGAAGGCCCCTTCGACGGCGAGGAGGGCATCACGCTGATGGCCGACCTCGACGCCGGCGCCACCGGCACCATGACCAGCGCCCTCCTGCCCGACCTCGTCAAACCCGTGGTCGAGCATCACTTGGCCGGCCGCCGCGCCGAAGCCGCTGCCGGCTACGCCCGCGTGCTGCCGCTGATCAACTACGAGAACCGCCAGTGCGGCCTGCGCGCCACCAAGACCGTCATGCAGGCAGGTGGCGTGATCAAGAGCGACGCCGTGCGCCATCCCCTGCCGCCCCTGCATCCGGCAACGCGCGACGGTCTCCTGGAGCTGGCCCGCGAGGTCGAACCCTTGGCCCTGCGCTGGGGCCTCTAGCAGGCTGCGGAAAATGGGCTGGCGGGTGGCCGCGTTCGTGGGTCAACGGTCTGGGTAGGGTTGGCCGGAGGCGGGGTTGGGGACGAGCGGACGGAGAGGCTGGTCAGCTCTGTGAGCTGCGAGGCGCGGGTGCCTCTGGTGCATCCGTTGCGGCCGATCGTCGACGAGGCGTCGGCGGCGCTGTCGCCCGGGTTCGACCGGCTCGATTCGCGGATCGGCCGGCCCTCGATCCCGCCGCGGAAGCTGTTGCCGGCGCTGCCGTTGCAGGCGTTCTCTTCGGTGCGCTCCGAACGGCAGGTGATGGAGCAGCTCGATTACAACCTGCTGTTCCGCTGGTTCGTCGGCTTGGCGATGGACGCGCCGGTCTGGTACGTGACGGTCTTTGCCCCACCCCACGCGACCCGTCGCGTGGGGACCCCGAGGCAAGAACCGCGAGCGGCTGCTGGAGGGTGACGTTGCGGCCCGGTTCATGGCTGCCGTGCTGGGCCAGGAGCAGGTGAAGGCGCTGCTCTCCGACGAGCATTTCTCGGTCGACGGCACGCTGATCGAAGCTTGGGCTTCGATGAAGAGCTTTCGGCCGAAGGACGGCGATGGCGACGACCAGCCTCCGGTGGGGCGCAACGGCGAGCGTGACTTCCGGGCCGAGACGCGCGCGAACGATAGCCACGCCTCGACCGCCGCCGCCGCCGATGCGCGGCTGTTCGAGAAGGCGCCGGGCCAAGCCGCGAAGCTCGCCTTCATGGGCCACGTGTTGATGGAGTACCGCTCGTGCCTGCTGGTCGACGCGCGCCTGAAGCAGGCCAGCGGCACGGCCGAGCGCGAGGCCGCGCTCGCCACAGTCGGGGACGTTCCCGGCCGTCATCGGATCACGCTCGGCTGTGACAAGGGCTACGACGCGGCGAGCTTCGTTGTCGCCTTGCGCGGGCAGAACGTTACGCCGCAGGTGGCCCGGAACACGTCGGGCCGGCCGAGCGCCATCGACGGTCGCACCACGCGTCATCCGGGCTACCGAGCCAGCCAGATCGTCCGCAAACGGAGGTAGTGCCCATTGACGTGGTGTAGGAGCGCCGATCCTCGGTGAGGTCCGAGGTTGATCAGGCGGCCACGGCGGGCAGTCTGACGGGTGCAGTATCGGTCAAGCGGGCGAGGCTCTCCAGGCTGAAGTAGCGGCGGGTGACGGCCCACTCGTCGGATTGCTCGCGCATCAGGGCGCCGACGAGGCGGACGATGGCGTGGTCGTTCGGAAAGATGCCGATGACATCGGCCCGCCGCTTGATCTCCTTGTTCGATCTTTCCAAGGGGTTGGTGCTCGCGATCTGGGCCCATCGCGAGCAGCAGCGAAGCGATCCGACCGCGAAGCGGCGCGCGTCAGCAGACGCGCGAGGGGGTCCTTGGGATAGTCCATGTAGGTGAGCACGTCCTCGCGCGAGGCGTCGAGCAGGTCACCGAGGGTGGGGTTCTTCTCGCGCAGGGCGTCGGCGACCTTGTTCCACTGGGCGTAGGCCTCCTCCCTGGTCTCTTGCGCAAAGACCGTCTTGATCCCCACCCCACGAAGCCAAGCTTCGTGTGGGCCCCGGATCATCGCGGCGACGGCGGCGCGCTGCTTGGGCCCGGCGTGGGCCATCACGTTCCTTGCCCATCGCGCGCCAGCAGGCCGTGCGATCCGACTGCGAAGCGGCGGCGGCCAGGAGGCCGCCGAGGGGCACGCGGCAGCGTTGGAGCCCGGCGTCGAACACCCGGCGTGCGGCGGCCCGGAGGCCCTTGTGATCGTCGGCGATCACCAACTGGACGCCGCGCAGGCCGCGGTCGGCGAGGGAGCGCAGGAACTCGGTCCAGAAGACCTCCGCTTCGGAGGGGCCGGTGGCGACGCCCAGCACCATCGATGGCCAGGAGGCCATCGATCCGATCTCCGGAGGAGGCGCCGCCAGCAGGCGGCGAAGGGCGGCGGCCGTCGGTGTTGACCGCCACCGCTACTATCGTCGCCACGCTGACGATCCGTCCGTTCCTGCGCGACTTGAGGTACGTCGCGTCGATCCGCCGGGGTCCCCCCGCGGCCTGCCGCGTGGGGTGGCACAGAGGTAGGGCCACTGGCCCTCGATCGGCCGCGTCAGGAACGCCTGGACCTCGGCATCCAGCTCGACGCAAAGCCGCGATACCTGGCTCTTCGACACGCCGCTGCCGCCCATCGCCTTGACGAGATCGTCGACGGCACGGGTCGAGATGCCGTGCACGTAGGCTTCCCCGTCGATGTCTGCTGACATCGACTGCTCCGCAGATGGATCGCGCGGCCTGCTGGCGCGCGATGGATCACCGCCGTCAGCGCCTTCTCGGCCAGCCGCCTCGGCTCCAGGAAGGCCGGGAAGTACGAGCCCTTTCTGAGCTTCGGGATCGCCAAGTCGATGCGCCCGACCCGCGTCTCCCACGGCCGATCGCGATAACCATTCCGGTGGTTCAAGCGCTCGGCGCTGCGCACGCCAGCCGGCGCGCCCGTCAACCCGTCGACCTCGAAGGCCATCATCCGCTCCGCGGCAAACGCCAGCAGCTCGCGCACCAGGCCCGCATCGGCGCCCTTCTCGATCAGCTCGAGCAACGCCATCCTCTCGCCTCCGCCGTCTCCTGACGCCGGCTGCTTCGCAGTCGGATCGCCGCGCTTGCTGCGCGCGATCGGTCATCGTCGTCGTCTCCGGTTCGGTTCCAGGTCTTGCAACCCGAACCTCTACCGAAGACCGGCGATGGCCGCCCGGGCCACCGGCCGCGCGCTACGCTACGCCCGAAGGCTCCACGCGCGGCCTCCTACACCACGTGATGGGGCACGACCCGCACGCGCGCGGGTGCCCGCGGATCCTCAGTGCAGCGCGCTAGCCGGTATGTCGCACCCGCCGCTCCAACCTCCTACGCCGATGAATGTTTCGGGCTAGCGAGCGTAGTCGATGGCGGACGTTCTGGGATGCCCCTCCGGCACTCGAACGAACGGCGACGTGTGATGCGATAGACAGCCGCCGGAGGTAGGTTCCGCATTGTTCCGCCGATCCGCGTTGCCTTCAGGCAAAGTCGGTCAAGAATCCTCCGCGCGACTGGGCACCGCGGTCCATAAGTAAATTGATAAAAAGATCCATTCCTATGAAGATAATAGAATGCATTGCATAGAATCGCAATTACTTTTCGTGGGGACATGGACAGAAGAGGCAAGCCACTGATTACAGCACCGACGGTTTCGGGTTCGAACAATCTATGCTTTGCCAGATGAGACGCATCCATCCACAACACGCGTGCCTTAGGAAAGCGGCGCTCGAGCAGCCACGCGAAATCTGATCCATATTCGACCAGGGTCAGATTGCTTTCATCGACGCCGCGCTCAAGAAGAGCACGTGTGAATACGCCAGTGCCTGCTCCCAATTCGAGAATAGGACCACTTCTTCCCGATATCTCTGATGTGATGAGCCGTGCCAGCGACTCACTGGATGGTGTAATCGCACCAACTTGCAATGGGTTGTCGACCCAAGATCGGAGGAAGCGCTGCAGATCTGGCAGTTCGTCGAATTTCTTCATGGTGCAAGTCTCAATTAAACGTAATACAGTTATGCTTGAATACAAATATCTGTTAACCGCTATCGACTCATTTCTGTGTACCAGAATCAATCAGGCATATTACAGAGTATTGTTCCAAGTATCTTGCATGTCTGTATTTTCATGGAAACTCAGCGCATGTTGAATCTCCGAAGATACCGTTCCTGCGGAGAACACCTTAGAAGGCCAGCGTCGCGCCAGTGTGCCGTCAGATTGACCGAAATGCGTTAGAGCGTCGCAAAATCCTCCGGTGCGACGATCGATTACAAGGTCGTGCATTGACGCATTCGTTAGATTCACGCTGGGCTCGATCCGTGCTATGTCGTTGGCATGGCACAGACGGTCTGTCCCCTGGTGTCGGCTGAGGATCGGGCGCGGTTGGCGGCGATCGTGGCCGATCGCAATCGTCCGCAAAAGCACGTGGCGCGGGCGCGGATCATCCTCGGCTCGGTCGAGCACCGCGACGTCGCCGCCGTGGCGCGCGGCGCCCGGATCAGCCGGCCGGCGGTGTGGCGCTGGCAGCAGCGCTACGCCGAGCAAGGCGTCGACGGCCTGTTGCGCGACAAGACCCGCAAGCCCGGCAAGGCGCCGACGGCCGATGCCACCGTTCGTCGTGTCGTCGCCCTGACCTGCGGCGAGCCGCCGGGCGAAGCGACGCACTGGACCGGCCGGGCGATGGCCAAGGCCACGGGACTGTCGTTGCGCAGCGTGCAGCGCATCTGGCAGGCGCACGGGCTCCAGCCGCACCGTGTCCGAACCTTCAAACGCTCCAGAGACCCCGACTTCGTCGCCAAGCTGGAGGACATCGTCGGCCTCTACGTCGACCCGCCGCGCCACGCGGTGGTCCTCTCGGTCGACGAGAAGAGCCAAATTCAGGCCCTGGATCGGACGCAGCCGGGTCTGCCGATCAAGCCGGGCAAGGCGGACACGATGACCCACGACGACGTCCGCCATGGGACGACCACGCTGTTCGCCGCCCTCAACGTGCTCGACGGCAC
>JBJHBG010000138.1:0-10571 GCA_050485385.1 Geminicoccaceae bacterium | reverse complement strand
CCGATATCTCGCGGTCTGGGGGGCTCGGTTTTGTTTATACGAGCCCGGGGTCGGGGGCGGCGACGGGCAGGGGGCTTTCGGCCCCCTGCGACCCCCGGGCGGCGGCAGGCCGCCGCCAGTGAAGCGGCAAAAGGGGGGCCAAGGGCGGACCATCAAGTCCCCCCTGCTTGGTCTTTCCCCCCGCCACCGAGCCCCGCGATCTCCAGCCAGGCGGCCTCGTCGAGCACCTCGATGCCCAGTTCCGCTGCCTTCTTCGCCTTGGACCCCGCATCCGCACCGACGACGACGAAGTCGGTACTCTTCGAGACCGAGCCCGTCACCTTGGCGCCGAGCTGTTCGGCCCGCGCCTTCGCTTCGGCGCGGCTCATCCGCTCGAGGCTGCCGGTGAAGACGACGGTCTTGCCGGCGAGGCGGCTGCCGGCGGCGGATGGTTGGGCCTCGGGCGGGATGACCGTCACTTGGCTGCGGAGGTCTTCCAGGGCGTCCAGGTTGTGGTGCTCGGCGAAGAACTCGGCCAGGGCTTCGACCAGCTTGGGGCCGACGCCGTCGATGGCTTCGAGTTCGGCGCGGGCGTCGGTGTCGCCCTCGGCCACCTTGGCCATCGCCTGGAGGAAGCGGTCGAGGTCGCCGTAGTGGTGTGCGAGGAGCTTCGCGTTGACCGCGCCGACGAAGCGGATGCCGAGGGCGTAGACGAAGCGGTCGAGGCCGATCTCGCGGCGGGCGGCGATGGCGGCGTCGAGGTTCTCGACCTTCTTCGCGCCCCAGCGCGGCAGGGCGAGGAGCTTCGCCTTGCGTTCCGGGTCGGCGGTCAGCCGGAAGAGGTCGGCGGGGCTCTCGACCAGCCCCTCCTCGTGGAGCTGCGGGATCTGCAATCGGCCCAGGCCCTCGATGTCGAAGGCGTCGCGGGCGACGAAGTGCTTCAGCCGCTCGACCAGTTGCGCCGGGCAGATCAGCCCGCCCGTGCAGCGGCGGATGGCCTCGCCCTCGGGCCTGACGGCCTGGCTGCCGCAGGCGGGGCAGCGGTCGGGAAAGGCGTAAGGCCGGGTACCGTCCGGGCGAAGCTGCGTCATCACCTCCACCACCTGCGGGATGACGTCGCCCGCCCGCTGCACCACGACCGTGTCGCCGACGCGGATGTCCTTCTCCTCGATGTAGTCCTGGTTGTGCAGGGTGGCGCGGGCGACGACCACGCCGCCGACGGTGACGGGCTTCAGGTGCGCGACCGGGGTCAGCGCGCCGGTGCGGCCGACCTGGACCTGGATCGCTTCGATCGCCGTCTCGGCCCGTTCGGCCGCGAACTTGTGGGCGATGGCCCAGCGCGGCGCCCGGCCGACGAAGCCCAGCCGTTCTTGGAGATCGATCCGGTCGAGCTTGTAGACGACGCCGTCGATGTCGTAGCCGAGCGTGGCCCGGCGATGACCCAACTCGGTGTGGTAGGCGACCAGGTCGTCGACATCCTTGCAGGGCCGGGTTTCCGGGTTGGTGCGGAAGCCCAGTGCGCGCAGATGCGCGAGAAAGGTCCCATAGGTGCCGGCGATGCGCGGCTCGGCCTCGCCCCAGCTATAGGCGAAGAAGCGCAAGGGGCGGCTCGCCGTGATCTTCGCATCGAGCTGGCGGAGCGAGCCGGCGGCGGCGTTTCTGGGGTTGGCGAAGACCGCCTCGCCCGCCTCGGCACGGGCTTGGTTGAGGGCCTCGAAGTCGCGATGCGCCATGTAGACCTCGCCGCGTACCTCGAGCACGGCCGGCGCGTCGCCCAAGAGGGTGAGCGGCACGTCCTTCAACGTCTTGAGGTTGGCGGTAACGTCCTCGCCCTCGTTGCCGTCGCCGCGGGTCGCGCCTTGGACGAACGCGCCACGCTCGTAGCGGAGCGTCGCCGACAGGCCGTCGATCTTGGGCTCGGCGACGAAGTCGAGAGCGGCCTCCGCGTCGAGGTTCAAGAAGCGGCGGATGCGAGCGACGAACTCCGCCACCTCGCCCGCGTCGAAGGCGTTGTCGAGCGACAGCATCGCCACGTTGTGGCGCACCTTGCGGAAGGCGGACGCCGGCGGGGCGCCAACCCGTGCGGACGGGCTGTCGGCGCGGATCAGATGGGGAAAGCGCGCCTCGATCGCCTGGTTGCGGCGGCGCAGCGCGTCGTAGGCCGCATCGTCGACCTCCGGGGCGTCGTCCTGGTAGTAGCGGCGGTCGTGGTGGGCGATGGTCTTGGCGAGCCGGGCCAACTCCGCGCGGGCCTCGTCCTCGTCCAGTGCCTCCACCGGCAGCGCGGCACCGTCGTCCATCCGAGCGCTCCTCAACCGACCGCGGCCGTCCCGAGCAGGCTCGCCGCCGCCGCCCGGGCCGCCTCGGTCACCTTGGCCCCGGCAAGCATCCGGGCGATCTCCTCCTGGCGGGCCGGCCCCTCCAACGCGCGCACGTCGATGGTCACGTGACCGTCGCCGCCGCTCTTGGCGACTTCCAGATGGTGCTTGGCGCGGGCCGCCACCTGCGGCGCGTGGGTCACCACCAGCACCTGCCGCTCACGGCCGAGCCGCGCCAGCCGTTCGCCGACCGCGTCGGCGACGGCGCCGCCGATGCCACTGTCGATCTCGTCGAAGATCAGGGTCGGCACGTGGCCGAGCCGCGCCAGCACGACCTTGAGCGCGAGCATGATGCGCGACAGCTCGCCGCCCGAGGCCACGCGCTCGATCGGGCCGGGCGGCTGGCCCGGATTGGTGGCGACGAGAAAGCCGACGCGGTCGCCGCCGTGCGGCCCTGCATCGCCCGCGAGCGGCGTCACCTCGACCGCGAAGCGCACGCGCTCCAGTTTCAGGGGCGGCAGCTCGTGGGCGACGGCGGCGGCGAGCCGGCCCGCCGCCTGCCGCCGGGCCTCGCTCAGCGCCGCGACCGCCGCCGCCTGCGCTGCCTTGGCGGCGCCGCGCCGGGCCTCCGCCCGCGCCAACTCGTCGCTCGCGTCCTCCAGCCCGGCGAGCAGCCGCGTCGTTTCCTCCAACAGCGGCACGAGGCCGTCGACCGAGGTGCGGTGTTTGCGTGCGGCATCGCGCAGCGCGAACAGTCGGTCCTCGACCTGCGCGACGTCGCCGCCTTCGCCGGCGAGCCGGGCGCCGGCTTCGGCGAGTGCCGCCTCCGCCTCCACCAGCTCGAGCCGCGCACGTTCCAGGGCTTCGAGGCTGGGGGCGATCAGGCCGCCGGCGCTCTCGCGCAGCCGCTCCAGCGCGCGTTCGGCGCGGGCGATGCGGTCGACAGCACCGTCGTTGCCGGCAACGAGCGCCTCGGCTTCCTCCAGTCCCGCCTCGATCTTGGCGCGGCCGAGGAGCTTGGCCCGTTGCGCCGCAAGACGCTCCTCCTCGCCGATCTCGGGGGCGAGGGCTTCCAATTCCAACCGACGATGCCGCAAATAGTCTTCGTCGCGCCGCGCCCGTTCGACGTCGGCCACCAGCCGCAGGCGCTCCGCTTCGGCGGCGGCGAGTTCGCCATGGGTCGCGGCGCAGGCCGCGCGCAGTCGCTCGTGGCCGCCATAGGCGTCGAGCAGGTCGCGCTGCACGGCACGGTCGAAGAGCCCCTGCTGATCGTGCTGGCCATGGACCTCGACCAGATCGGCGCCGACCGCGCGCAGGAGGCCGAGCGTGACCGGCTGGTCGTTGACGAAGGCGCGGCTCTTGCCGTCAGCCTGCACCACGCGGCGCAGCACGAGTTCGGCCTCGTCGGCATCGACGCCCGCATCGGTCAGGCGCGCGCGCGCCACATGGTCGGCCGGCGGGGCGAACATCGCGGTGACCTGGGCGCGGGCGGCGCCGGCGCGGACGAGCCCCTTGTCGGCGCGCCAGCCGCAGGCGAGGCCGAGGGCGTCGAGCAGGATCGACTTGCCGGCACCGGTCTCGCCGGTGAGTACGCCCAACTCGTCGCCGAAGGCGAGATCGAGACTGTCGATGATCACCACGTCGCGGATCGAGAGCGCCAGGAGCATCGGCGCCGCCGTCTAGCTGCGGATGGGCGGCAGGCGCTCGTCGAGCACGAGCCCGTAGGTCCGCTCGTACCAGGGCGAGCCCGGATAGTTGTAGCCGAGCACCGCGGCGTAGCGGTACGCCTCGTCGCGCACGCCGAGGGCCGTGTAGGCCTCGACCAGCCGATGCAGCGCCTCCGGTACGTGGGTGGTCGTCTGGAACTCGTCGATCACCCGGTTGAAGCGGTTGATGGCGGCCACGTACTGGCGGCGGTTGAGGTAGAACCGGCCGACCTCCATCTCCTTGCCGGCGAGATGGTCGCGCACGAGATCGAGCTTGAGCCGGGCGTCGCGCGCATAGGACGTGTCGGGGTAGCGCTGGACGAGGTCGGTGAAGGCGCGCTGCGCGTCCGCCGTCATCTGCTGGTCGCGGCCGACGTCCGAGATCTGCTCGTAGTAGGACATGCCGATGAGATAGAGCGCGTAGGGCACGTTCTCGTTGCCCGGGTGGAAGTCGACGAAGCGCCGGGCGGCGAGGATCGCCTCGTCGTAGCGCCGCGCCTCGTAGTAGGCGTAGGCCGCCATGAACATCGAGCGCGTGGCCCACTGCGAATAGGGGTGTTGGCGTTCGACCTCCTCGAAGGCGAGGGCGGCCGCGTTGAAGTTGCGGTTGGCGGTGAGGTCGATGGCGGTGTTGTAGAGGTCTTCCACCGGCTGCTCGACGAATTCCGGCTCGCGCGTCACGCCGCCGCAGGCGACCAGCGCGAAGCCCGCCACCACGACCATTGCCAGGGCCGCAGCCCGTCGCCACCGTCGGACGTTCACCACCGTTGCGCTCGCCACTGTTCCTCGCCCATGATGCCAGTCTAGCGGTGCAGCGGTTCGGCGACCAGCCCGCGCGGGTGAGAGAGCCTGGGGGAGCTTGCCCATCGTGCCACGGCTCGACCCGGACGAGCACGTCGACCGTCGCATCGGCGAGCGCATTCGCCGCCGCCGGGTCGAACTCGGGCTGACCCAAGAGCAACTCGGCCGACGGGTGACGCTGTCCTATCAGCAGATCCAGAAGTACGAGCGCGGCGCCAACCGCATCATGGCCTCCAAGCTCGTGGCCATCGCTGTCGCGCTGGAGGTAGCTCCCGCCTACTTTTTCGAGGATCTGAACGCACCCGATGCCGCACCCGCGCATGGTGGCACGCTGCGGCCCGAGATCGAGCTTGCCCGCAGCTTCGCCCGTATCGCCGATCCCGAGGTCCGCTCCAGCCTCGCCGGTCTCGTCAGAAGCTTGGCCGGGCCGTTCCCGTGTGACGAGAAATAGCGGTCGTGCCCCTTGCCAAGACGGTCGGTGTGCGAGACCTTGTTGCCGATTGTAGCCAGGAGGGTACGCCCATGCGCATCGTTGCCTTCGCTTTCGCCCTGACCGTCTTCGCGTTCGCCGGCAATGCGTATGCCTGCGGCGGCATGATGAGCGCCAGCACCGCCACGACGACGGTGACGGCCGATGCCGCGCCCATCCAGTCGCCCGTGGTCACCGCGCCGCAGACCGGCGGCTGATCCCAGGCGGTCTTTCGCTTGCGAGCGCCGGCCCGAGACACGGGCCGGCGCTTTCGATTCGTGCAGCGATCAGGTGCCGGTGGCCTGCAGGCCGCTCGGCTGGACGTCGGCCATGTTGCGCTCGCGCAGCTCTGCCGCGGCGTCGTCGTAGAGGAACGGGAGGAAGGCGTAGCGCCGGCCCGCGCGCACCGGCGACACCGCGTGCATGAGTGAGCACGAGAACACGACGCCGCAGCCGATCGGTGGCTTGAATCGTCGTGTCGAGTATTCGGGGAAGTAGAGCTCGCCGCCGTCGAAGTCGTCGTTGAGATTGATCGACAGGGCGTAGCGCCGGTGCGCCGTGCCCTTGGTCGTGTTGTCGCGGTGCGCGTTGAAGTGACCACCCTCGGCGGCGTCGTAGCAGCCGATCAGGTAGCGCTCCATCCGTGTGACCGGGAAGTAGTGGACGCGCTGGATCTCGGGAATCACGCGGCGCGCGATCCGCTGCTGGATGCCGGCACGCAGCCGTTCGTCCTCGACCAGGACGTCGGCGCGACTCTTGTGCTGGGTGTTCATCACGGTGACGGTCTTGCCGTCGATGTCCTGCATGAAGCCCGAAGGCTGTCCGCCGCGTGCCTCGTAATGGGCCACCAACTCCCGGCAGAACTCGCCTTCGAAGACCCCAGGCAGCACCAGGATCGGCACCGGCAGCTCCATGCCCGCATGCGCCGTCGGCGCCGGCAGGCCGGCCAGACGGGCATCCAGATCGGGATGCTCGCTACCGTCGGCGCTTGCGTCCACGACGTGACGCACGCGCAACGTGGGATCGAGCACCACCCAGAACCGGCGGAACCGCAGCTCGCTGCCGTGCGGCTCCACGGGCAGGGCTCCGTACAGCCGGCTGACGGTCTGATCGACGTCCCAAAACACGCGCAGGCCCGGCACACGGTCGCGCAACCGGCCGGATGTCTCGTCGTCCGGGTCGACCGTGACGACGAAGGCCAGCGCGTTCTCGTCATCCAGCCGGGCGCGCTGGGAGTCGAGAAAGCGGAGCATGGCTTGGCCGCCCTCGTCGCGTGTGGTGCCGACGAAGGCCAGCACGATGTAGCGGCCGGCGACGCTGTCGAGGCGATAGTGCGGGTTGGCGTGTGTGCGCTGGCTGAACCAGGGGGCCGGATCACCGGGACCCAAGCGCTTGTAGTTGGCCATCGATCTCACTCCCAATCGCGGCACGCGGCTACCCCGCATTTCGGTGCGCGGCCCTCGACGAAGGCGGTTCCCTCTCGTCGGAGGTGAGTGTCCGGGATCGGCCGCCGTCGTCAACCCAACGGCGATGCAACGGAATATGACCTCGGTCGGGTTGTGCGCTCATCGCGCGTCGGTCGCGGCGAGCCTCGCCTCGCGCGCGCCCTGTAGGGTGACGGCGATGCCGCTGGCGACGATGGCGCCGGCGCCGACATAAACCCAAAGGTCCGGCACCTCGCCGAACAGCACCATGCCGAAGGCGAAGGCGAAGACCAGCGTGGCATAGTAGAACGGTGCGACGAAGCTCGTCTCCCGCAGGCGAATGGCCCCGAGGAACAGCAGTTGTCCGGCGACCATGGCGATGCCGGTTGCGGCCAAGAGCGGCCATTGCCAAGCGCTGGGCCAGACGAGGACGGGCAGGGCCAGAGCGGAGGCGGCGACGGCGCCACCCCCATTGGCCACGACCAGCACGGTCAGCGGCCGGTCGCGCAGGGCCAGGGCCCGGATGGTTGCGACCTCGGCGCCGACGAACAGGGCCGCACCCAGGGCGAACAACCCCTCGACGGCGAAGGCGGCCCCGCTCGGCCGCAGCATGATCAAGACCCCGGCGAAGCCGACGACGGCCCACAGCCAGCGCCGGGCCGAGATGCGGTCGCCGAGAAACAGGGCGGCGAGGAGCATGGCGATCAGGGGGTTGGCCCAGGCGATGGCCGTGACCTCGGCGAGCGGCAGGTGGGCGAGCGCTGCGAACATGCAGAGCACGCCGGCAACGCCGAAGCCGACGCGCAGGGCGTGCAGGTGCGGCACCGCCGTGGCCAGCCCGCGCCCGCGCACGGCGACGATCCAGGGCAGGAGGGTGAGGGCGCCGAAGACGAAGCGCGCCGCCGTCACCTGCTGCGGCGGGATGGCACCGTCGAGCTGGACCGCCTTCGCCGCCGCATTTGCCGCGGCGAAGAAGACGCAGGCAACCAGAGTGAGGCCGGCGGCGGCGAGGGCGCCCGCGGGCGCCGGCCTCACGCCGGAACCTGCAACACGCTCCGGCAGGGCAGGCCCAGCTTGGCGGCGCCATCGAGGCCGATCAACTCCATCAGGAACACGGCCCCCAGCGTCTCGACGCCGGCGCGCCGCAGCAGCGCCGTCGCCGCACTGGCGGTCCCGCCGGTGGCGAGCAGGTCGTCGATCAGTACCACCTTCTGCCCGGCGTGGACCAAATCGGCCGAAACCTCGACCACGTCGTCGCCATATTCGAGGGTATAGGCGTGGCTGTGCACGTTGCCGGGTAGCTTGCCGCGCTTGCGCACCATGACCATGCCGAGGCCCAACTCGACGGCGATGGGGGCGGCGAAGATGAAGCCCCGGCTCTCGATCGCGACCAGGGTGTCGGGCACGAAGGTCTCGACCTCCGCCGCCATCGCCCGAATGGCCGTGCGCCAGGCGCCCGCATGGGCCAGAAGGGTCGAGATGTCGTAGAACTGGATGCCGGGCTTGGGGAAGTCCGGCACCACGCGGACGTGGCGACGAAGGAAGGGTTGATGATCGGGCTTCATCGTAGGCACCTCGGCTGGCTCGTGCTGGTCCTCTTCTTGGCAAGCGGCGTGCCAGCGGCCAAGGCCGACGAGGCCGTGCCGGTGGTCGTCACCAGTGCCACGGGCGAGCATCTGTTCCGCGTGGAGCTGGCGCGCACCGCCGAGGAGCAGGCCCAGGGCCTGATGTTCCGCGAGCAGATGGACCCGGACGCGGGCATGCTGTTCCTGTTCGACCCGCCGCGCCGGGTCGCCTTTTGGATGAAGAACACGCTCATCCCGCTCGACATGATCTTCGCCGACACGAGCGGCCGTATCGTCGCCATCGAGGCAAACGCCGAGCCGCATTCGCTGGAACCCCGCGGCCCCGATGCCGTCGTGCGTGCCGTGCTGGAGATCAACGGCGGCATGGCGAAACGGCTCGGCATCGACGTCGGCGACCGCATCCGCACGCCCCTGCTCCAGCGTTGACCGCACTCAGCCCGGTGCTGCGACGAGGGCGCCGTCCTCGGCGACGACGCGGCCGCGCTTGAGGACGAGGGTGCGCGCAGGCCGGCGCACGACCGCCTCGGCCACGGTCTCCGCCTGGACCAGCACGAGGTCGGCCGCGTCGCCGACGGCGAGACCGTAGCCCTCCAGGCCGAGCACCGCGGCGGCCTTGCCCGTCATCAGGTCGAGGGCGAGGCCGATGTCGTCGTCGCGCCGCCAGTTCCAGCGCTGGCCGATCAGGCACGCGCGCTCCAGCATGTCGGTGGTGCCGTAGGGCGTCCAGGCGTCGCGGAAGCCGTCGCTGCCGCCGGCGACGCGCACGCCGGCCGCTGCCAGCCGCTTCGGGTCCGGCGCGGGGCGCCCGGCGGGCGCGGTGGTCACGATGGCGACGTCGTGGCGAGCGAGGTCGTCGATCAGCCGGCCGACGTGGGCGTCGTCGGCCATGCCGAGACAGAAGGCGTGGCTGATGGCGACGCGGCCGTGCATGGAGAGGGCGGCGATGCGCTCGCAACAGAGCTCCACGGTCAGTGCGCCGAGTTCGTTCGGCTCGTGCAGGTGGATGTCGATGCCCCTGCCGTGCCGCTCGGCGATGCCGAAGACCGCATCCAGATGCCCCTTGGGGTCGCGGTCGATGGCCGAGGGATCGAGCCCGCCGACGAGGCCGGCACCCAAGACCAAGGCCTCGCGCACCAGGTCCAGCGTACCCGGCCGGACCAGCAGACCCGACTGCGGGAAGGCCACGATCTCGACGTCGACCAGCGGACGCCAGGTCTCGCGCACGGCCAATAGCGCCTCGACGTGGGCGAGGCCGATCTCGGTGTCGATGTCGACGTGGGTGCGGACGTGGGTGGTGCCCGCCGCCACCAGCAACTCGAGCTGGCGGGCGGCCTGTGCCGCCGCATCCAGCCGTAACTCCCGCCGCAGGCGCCGTTCGTTCTCGATCTTGTCGCCGACGGTGGGTCCAGCGCCGTGCGGCCGCCAGGGCAAGCCCAAAAGCGTCTTGTCGAGGTGGGTGTGCCCCTCGATCAATCCGGAAAGAAGCAGGCCGCCGCCGCCGTCGATTGGCCGTGCGTCCGGCGCCTCGAGGCGGCTTCCGAGCGCCGCGATACGCCCGTCCCTTACGAGGAGGTCGGTCGCCGGGCCACCGAGCGGGCGGACGTTCTGGAGCAGGAGCGCCTCGGTCATGGCTCAGCCTTCCCGCGGGTCGAGGGCGTCCCTCAGCCCGTCGCCGAAGATGTTGAAGGCGAACACCACCGCGAAGATGGCGAGGCCGGGGCTCACCGCCATCCAGGGCGCCTGGGAGAGGAAGTTCTTGGCGGTGTTGAGCATCGAGCCCCAGGAGGGGTGCGGCGGCTGCTGGCCGAGGCCGAGAAAGCTCAGGCTGGCCTCGGCGATGATGGCAGCGGCAATGGTCACCGTCGCCTGCACCAGGATGGGGGCGAAGATGTTGGGCAGTACGTAGCGGGTGACGATGCGGCCGTGGCTGGCACCCACGGCGCGGGCGCCCGTCACGTAGTCCTCGCGCCGCACCGAGAGCGTCTGGCCGCGGGCGAGGCGGGCGAAGATCGGCGAGGCGGAGATGCCGATGGCGATCATCGCGTTCTGCAGGCTGGGGCCGAGAAAGGCGGCGAGCGCGATCGCCAGGATGAGGAAGGGGCAGGCGAGGAGCGCCTCGGTGCAGCGGCTGATGGCGGCGTCGGTCCAGCCGCCGACGTAACCGGCGATCACGCCCAAGGGCACGCCGATGCCCACCGCGATGGCGACCGAGATGACGCCGGCGGTGAGCGAGGCGCGGGCACCCCAGATCAGGCGGGAGAGGATGTCGCGGCCGAGGTCGTCGGTGC
>JBJHBG010000137.1:0-10599 GCA_050485385.1 Geminicoccaceae bacterium | reverse complement strand
AGCACCTGCGGTCGGCAGCGCGGGGTCGCCGCCGCGGTCGAGCCGGTCGCCGCCCAGTTCGAACTGCCCGCCACGGCGCTGGAGGCCGCGGCTCGCCGCGCGCTCGACCGCGCGCCCGGGACGGCCTTGGCGCCTGCGCTCTGGGCTGCCGCCCGCGCCGAGGCCCGCCCCCGGCTCGACGACCTCGCCGAGCGGATCGAGGCCAAGGCGGTCTGGGCGGACTTGATCCTGCCGGCCGAGCGGATGGCGGTCCTCGAGCAGATCGCGGCCCAGGTGGGCCAGCGGCTCCGGGTCTACGACCAGTGGGGCTTTCGCGACCGGCTCCAGGCGCGCGGGCTCGGCATCACGGCGCTGTTCGCCGGCCCCTCCGGCACCGGCAAGACGCTCGCGGCGGAGGTGGTCGCTTCGGCCCTTTCGCTCGATCTCTACCGCATCGACCTCTCGGCCGTGGTCTCGAAGTACATCGGCGAGACCGAGAAGAACCTGCGTCGCATCTTCGATGCCGCCGAGGTCGGCGGTGCCGTACTTCTGTTCGACGAGGCGGATGCCCTGTTCGGCAAGCGCAGCGAGGTCAAGGACAGTCACGACCGCTACGCCAACATCGAGGTCGGCTATCTGTTGCAGCGGATGGAGAGCTATGGCGGGCTCGCCATCCTCACCACCAACATGAAGCAGAACCTCGACCAGGCGTTCATGCGCCGGCTCCGCTTCGTCGTGGACTTCCCGTTCCCCGGGGCGGCCGAGCGTGCCGCCATTTGGGCCAGGGTGTTCCCGGACGCCCTGCCCAAGGAGGCGTTCGACGCCCACCAGCTCGCGCGGATGAACCTCGCCGGCGGCGCTATCCGCAACGTTGCGCTCAACGCCGCGTTCCTGGCGGCGGCCGACGGCGGCATGGTCAAGGCCGAGCACCTGTTGGCGGCGGCGCGCAGCGAGTACGCCAAGCTGGAGAAGCCGCTGACCGCGAGCGAGGTCAAGGGCTGGGCGGGGCTGGCGTCATGATGCGGCCGCCGATCCGCCTCCGTATCGATCACCTCGTGCTGACCGGCATCGATCCGAAGGACCGCGCCGCCGTGCGTCGGGCCTTCGAAGCGGAACTCGGCCGGCTCCTGCAGGCCGCGCCCGTGCCCGAGCAGGGCAGCCGGAGCCCCGGCCTCGCCCTGTCGCTGCCGAGTGCCGCCTCGCCGCGGGCCGCAGGCGTGGCGGCGGCGGGTGCGGTCATGCGCGCGCTCGGAGGTGGGCGGTGAGCGGCCCCGTGCCGACGACGCTCCTGGTTCCGCCGGTGCGGACGACAGCGGTGCGCGGACCGGGTCCGAGCCGGCCGGCGCAGCGGCGGGCCCTGGCCGACAGCGCCTTGTTCGACCTCTCGAGCCTGCGCCTCCAGCCGACCCCGCAGCGGGCGGCGGCGCTGGATGCCGAGGAGACGACGCCGGTCCAGCCCAAGCTGGAGGTCGGTCCCGCCGACGACGTCTACGAGCAGGAGGCGGACGCGCTCGCCGACCGCGTGATGCGCGAGCCGGCCGACGACATGGAGGAGACCGACGACGAGGCCGTCCAGCCGCGGCGCAAATGCGCGGCCTGTGCCGCCGAGGACGAAGTGCGCCGCCAGGTCGAGGTGGAGGAAGAGGAGGAGACGGTCCAGGCGCGCCGCCAATGCGCTGCCTGTGCGGCGGAGGAGCGGGTGCAGCGCCGGAGCGTCGCCGAGGCCGAATCCGAGACCGGACCGCCCGAGCTCGAGGCCTCGCCCCAGAAGCTCACCACCGGTGGCAGCCCGCTGCCCGACGCCACTCGCGGCTTCTACGAGAACCGGCTGGGCCGCGACCTCGCCGCCGTCCGCGTGCACACGGGTGCCCCGGCCGAGGCGCTGAGCGAAAGCATCAACGCCCGCGCCTTCACCTATGGCAGCCACGTCTGGATGGGCGAGGGCGGGACCGGCCCCTCCCATACCCTCAGCCACGAGCTGGCCCACGTCCTCCAGCAGACCCAGCCCGACGACCTCCAGCGCCGGACCGAGGACGTGGCGCCGGCCCGAGCGGCGATCCAGCGCAAGAGCGCTCGGTGGATGCCGGACTGGCAGCCGGGCGACAGCCGCGGCCTCGGCACGTTCCACGACAAGGTCGTGAAGGCGATCTCCGAGGTCAACGCGGCGATGATCGCCGAGATGCCCATCCCCAATGCGGGACGCGCACGGCCGGTGGACGGCGTGCAGCCGACCTTCGGCTTCGCCGACTTCTGGAAGGCCACCACCAACCCCGAGGTGATCCCCGGCGTACGCCTGGTCCCCGGCAACGCCGGCGGCATCGACAAGGTGCCGGCGGGCATGGTCGAGCTGCCGGACGAAGGCGAGGGCGTCGGCGAGCCGGCGGGCAGCGAGACCGCACCGCCCGCGACCGGGGACGACGACGACGAGACGACCGCTGCCGGCGGTGGTGCTGCGTCCGGTGCCACCAAGTCCGTCGGCGTCGCCATCGCCAACTTCAACAAGACCGGCGCCGACGGCTGGGGCGGCACCTTCGGCGCCAAGGTGTTGAAGGACGGCAAGCCCCACAAGGTGGCGCAGAACCAGCATCCGCGCGTGCACAAGAACAAGGCGCAGGGCGTCCATCTGAAGGACGTCGCCAAGGCGCCGGCCAACATCAGCCTGGGCGAGCTGAAGCCGGGGCACAACGCCAAGCTGAGGCGCCGGGGCGCAGTCAAGCAGCTGCCGCGCTACGAAGCGGCGCTGAAGCGGCTTGCCGACGCCGTCAACGCGACCAATGCCAGGGACGCGGCGTGGACCCTCGGATCGGTTGGGCGCCTGAAGGACGACGCGGCCCTCACCGTACCCGACGCGTTGAAGCTGAACCGGACGACGACCCATGCCGACTTCGATCGGCCGGTCAGCCTGCGCCTCAAGGACTACAAGAAACGCACCTTCACCTCGACGGAGAAGATCCCGGGCAAGCTCGTGGCCGGGCGCGACACGGCCAAGGGCAACGAGGGTGTTTGGACCTATGTCTGGATGCCGAAGGATCGGACCCTTGCTGCCGATCTGGCGGCGGGTCAGCGGACGACGTTCCGCACGCTGGCGGGCAAGCTCGACAAGCTGATCGGCGAGCTGAAGAAGGCGCCGGCGAAGGCCAAGCGCAAGCCCAAGCCACAGGCTGCGAGGCCGACGGTGGCCAAGAGCCGTCCGCAGGTGCGTCGCGCCCCGCCGGGTCCTGCCGCGGCCAAGCGGGAAGACCCGTTCGAGCAGCTCAAGCCGGACTGGCAGACGCAGCGGCGCCAGCTCCGCACGGAGGTCCTGCCGATCCTGGAGGCGGACGCACGCTCGCCCGAGGGGTTGGAGCGGGGCGATGCCATCGCCGACGCCTTCGCCGCCATCGCCAAGGACCTCGCGGGCTTCACCGCACCCAAGCTCACCCCGAGTGCCCGCGCCGATCTCAAGCGGCTGCGGCAGATGGACCGCATGACCGGCCCCTTCGGCGAGAAGATGGGCAAGCTGCGGCTGCGCTTCGGCGGCATCTTCGTCAAGGCGATCGAGCGCTACGACGCGTTCCGGGCGAAGCTCGACCAGCGGGCCAAGAAGGAGCGCAAGGGGCCGGGCGGCTTCGGCGGCTGGAAGAAAGTCGTCATGACCGTGCTGGTCGCGGCCGTGTCCCAGGCGATCAAGCTGTTGGCCGAGGACATCGCGCGACGCTTCGCCACCTGCCTCGACGGCATCGGCGCGCAACTGATGGAGACCTTCGCCGAGGAGGCGCAGGCGGAACTGGGCGAGGAGATCGCGGCGTTCGAGGCGGCGATCGACAACTTCCTCGCCGAGCTGGAGGCCTTCGGCCAGCAGCTCGAGGCCGAGGGCGAGGCCTGGCTGAAGCGCATCGACGACCTCGACCAGATCATCGAGGACGTGAAGGCGATGGACAAGCAGCTCACCCTGATCGAGGCCGCCGCGCGCGGCCTGATCCTGGCGATCAGCTGTGCCGGGGCTGGGATCGGTTGCATCGCCGGCGCCCTCGGCCAGCTCGCCATCGGCCACTTCCTCTCCTGGGCGGCCGACACCGACCGGTTCAAGCGGGCGGTGATCAATCCGCTGGTGCGCGATCTGGTGGAGCCGTTGAGCGAGCAGGCCTACGGCGCCCTGATGGAGCTGCTGCTGGGCGATCCCGACAGCGGCACCATCCGGGGACGGTTGAAGGAGTTGGCCGACAAGAGTGGCGCCTGCGGGCTGCCGAGCAAGGCCCAGATGATGCGGAGCGCCGGTTTCGACAGCCAGATGCCGGCGGCGACGAGCGAGGCGGAGAAGCGCAAGCTCATGGAGGGGCTCATGCGCGACTACGTGCACGAGCACCGGGGACGGCTGCGGGGTAAGGTCAAGGACGATCTGCGTAACCCCGAGGGCGATCCGGTCACCGACGACCAGGTCGATGGCCTCGCCGAAGCGATCGAGAATGCGGGCCTCACCGGTCAGGAGGCGAAGGAACTCCTGGACCGGGCGCGCGGTGCCGGCGGCAAGGTCGACCTCGGCAAGGTGCAGGAGGAGATGCGTCGGCGCTCGCCTGGTGGCACGCCGGGTCGCGGCAGCCGCTGCGGTCCGGACGACCTGTGCATCGAGAAGGTGATCCCGGCGCCCGACGACCGGGGCACGCCGCCGACGGGCGGCATCGAGATCTTCAAATGGTGAGGCCGTCGTGATGCGACACGCGCTTCGCGTCCGCCGTCAGGCCGTGGGCGAGTTCGGGCCGCGGTCCGGTCGCGGCCGGATGCAGGACCCGCGCGGGCCGGGCCGCCATTCCACGTTGCCCTATCGCGAGGCGACGGAGCTTCTGCGCTGCATCCAGATCATGGGGCCGGCGAACGATGCCTATTGTCGCCACGAGGTGCTGGGCGAGCCCATGCCGACGCCCGAGTTCGAGACCGCCGCCGGCATCAGCTCGCCCGTGCCCTTCGGCGCCGAACGCGGCCGGCGCGGCGAGCGCCGGGCCACGGTCGGTGGCATCGCCGTCACGCTCCGACCGGACGCGACCAGCACGTCGCGGGCGATGCGGGGCAAGGCCAAGACCAGCATCCGCTTCAACCGCGCCGCCATCACCTGGCGCCGCAACCGCCGGGGCGTGGTGACCCGGATCAACGGCCCGGCGGCGCCCACCGCCACGATCCAGACCACCTACGGACCCGGCACCTCGGCCGACATGCCGTCCGGCTACGGCCGCGGCACCACCGAGGCCGACATCGAGGCCGGCACGACGTCGCTCGGCTTCCACGAGGGGCGCCACGGCGTCGACTTCCTGCGCTTCATGGCGAACAATCCGTTTCCGGTCTTCGCCGCCGCACCGGGCATGACCGAGACCGAGGTGCGGGCGGCAGCGGAAGCCTATCTGGAGGCCCGTCGCGTCTACATCGAGACCATCCAGCGGCTGTCGGTCGAGGCCACCGACTGCGTCGGCGACACCGACCTCGTTTCGGCCGAGGTGCGGGTGATCTGCGATGCGGCCCATGCCGGTCACGGCCATGGGAGCACGCCATGAGCACGAACTTTCCGGGCTCGCCCAAGGTGTTGAAGGGCGCCGTCGTCGGCATCGATCCCCTGAACCCGGTCGCCTCGATCGTGGTGTTCCAATACAACCCCGAAACCTTGCAACGCAGCTTGGAGCCGCAGTACGCGGAGCAGGGGGGCGACCGGTCCGAGGTGCTGCGGCTCAAGGGGCCGCCGGTCGAGACCATCGACGCCGAGATCGCCATCGACGCCATCGACCAGCTCGAACGGGGCGAGGGGCTGGGGCCGTCCCAGGGCATCCACCCGCAGCTCGCCTCGCTCGAGATGCTGATCTACCCGAAGTCGGCGCTGACCATCGCCAACACGGTGCTGCTCGCCGTCGGCACCATGGAGGTGGTGCCGCCGATGGCGCCGCTCACCCTCTTCATCTACGGCGCCAAGCGCGTCCTGCCGGTGAAGCTCACCCGCCTCTCGATCACCGAGGAGGCGCACGACCCGGCCCTCAACCCGATCCGCGCCAAGGCCCAACTCGGCATGCGGGTGCTCTCCACCGCCGACCTTTCGATCATGCACCCCGGCTACGCGCTCTTCCTCGCCCATCAGGTGGTGAAGGAGGGCCTCGCCGTCGCCGGCTCGATCGGCAACCTGGATGCCGTCGCCGGCGGCTCGATCAGCCTGAGTTTTTGAGGAGCGCGCCCGTGTTCGACGACAAGAGCCGCTACAAGGATTTGCCCCTGAAGAGCTTCGTCGAGGCCGACGGCAGCGAGCGGCGCTACGTGGCGCGCCGGTTCCTGCCGGCACCCGAAAGCCTTGCCACACTCGCCACCGTCAAGGTCACCGACAGCGACCGGCTGGATCTCGTGGCCGCCGCGCGGCTGGGCGAGCCCACCGCCTTCTGGCGGATCGCCGACGCGAACGGGGCGATGGACCCGGACGACCTGCTGACCCCCACCGGCCGCACGTTGCGCGTGCCCAACCCGATCTGACGCCATGAACCTGCTCGGCATCCACCTCACCCTCATGATCGGCCCGGACCCGGTGGCCGCACCGGCGCCCTTGCCGATCATGGAGGCCCTGGCTGAGGTCGAGGTCGAGAGCGGGGATGCCGGGCGCTCGGGCTTCCGGCTGACCTTCACCGTCGGCCGCGGCGGGCCGTTCGACCTCGTCGACTTCGCGCTGGTCGCCAACCCGCTGCTCGGCGTCAACGCGCGGGCGATCCTGATCGCCAGCTTCAACGCCATCCCGAGCGTGCTGATGGACGGCCTCGTCACCCGCCGCGACCTCGTGCCGGGCAACCGGCCGGGCGAGGGCCGTCTGATCCTGTCCGGCCAGGACCTCGGCGTGGCGATGGAGCGGACGACGACCCCGCAGCAGCACCCGGCGATGGAGGAGACCACGCTCGCCGCCTTCATCGCCCTCAACTACGCGCAATACGGCATGATCCCGATGGTGCTGCCGCCGCCGGTGATGGACCCGGTGGTGCCGGTCGACCGCACGCCCGTGCAACTCTCCAACGACTGGGACTTCCTGAACGAGCTGGCCGAGCGGCACGGCTACGTTACCTATGTCGAGCCGGGGCCGGTGCCCTTCGTCAACACGCTCTACTGGGGGCCGCGGGTGAAGCCGGGGCTCCAGCAGAAGGCGCTCTCGGTCAATCTCGGCCCCGAGAGCAACGCGTTCGACCTGGCTTTCGCCAACGACGCGCTGGCGCCGGAGCGCGTCGAGACCCAGGTGCAGGACCGGCTGACGGGGCAGGTGATGCCGGTGATGACGCCCGTGTCGACGCGGGCACCCTTGGGCGCCGTGCCCGACTATCTCCGCCTCGGTCAGGCGGTGCGCACGCGCTCGATGCCGACGCCCGGTCTCTCCATGGTCCAGGCGCTCGGTCGCGCCCAGGCCCATTTCGACGCCTCGGTCGACGACAGCGTGACCGCCACCGGCAGTCTCGACACGCTGCGCTACAACGGCCTCCTGCGCGCCCGCGAGAAGGTCGATTTGCGCGGCGCCGGCTTCACCTTCGACGGCACCTGGGTGGTGCGCCGGGTCCGCCACCGCATCGCGTCGGGGAGCTACACCCAGGACTTCACCCTCAGCCGGCACGACACGGGCGCCCTGGTCCCCGTCGTGCGCGTCGCCTGAGGAGACCGCGATGCCGCCCCCCCGCTTCTTCGGCAAATATCGCGGCACCGTCGAGAGCGATCTCGACCCGTTCGGCCAGGGCCGCCTCCAGGTGCGGGTGCCGGCCGTCCTCGGCGACGCGGCGATGCTCTGGGCGATGCCGTGCAGCCCCTATGCCGGCCCTGGGGTCGGCCTCTTCCTCATCCCGCCGGTGGGTGCTCAGGTGTGGGTCGAGTTCGAGGGCGGCGATCCCGACTACCCGATCTGGGTCGGCGGATTCTGGGGGCCCGGCGAGGCGCCGAGCCCCGCCCCCGGCCCGCAGCAGGTGGCAGCCAAGATGCTCAAGACGGATGCTGTCTCGCTCACCTTGAACGACTTGCCCGGCGCCGGCGGGGTCACCTTGGAGGTGGGCGCTCCCGCCGTCGCCGTGCCGGCTACCATCGAGATCACCTCGGCCGGCGTCACCATCTCCTACGCCGGCTCGTCGATCGAGCTGTCGGCCGGTGGGGTCGCCATCAACGGCGAGAACCTGCGGGTGCTGCCATGAGCGACTTTCTGATCGAGGTGGGCGCGACGGCCATGTGCCCGCACGGCGGGCCGCTCCAGATCGTGCCGACCCAGGCCAAGGTCCTGCTCGGCGGCAAGCCGGCGGCGACGGCGAGCGACACCTTCACCATCACCGGCTGCGCCTTCACCACGCCCGAGCCGCGCCCGTCGCCCTGCGTCACCGCCACCTTCCGCCCGGCGGTGAAGGTGATGCTCGGCGGCAACCCCGCCGTCCTCAAATCAGCCGGCGTGATCTGCCAGTCGGCCGAGCAACTCCCGCAAGGGCCGCCGAGCGTGACCGTCACCCAACTGAAGGTCACCGGCACATGACCCAGTTCGGCTTTCCCTACCGCATCGGCGGCGACGGCCGAACGCAAGGTGCAGACCTGGAGCGTCACGTCCGCGACCTGATCGAGCTGGTGCTGTTCACCGACCGCAGCGAGCGCCTCAACCGCCCCGAATTCGGCGCCGACACCCGCCAACTCGTCTTCGCCGGCGCTTCGCCCGAGATCGCAACGGCGGTCGAGTTCCTGGTGCAGGGCGCGTTGCAACGCTGGCTCGGCGACGTGCTCCAGGTCGAGGGGCTGGACGTGGTGGCGGGCGACGGCCGGCTCTCCATCGACGTCGCCTACCGCCTGCTCGCCAGCGCCGAGGCGGGCCGTGTCACCATCGAGCGGGAGGTTTAGGGTGGGTGCGCCCTACCGCTGCGGCACCAACGCCCGCCGCCAGGCGGTGGCGGCCTCGACCGCGACCATCGGCGGCCTCGAGGTCAACGGCATCGACTACCTGGAGGTGATCGACCGCGAGGCCACGGACGCGGCGCTGCGGCAGCGCGTCCTGCACCTCCATTTCCTGAAGCCGGACGGGGTCGGTGGCCTCGGTCCCGCCAATCTCCGGATCGAGGGCGGCGCGCGGGTGACGTCGATTGCGGTCCTGAGCGTGGCGCCGCTCGCCGGCAGCGACCGGGCGCTGGTCTTGACCCTCGACCGCTATGGCGACTTCAGCCGCTATGCGCTCCGCCTCGTCGCCGACGACGGCAGCGGGCCGCCCGCGCCGTTCGACCCACCCCTGGCCGAGGTCGCCTTCACCTTCAAGACCGACTGCCCGACGGGCTTCGACTGTGCCACCAGCGACCTCTGCCCGCCGAACGTGCCGCCGGCACCCCGCATCGACGCGCTCGCCAAGGACTACGAGAGCTTCCGTGGCCTGATGCTCGACCGCATGGCCCAGACCATGCCGGCCTGGACCGAGCGCAGCCCGGCCGACCTCGGCGTGACCCTCGTCGAACTCTTGGCCGATGCCGCCGACCGCCTTTCCTATCGCCAGGACGCGGCCGCAACCGAGGCCTATCTCGGCACGGCCAGAAAGCGCGTCAGCGTCGCCCGGCACGCGCGGCTGACCGGCTACCGGCTGCACGAGGGCACCAATGCCCGCACCGTGGTCGCCTTCGAGGTCGAAGCGGACGTGGTGGCGAGCGACCCCGCCGGCACGGCGCTCCCGGTGCTGCCGCGTGGCACCCGCCTGCTCGCCGCCATGCGCCGGCCGCCGGTGCTGCCGACCGATCTGGCGCTGACCGTGCTTGCCGAAACCGCCGCCGTGTTCGAGACGCTGGACGACGTGCTCGAGCTGCGTGCCGCCCGCAACGCGCTCGACTTTCACACTTGGGGCGAGCGCGACTGCTGCCTCGCCCGCGGTGCGACCCGCGCCTTTCTCGTCCGTGCCGATCCGGCACTGACCTTGCGCGGAGGCGACCTCCTGGTGCTGGAGGAAGGTCCCCGCGCCGATGGCGGTCCGGCCGACCCGACGCGGCGCCATCCGGTCCGCCTCGCCGCCGATGCGGTGGTCATGCACGACGCGGTGGAAGACCTGGACGTCCTGGAGGTGCGCTGGCACGGCGGCGACGCGCTGCCGTTCCCGCTGCGCCTCGACGGTGCGGTGGTCCGCGCCAACGTGGTGCTCGCGGACCACGGCCGCACCCTGGAGACCGACGGCGGCGTGCTCGACCCGCCGAGCCCGCCCGTGCGCGGTCCCTGGCGCCCCGCGCTGCCGGAGGACTTGGGCCTGGTCCACGCCACCGCGCATGACGCGACGGCGATGCAGACGCGGCCCGTCGCCGACGCACTCCGCCAGGATCCGCACGCCAGCCTGCCGGCGCTGCGCCTCGCGGTTGCGGGCGAGACCTGGCTGCCGACGCTCGATCTGCTGGCCGCCGATCCCTTCGCCGCCACCTTCGTGGTCGAGACCGAACCCGGCGAGCGGCCACGGCTGCGCTTCGGCGACGGTATCTTCGGCCGCCGGCCCGCCGCCACCGTCGCCGCCAAGAACAGGCGCCGGGGCGGCGGGCCGGTCGGCAATGTCGGGGCCGAGAGCCTGCGCCATCTGCTCTTGCCCGAGGCCGAACTGGCCGCCGCCTACGTCGCCGGCTGGCAGGCCGGCCGCTTCGCCTTTCCCGATGCAGCGGCGGC
>JBJHBG010000136.1:0-10799 GCA_050485385.1 Geminicoccaceae bacterium | reverse complement strand
ACAGGCGCTGCCTGCCGCGCCCTGGCCGCGAGGGCCGCGACCGCTTCGGCCGGGTGGTGGCCGTCTGCTACGGCGCCGACGGCCGCGACGTCTCGCGGCCTTCGCGCGTGCGGTCGATGCGGCGACGACGGCCCGTCGCGAGGCGTCGCTCGACACGGCGGCACGGCTGCGGGCGGAGGTGGGCGAGGTCGTGGCGGGCCTCCAGGATACCGCCGCCGCCTTGCGTGCCGACGCCGGCGCCGTCGAGCGCGGCGCCACGACGACGGCGAGCGCCGCCGAGCACGTGACCAATGCCGCTGGCTCCAGCAGCGAGCAGGCGCAGGCCATCGCGGCGGCGGTCGAGGAACTCGCCCGCTCGATCGACGAGATCAACGAGCAGACAGGGGTGACGCGCAAGGCGGCGGCGGAGGCGACCGAGCAGACCGGGCAGGCCGATCTGCGCGTCACCGCACTGGTCGCCACGGCGGAGAGCATTGCCGAGGTGCTGCAACTGATCGAGGGCATCGCCGACCAGACCAACCTCCTCGCGCTGAACGCCACCATCGAGGCGACGCGGCGCATCGGCGCCCAGGTGGCGGAGGTGCGCGACGCCTCCGGTGCCGCGGTCGCGGCCGTCGGCAACATCCGCGACAGTGTCGGCCGGGTCGCCGACGTGGCCCAGGCCGTCGCCGCCGACGTTACCCAGCAGAGTGCGGCCACCCAGGAGATCACCCGCGGCGTTCAGGCCGTGTCGGACCTCACCTACGAGGCGAGCGCGGAGATCGCCGACAGCCATGGCACCGCGGGCGAGACGCTCGCCGTGGCGGCTCGTCTGTTGGCCGCCGCTGATGACGTGAAGGGCCGCACCGAGGGTCTGCAGGCGCGCGTCGAGGGACTGGTGGCGAGCCTCGAAGCGGCCGAGGCCGCCTTGATCGCCGCGATCAGCTCGCTTCTGGCGGGATGGTCGGCGCGATGCAGCCACTCGAACGCGACCATCTCGCTGGTCACCACCTCGATGCCGTGGTGGCGGCAGCGGTCGAGCGCGAGCCTCTCGTCGACGGCGCGTCTGGAGCAGGAGGCGTCGGCGACGAGGACGACGCGATGACCGCGTGCCGCGAGGCCGAGCGCCGTCTGGAGCACGCAGACATGCGCCTCCATCCCGCAGAGCAGCAGACAAGGACGATCCACGGCCGCGATACGCTCCAGGAAGGCCGGCTCGTTCGCGGCGCCGAAGTGGACCTTGCCGATCGCCTCGGCATGGGCGAAGCGTTCGCGAATCGCCGGTTCGGTCGCGCCGATGGCGTCCGGAACGTGCTCGGTCAGCGTCGTCGGAACCCCGAGCAGTCGCGTGGCCGTGGCAAGCAGGCCGAGGGCGCGCTCGACGTCGCGCCGGCGGACGTCCGGCATCGCCGGCAGCAGCCGGGCCTGCACGTCGATGACGACGAGATGCCCGTCACCGGCGGCGAGGGCTAGCGGATCGCGCATTGGCGTGCTCCAAGGCGGCTTTTTTCCGGCTCGGCGACGGCCGAGGACACGGACGATCATTGACTTTACTAGGCAGCGCCCTACACCCCCGGTGACGTCACGCCAAGCGACATGGACCGTTCTTGACCCAAGCCATCGAGGCCTTTCCGGATTTCGCCGAACTCGGACTGCGCGCGGAGGTCGCGCGCGCCGTTGCCGATGCCGGCTACACGCGACCGACCCCGATCCAGGCGCAGGCCATCCCGCACGTGCTGGCCAAACGCGACATGGTGGGGATCGCCCAGACCGGCACCGGCAAGACCGCCGCCTTCGTGCTGCCGATGATCCACCAGCTCGCCAGCGGGCGGGCGCGAGCGCGCATGCCGCGCTCGATCATCCTGAGCCCGACCCGCGAACTCGCGACCCAGACCGCCGAGAACTTCGAGAAGTACGGCAAGCACGTGAAGCTGACGATGGCGCTGATCATCGGCGGCGTCGGCATGGGCGATCAGGAGAAGCTGCTCGATCGCGGCGTCGACGTGCTCATTGCGACGCCCGGCCGCCTGCTCGACTGGTTCGAGCGTGGCAAGGTGCTGCTCGGCGGGGTCTCGATCTTCGTCATCGACGAGGCCGACCGCATGCTAGACATGGGCTTCATCCCCGACGTCGAGCGCATCGCCGGCCTGTTGACGCGCCGCGAGCAGACGCTCCTGTTCTCCGCGACCATGCCGAAGGAAGTGCGCCGGCTGGCCGAGCGCTTTCTCACCGATCCGGTCGAGGTGGCGGTCTCGCCGCCGGCGACGACGGTGGCGAACATCGAGAGCGTGCTCTGCCGCATGGCGCCGGCGAAGAAGATCGACGCTTTGGAGGCGCTGATCGCGAAGCACGACGTGACGAAGGCGATCGTCTTCTGCAATCGCAAGCGCGACGTCGGCACCACCACGCGCAAGTTGCAGCGCAAGGGCTACAACGCCCGCGACATCCACGGCGACCTCGATCAGAGCCAGCGGCAGGCGACGCTGGACGCGTTCAAGGCTGGGCAGGTGGACTATCTGGTCGCGACCGACGTTGCCGCGCGCGGCCTCGACATCTCCGACATGCCGGTCGTGGTGAACCTGGACGTGCCGACCCACGCCGACGACTACATCCATCGTATCGGCCGCACGGGCCGTGCCGGCCGCAAGGGTCGCGCCTTCACCTTCGCCACCGACGACGACGACAAGCGCCTCGCCAAGGTGGAGCAGCTCGTCGGCGGCCCGATCGCCCTGTTCGACCCGTTCCGCGCCAAGGTTGTCGTGCCCGACGAGGACGACGGGCCGGCACCGTCAGGAGCTGGGCTGGACGACGTGACCGTCCCGCCGGAAGCCGGTGGGGACGACGTGCCGCCGCCGACGCAGGCGGCCGAGGGCGAGACGCCGAGCGGTCGCGGTCGCAGGCGCCGCCGCAGCAAGGCCGCGCCCGCTGCGGCGGAACCCACACCCGTCGAACCGGCAGCCGTCGATCTCGCACCCGCCGAGCCTTCGCCCACGGCCGGATCGCACGCCACGCCGCCACGAGCCGCCCGCTCGGCCACCCGCACCGAGGAGCGAACCGAGGCCGAGCGTGCCAAGCGCGGTGCGGGCGAACGCCGCCCGCCCAAGGTCGGCCGCGACGAGGCGCGCGAGGAACGGCGCGAGGGCCGCATCGTGGGCATGGGCGACCACGTTCCCAGCTTCCTCCTCCGGGAGGTTCCGATCCGCGCACTGGTCCGCTCCGAGGACGAGTGATGCAGACGCTCTTCATCATGGTGAAGTGCGAGCTCGGCCGCGCCTACGATGTCGCGGACGCGGCCGTGCAGACGCTGGACGAGGTCTCAGAGGTGCACAGCATCTCGGGCCAATACGACCTGTTGATGAAGGTCTACCTCGACGACGGCGCCGATATCGGCCGTTTCGTCAACAGCCACGTTCAGACGCTGGAAGGCGTCAAGGACACCTTCACCTTGATTACCTTCAAGGCCTTCACCTGACATGACTGACCGCGCGGTCGAGGTCGGCGACGTCGAACGCCAGCTCGACGGCTGGATCGCCGTCGACCGGCTCTGCCTGCGCCACGCACGCTTCGACGGCACGTCGACGCCCTGGCTGGAGCGCACGGTGGTCCGGCGCGGCGCCGCCGTCGTGGTGCTGCCCTACGATCCGATCGCCGACACCGTCGCCTTGATCGAGCAATTCCGCGCCGGCGCCGTTACCGACCCGCTGACCTCCTGGCTGGTCGAGGCCCCGGCCGGCCTCCACGACCAGGACGACGATCCCGAGGCGACCGGCCGCCGCGAACTCGAGGAGGAGACGGGTCTCGTGGCGCGGGCCATGGTTCCCGTCTATGCGGGCTACGCCAGCCCCGGCTTCACCGACGAATATCTCTACGGCTTCGTTGCCCATACGCCCGCCCTAGCGGTCGCTGGCCACCATGGTCTCGGCCACGAGCACGAGGACATCCGCCCCTTCGTGCTGCCGTTCGCGGAGGCCATGGCCTGGTGGCGCGAGGGCCGCATCCGTAACCTGCCGACGGTTGCCGTGCTCCTGGCGCTCGCCGCCGAGCGCGACCGCCTGCGCCGGGAGTGGGGCTGAGCCGGGCGGATCGTCGGGGCGCGAGACCCTCGGCACCGTTCATCCATTCCCCGCGCTAAGCCGCTGTCCCGAACCCCAGCAACCGCCGGGCCTCGCTGACGGTGGCGGGACGGCGGCCGTAGTCGGCGCAGAGGTCGACCACGCGGCGGACGAGGGCGGCGTTGGAGGGCGCGAGCGTGGCCTTGTCCATACGGACGTTGTCCTCGAGGCCGGTGCGGCAATGACCGCCGAGTTCGAGCGACCAGCGGTTCAGCGTGATCTGGTCGCGGCCGATGCCGGCGCCGGTCCAGGTGGCGTCGGGTGCGAGGCGCTTCAAGGTTGCGACGAAGAACTCGAAGGCGGGCCGGTCGACCGGCATGGCATTCTTCACGCCCATGACGAACTGGACGTGCAGCGGGCCTTGGATGCGACCGTCCTGGCTCATCTCGACGGCCTTGTAGATCATCGACAGGTCGAACGCCTCGATCTCGGGCTTGACGCCGTGCGCGCGCATCTCGGCGGCGAGCCAGTCGACGAGATCCGGCGGGTTGTCGTAGACGCGGGTCGGGAAGTTGCACGAGCCGGTCGAGAGCGAGGCCATGTCCGGGCGGAGCGGCAACATGCCGCCACGGGCCTGGCCGGCGCCGGACCGGCCGCCCGTGGAGAACTGGACGATCATGCCCGGACAGTGGCGCTCCAGCCCCTCCTTCAGCCGGGCGAAGCGCTCGGGGTCGGAGGTGGGCGTGCCGTCGTCGTTGCGGACGTGGCAATGGGCGAGGGTGGCTCCCGCCTCGAACGCCTCGTGGGTGCTTTCGACCTGCTCCGCGACGGTAATCGGTACCGCCGGGTTGTCGGCCTTGGTCGGCACCGAGCCGGTGATGGCGACGGTGATGATGCAGGGGCTGGGCTCGGTCATGGTCCTTACCGTTGCAGGGGGCCGGTCAAGCCGAACCCTCGACGAACTCCGCGAGCACCTTCTTGGCGATCCGCGTGGCGTGGTGCGCCGCGGGCATGCCCGCATAGGCCGCGACGTGGAGGAGCATCTCCTTGATCTCGTCCGGCGTCGCCCCGGTGTTCCTGGTCGCCCTGAGGTGCAGCACCAGCTCCTCGTCGTGCCGCAAGGTGGCCAGGATCGCGAGGGTGATCAGCGAGCGGGTGCGTGCGTCCAGGCCGTCGCGCGACCAGACCATCCCCCAACTGCACTCGGTGAGGTAGCGCTGGAAGTCGGCGTCGAACGCGTGCGTCTGTTCCTGCTTGCCCTCGACATAGGCATTGCCCAGCACCTGGCGTCGCGTCCGCATGCCCAACTCGTACCGGTCCTCACTCATCGGAGCCTCCCGTTTCGAAGCATGCAGCATATCCTCGGCGTCCCCGAGCGGCCAGGGCGGCGGACGCGGTCGCGGCTGCGAGCGGCGCCGACTTTTGGCCCGACTGGACGGATGGCCACGGCCTGCGCATAAAGCCCGCATTCCACCCAGTCGAAGGGCTCGTCGATGGCCGCACGCATCTACCGTCCCGCCAAGCCAGCCGTGTCGTCCGGCAAGGCGAAGAGCCGGGTGTGGCTCTTGGAGATGGAATCGAGCGAGCGGCGGGAGGCCGACCCCCTGATCGGCTGGGTCGGCTCGGGCGATACGGCAACTCAGGTGACGCTGCGCTTTCCGACCAAGGAGGCGGCCATCGCTTTCGCCCAGCGCGAAGGGATCGCGTATTGGGTGGAGGAGCCGCACGAGCGCGTGCTGCGGCCCAAGTCCTACAGCGACAACTTCGTCCGGCGGGTGTGAACGGCCGGCGATTTGGGGGTTGCGGGGCGAGCGGCTGCCGCCTTTAGTGCGGTCGCCGCTCCCGTAGCTCAGCCGGATAGAGCATCCGCCTTCTAAGCGGACGGTCGCAGGTTCGAGTCCTGCCGGGGGCGCCAAGTCAAACCTTTGCCGTGAGTTTGGTCCCCGCATCGGCGTGTTCACGGAGCCGCGGTCGAGCCGACGGGAAACGCCGGTCAGGGCGCCGTACGTGGACCTCCAGCGTCGTCCTGCGTGAGCAGCGCCACGCGGTTCATGAACCCGGCGTCGTCGCCGTCCGCCAGCTTCGGGGCGGCGTCGACGACCGCATCGAGGAAGCAGGCGAGGTCCGGCAGTTCGGCCTTGGCGAAGTTGCCGAGGACGTGGTTGGTGACGCGGTTGCGGTCGCCCGGATGGCCGATGCCCAGCCGCACGCGCTTGAAGTCCTGCGTGCCGAGATGGGCGGCGATGGAGCGCAGCCCGTTGTGCCCGGCAACGCCGCCGCCCTGCTTCACCCGGCACTTGAACGGGACGAGGTCGAGTTCGTCGTGCAGGACGACGAGATCTCGGGGTGAGAGCTTGTAGAAGCGGAGCGCCTCGCCCACCGCCCGTCCGCTCTCGTTCATGTATGTCATCGGCTCCAGCGCCAGCACTTTGGTGCCGCCGAGGCTGCCCTCGCTCAGCCGGCCGTGGAACTTGCTCCGCCAGGGCTGAAAGCGGTGGCGCTCGGCCATGAGGTCGAGCGCCATGAAGCCGATGTTGTGGCGATGGCCGGCATAGGCGCTGCCCGGGTTGCCGAGGCCGACGAAGAGCAGCACCGCAGCCTCAGTCCTCTTCGGCGGTCGCCTCGGTGGCCTCGCCTTCCGCCGCCTCCTCCGCCGGTCCCTTGCCGGTGATGGTGGCGATCATGAAGTCGCGGTCGGCAATGCTCGGTTGCACGCCGGCGGGCAGGGCGATGTCGCTGATGCGCACCGTGTCGTTGATCTCGAGCTTGGCGAGGTCGGCCTCGACATGGTCGGGGATGGAATCGACCGGGCAAAGCAGTTCGACCTCGCGGCGGACGACGTTCAACACACCGCCCTTCCTGATGCCCGGTGCGCGCTCCTCGTTGAGGAACACCACCGGCACCTGCACCGTCATCACGCTGCCGCGCGTCGCCCGCACGAAGTCGAGGTGCAGCGCGTCGTCGGTCACGGGATGGGTATGCGCCTCGCGCGCCACCACCGGCACCTTGCGGTCGCCGAAGTCGAGGTCGATCACGGTCGAGAAGAAGCGCGCGTTGGTGCGCAGCTCCTTTCTGACGTCCTTGGCGATCAGCGCGCACATCATGGGCGCCTCGTCGCCGCCGTAGACGATGGCGGGCACCTTGCCGGCCATCCTGAGGCGTCGGTTCGGGCCTTTGCCGGTTTCGGTGCGCGGCGCGGCCGCGAGGACGAGATGGTCGGACATGGTCGATCTCCTTTCCCTCCGACATGCCGGCCCATCCGGCACCTCGGACAGATGCAACGTCAGTCGAACAGGCTGGATACGGAGCTTTCGCTGGAAATCCGGGTGATCGCCTCGCCCATGAGCTGGGCGATGGACAGCACCCTGATCTTCTGCGTCACCCGTACGCCCTCGGTCGCCCGGATGCTGTCGGTGATGACGAGCTGCTCCAGGGAGCTTGCCGCCACCCGCGCCACGGCCCCGGCCGAGAGCACCCCGTGCGTCACGTAGGCCATCACCGCCGTCGCGCCCTCGGCGAGCAGCGCGTCGGCCGCGTTGCAGAGGGTGCCGCCGCTGTCGATGATGTCGTCGAAGAGCACGCAGCGCTTGCCGTCGACCTCGCCGATGACGTTCATCACCTCCGAGACTCCGGCCCGTTCGCGGCGCTTGTCGACGATGGCCAAGGGTACGTCAAGCCGCTTCGCCAGGGCGCGTACCCGGCCGACGCCGCCCACGTCCGGCGAAACCAGGACGAGGTCGTCGGTGCCGAAATTGTTGGCGATGTCGGGCGCGAACAGGGGGGCGGAGTAGAGGTTGTCGACGGGAATGTCGAAGAAGCCTTGGATCTGCCCCGCGTGCAGGTCCATGGTCAGCACGCGCGAGGCGCCGGCGGTGGTGATCAGGTTGGCGACCAGCTTGGCCGAGATGGGCGTGCGCGGACCCGGCTTTCGATCCTGCCGGGCATAGCCGAAATACGGGATGACGGCGGTGATCCGCTTCGCCGAGGCGCGCCGGAGCGCATCGAGGCAGACCAGCAACTCCATGAGGTTGTCGTTGGCGGGATACGACGTCGACTGGATGACGAAGACGTCCTCGCCGCGGACGTTCTCGTGGATCTCGACCCACACCTCCATGTCGTTGAAGCGCTGCACCGTGGCGCGGGTGAGGTCGGCACGCAGATAGGCGGCGATGGCTTCGGCCAACGGCCGGTTACTGTTGCCGGCGAGCAGCTTCATCGATGGGGCTCCGGGGCGGGCGACGGACGGCCGGAAGCTAGCAACGGCACCCCGCGGGCGCAACGCACGTGGCGTCCGGGACACGACCCCGCAACGTTCCTCCCGAAACCGTCGGATCGACCTGATGGTGGGCGCACACGGACTCGAACCGTGGACCCGCTGATTAAGAGTCAGCTGCTCTACCAACTGAGCTATGCGCCCGGGGTGGTCATAGGGATCGGGGTTGCGGCCGTCAAGCGTACCGTGGACGGGTCGGAAGCGGTGGCCACGGGCCAGGTAGGGCCGAGCGACCCGTGCTCGGCAAGGCTGCCGCGCGGCCTTTCGCCGCTCGTGCGGAAGTCGCCTTGTGGCGCGCCCGTCGCGCTCGCATCGTCCGGAGGATGTCGGCGGGGAGGGAAGGTTTGGACGTCGAGCGGGAGGCGCCGTGGTCGCCGCCCTTGCGAGCGCCGGCGCCGCGCGGGCTCTGCACCGATTGCGGCGTATCGCGGATGGCCGATGCGAAGGCCTGTGGGCGGGCCTGTCAGTTCATCGCCCCGGACTATGCGACCCTGGAGGAACGGGCGCATGGCCGGACGCGCGATCGCACCAAGGCGGACGAGACCTTCTTCGGGCCGCATCTCGCCATGTACCGGGCGGCCATGGTCGAGCCGCGCGAGGGGGCGCAGTGGACGGGCATCGCCACGACCATCGGCGAGCGGCTGTTGCGGACCGGTGCCGTCGAGGCGGTCCTCGCGGTGGCGCCGGACCCGGCGGACCGCTGGAAGCCCATGCCGGTGCTGGTCACCGAGCCCGCGGGCATGGCCGCCTGCCGGGGCATGCGGATGGGCTATGCGCCGTTACTCGCCCTCCTGGAGCCGGCGCGGGCGCGAGGCTTCACCAAGCTTGCCGTGGTCGGCATACCCTGCCAAGTGCACGCGCTCCGTGCCCTCGAAGCGGAACTCGGCTTCGATCGCCTCTACGTCGTCGGCACGCCCTGCTCCGACAACACGACGACCACCAACTTCCACGAGTTCCTGGCGCTGGTGGACGATCGGCCCGAGACGGTCACCTATCTCGAGTTTCGTGCCGACTACCGGGTCGAGCTGCGCTACGGCGACGGCCGTGCCCGTACCGTACCGTTCCTTCAGCTGCCGTTGTCGAAGCTGCGGCCCGACTTCTTCCCGCTGACCTGCCAGACCTGCGTCGACTACACCAACGCTTTGGCCGACCTCACCGTCGGCTACATGGGCGGCGAGGGGGAGCAATGGCTGATCGTCCGCAACGGCCGCGGGCAGGAACTGCTGGACCTGCTCGGCGCCGACGTGCGGCTCCGGGCGCCGGGCAGCCGGGGCAAGCGCCGAGGAGCGGTCGCGGGCTTTCGTGCCAACGTCGAGCGTGCGGCGGGCGGGCTGCCGCTGCGCGCCATCCCCGATTGGCTGCGCCCCCTGGTCGCATGGCTGCAACCGCGCATCGGTCCGCGCGGCCTCGAGTTCGCCCGCGCCCGGCTGGAGATGAAGGCGATCGAGACGGTCCTGCACCTCCGCCGCGCGCATCCCAAGCGGCTGAAGGCGATGGTGCCGGCCCACGTCTGGGACCTCGTGCGGCCCTACGGCCTGGCGCCGCGGGCCGACGAGGTCAGCGCGACTTCACGATCCCGGCAAAGCCCGCTACCGCCGACGGGCTGAGTACGCAACCGGCCATGGTGTGGGCGTAGAGACAGCCGCGGCCGATGCCGTCGGCGACTAGCCCGTAGCGGGCGCCAAACGCGCCTCCTGCTTCAGTTCCAATGCCGGCAACAGCGCCTCCAGCGACAGCGTCCACGGATTGAAGGCCGGATAGGCCGCGGCCTCCGGTTGGCGCAGGTAGCAGGCGAGCTGCGTTTGCTCCGGCCGCGCCAAGCCGCGCGGGACATGGCGCAGAGCACCCATTCGGGCGAGCGCAGCTCCACCGGCGCGTTCGGCCGGATGGCCTCCTGGGCCGCGAGTGCGACCAGGGCGAGGGCGCCGAGAACCCAGAAGCCGGTCAGCCAGAGAGGGCCGTGAGCGGCTGGCGAGGTGGTGTGACCCGCGCCGCCGCGCCCGGCGCTGCTGTCGCTCCTTTGCGATCAGCACGCGGGTGACGTCCTCGTCGTGCCCCACCTCGCCGAGAACCTTGGCTAGTCGTTCGTAGGGTTGCGGCCCCAAGTCCTCGCCCCAGCGGGCGGGAACCTGTCGGTCGAGCCAGGCGAGCCTGGTCGCCGCGTCGGTCGGCGCATCGATGAAGGCGCCGTAACGGCAGCGGTCGAGCAGGAGGTCGCCGCGCGGCGGCCAGGACGGCGGATCGTCGACGATGGCGCCGAGTACGGCGCCATTGGGAGTCAGGGCGCCTCCGATCACCGCCCGCTCGCGCAGGAAGGATGCTCCTTCGATCACTGCGCGCTCGAGCTCGAGAGCAGTACCGCCCGGAGCTGAACCGCGCCGGGTTTGCCGGAGGCTGATTGGTGTGAGTCCTACGCGGCGATCGGCTCGTTCTCCAGGGCTTCGTAGAAGGCGGCTTCGGCCTCGGCCGGAGGGACGAAGCCGATGGGCTCCAGC
>JBJHBG010000135.1:0-10905 GCA_050485385.1 Geminicoccaceae bacterium | reverse complement strand
ATCAAGTCCCCCTGCTCTTTTGTCGTCCAACCTTACCGTTCTACGGCCGGCAGGCGCTTCAGCTTCTTGATGGAGCGGAGGTCGTCGGGCAGTGGGCGGCCGGGGAAGAGCGAGGGCCAGGCCGAGGCCGTGACCTCGCCGACATAGAGGTCGCCCAGGGAGTCCACGGCGAGGCCGTGCGGCGAAGCGAACTGGCCCGGACCGTTGCCCGGACCACCTTGGCTGTCGAGCTTGCCAGTGCGGGTGCCGTCGACGAGAAAGCTGATGCGCGGTCCGAGATTGGGGGTGTCGCGGTTGACCGGCAGGTAGGGGCCGATCTCGCCGACCGCGCACGAGCAGCAGCTTCCGGGCAGCGCGCAGAGAGCGCTCGGGCGGTGCAGGTTGTTCCACTGCGTCTCGTAGTGGCCGTCGCCGTCGAAGATCTGGATGCGGTGGTTCTCGCGATCGGCGACGTAGACCCAGCCCTCGGGGTCGCACAGCACGTTGTGCGGCAGGTTGAACTCGCCCAGGTCGCAGCCCGGCTGTCCCCAGGAGAACAGGTAACGGCCGTCGGCGGCGAACTTGTGGACGGCCGCGTTGCCGTAGCCGTCGGTGACGTAGATGGCGCCGTCGGGGGCGAGGGCAGTGTGGGTGCAGCGGTGGAAGGGCCGGCCGCTCATGGCGGGTGCCGGCCGGTCGGGGATGCCGAGCCGCAGGAGCAGGCGGCCGTCGAGCGTGCATTTGGCGACCGTGTGGGTGCCTTCGTCGGTGCAGTAGATGGCACCGTCCGCGGCGACGTGGACGCCGTGCGGCCGGCGGAACAGATCGTGCCCCCAGCTCTGGAGGAACCGCCCGTCACGGTCGACCACCACCATCGGATGCGGTCCCCGGTTGAAGAGATAGACCCGGTCGCGGTCGTCGACGGCGACGCCGGCGACCTCGCCCAGCCGGACCTCGGCCGGCAGCGTCGGCCAGCCCTCCACCACCTCGTAGCGATGGGCGCCCGCACCCAGCACGACGCTCATCCCGTTCCCCCCGGTTGACGGCTCGACAGCACTATGTAATTGATTACACTCAACGTCAAACACAGAGCGATCACGGACGGTCGCCCGACAAGGGAGCAAGCACCATGGATCGACGGACCTGGATGGCATCGCTGGCGGCCGGCGCCGCGATGCTGACCGGATCGGCCTGGGCCCAGGACTGGCCGACCCAGCCGATCACCATCTATGTCGGCTTCCCGCCCGGCGGCATCGCCGACGCCATCCCGCGGCTGATGCAGGACCGGATGGCGGCCGAGTTCGGCCAGCCGGTCATCGTCGAGAACCGTCCGGGCGCCGCCGGTGCGCTGATGATGGTCGCCGTGGCGGAGGGCGACGCCGACCATACCCTCGGCATCGCCACCCTGCAGAACCTGATCCTGCCGTCCGTCACCAGCAACCCACCCTACGACCCACGTACCGACCACCGCGGCATCTCCGTGCTGGCGTCGGTGCCGAACGTGCTCGCGGTGCATCCGGACGTGCCGGTCGAGAGCGTCGAGGAGCTGATCGCCTACGCCAAGGCGCATCCGGGCGACCTGAACTGGGGCACGGCCGGCAACGCGACGGCGCCCCACCTGATGCAGGAACTCTTCAACCTGGAGGCCGGCGTCGACATCGAGCACGTGCCCTACAACGGCATCCAGCCGGCCTATGTCGACCTCGTCGCGGGCCGCATCCAGATCATGCTGGGCCCATTCGGCTCGATGCGGCCGCACCTGGAATCGCTGCGCCCGCTGGCGGTCAGCACGCCCGAGCGCAACCGCTTCATCCCCGAGCTGCCGCCGATGCACGAGGCCTCGGGCATCCCGTCGTTCACGCTCACCGAGTGGTACGCGCTGGTCGCGCCGAGCGGCATGTCGGACGCAGCGGCCGAGCGTATCTCGGCGTTCGTCGAGGACTTCCTCACCGGACCCGAATTCGCCTCCCTCGCCGATCAGCGCGGCCTGACCGTGATCGGCAGCGACGACCCGAACGACGCCAACGCCTACCTCATGAACGAGTTCGATCGCATGGCCGACGTCGCCGAGCAGGCGAGCGTGCGGCTCGACTGACGACGTCCGCGCGGCCGGATCGGCGCACCCTGCCGGTCCGGCCGCCACCCCGATCGGATGGTATCGTTCATGCCCAGGCTGAAGGTCGATGCGAAGGACGCCGTCGGTGGCCTGCTGCTGGCCCTCGTCGGCGCCTACGTGCTCAGCCAGTCCTTCGGTTACGGCCTGGGCACGGCGCGACGGATGGGGGCCGGCTACTTTCCCATGATCCTCGGCATCACGGCCGTCGCCATCGGCAGCGTGATCGCGCTCCGGAGCATCGGTCGCACCGGGGGCTTCGAGCCGGTCGCCTGGCGTCCGGCGGTAGCCATCCTCGTCGCCATCGCCGTCTTCGGTCTGACCGTGCGGCACGTCGGGCTGTTGCCGGCGGTCGCCGCCGCCGGCCTGCTGGCCTGTCTCGGTGACCGCGAGATCGGTGCGATCGAGGCCCTGGTCCTGGTCGCCGTGGTGGTCGCGGGCGTGTGGCTCGTCTTCCTGGTCGGCCTGCAACTGCCCATCGCCGCCGTGCGGATGCCTTTTTGATGGAACTCTTCACCGTCGGCTTTCCGGTGGCCCTGACGATGCAGAACCTCGCCTTCTGCTTCGTCGGCGTGTTCCTCGGTACCTTCGTCGGCGTGCTGCCGGGGATCGGGGCGCTTGCCGCCATCTCACTCCTGCTGCCGATCACCTACTACATCGATTCGATCTCGGCGATCGTGATGCTGGCCGGCATCTACTACGGCTCCGAGTACGGCGGCTCGACCGCGTCGATCCTGTTGCGCATCCCCGGCACCGCCTCCAGCGCCGTCACCTGCATCGACGGCTATCCGATGACCCAGCAGGGCAAGGCGGCGCTCGCCCTCTTCATTACGACCATGGCGTCGTTCGTCGGCAGCATCATCGGCATCCTGGTCTTGATGTTCCTCATTCCGATCATCGTCGTCCTGACGATGGAGTTCGGGCCTGCGCAGTACTTCGCGGCCATGCTCTTCGGCCTCGTTGCTGCGGCCACCATCGGCCAGGGCGATCCGTTGAAGAGCATCGCCATGGTCGTCTTGGGGCTGATCCTCGGCCTGATCGGCGCCGACGTGAACAGCGGCGTCGTCCGCTTCGACTTCGGCTTTCTCAGCCTCTACGACGGCATCAGTCTGGTGACCCTGGCGATGGGCCTGTTCGGCGTCTCCGAGCTGATCGCTTCGGTCGTCTCGTCCAAGCAACGGGCCTCGAAGCAGCCGATCGCCTTCCGCGCCATGATTCCCTCGTTCGACGAGGGCCTGCGCGCCGGCAAGGCGATCCTCCGCGGCTCCGGGCTCGGCAGCGTCTTCGGCCCGCTGCCCGGCACGGGACCGTTGATGGCCTCGTTTCTGGCCTATGCCCTGGAGAAGCGCATCTCGCCCACGCCCGAGCGCTTCGGCAAGGGCGCCATCGAGGGCGTCGCCGCACCCGAGGCCGCCAACAACGCGACCATCCAGACCGCCTTCGTCCCCACCCTGTCGCTCGGCATCCCGGGAACGCCGACCATGGCGATCATCCTCGGGGCGTTGATGATCCACGGCATCATCCCCGGTCCGCGGATGATCGACACCCATCCCGATCTGTTCTGGGGGCTGGTCGCCAGCTTCTGGATCGGCAACGTGATCCTCGTCATCCTCAACGTGCCGCTGATCGGCATCTGGGTGCGTCTGTTGCAGATGCCCTATCGCTACCTCTATCCGACGGTCGTCTGCCTGATCTGCATCGGCACCTACAGCCTCAACAACAACGTCTTCGACGTGGCCATGCTCTTCGTCTTCGGCTTCGTTGGCTACGGCATGCGCCTGTTGGGCTTCGAGCCGGCACCCTTGCTGATCGGCTTCGTGCTCGGACCGATGATCGAGGAGCAGTTCCGCCGTGCCATGCTGCTCGCGCGCGGCAACGTGCTGGGCCTGTTCGACGGGCCGATCGCGACGACGCTCCTGGTCATGGCCCTGGCCTTGGCCGTGTGGGTGCTGGTGGCCGTGGTGCGCGGGACCGACCACAGGGCCGCGCCGACCGAGCCGTGACGCAACGTGAGAGGAAACCGGACATGAAGAACGAGGTGAAGGCGGCAGCGCGCGAGCGCCGCCCGATACGCGGGGTTCATCTCACCTTCCCGTCGACCAATGCGATCGAGGTGCTGGCCACGGTCGGGCTCGACTTCGTCTATCTGGACGGCGAACACGGCGCGTTCGGCCAGCGCGACGTGGAGTTCTGCTGCCTCGCCGCCGAGCGGCACGGGTTGACGGTCGTCGCCCGCGTGCCCGACCGCAGCGTGGCGACGATCACGAGCTTCGTCGATCGCGGCGTCCTGAGCCTCGTCGTGCCGCACGTCGAAAGCGTGGAGCACGCCCGAGAAGCGATGGCCGCTGCCTATTACGCCCCGCTCGGCGCCCGCTCCTTCGGCGGCGGCAGGCCGCATTACGGCCTCGGCATCGTCGACCGGCCGGCGCACCTGGCGGCGGCCAACGCCCAGATCGGGCTCTGCATCATGGTCGAGAGCCGGGGTGCGCTGGAGGCGGCCCACGAGATCGCCAGCCTGGAGGGGATCGACTACCTGTCGTTCGGCATGAACGATCTGGCCCAGTCGCTCGGCTATCCGGGACGGCCCGATCACCCCGACGTGCGCGAGGCGGTACGCGAGGCCACCGCACGGATCAACGCGGCCGGCAAGCCGGTGCGCGAGGACTTCATGCGCTACGCCTGGATCAACGACGTGCTCGTTGCCGGCGCCCGCCGACTCCTGGATTGAGGACCGCCACCGATGGACCGAACGACGATCGACGAAGCCGCGCGCCTGTTGGCCGAAGCCTACCGAAGCGGCAAGCCGCTGGCCGAGCTGCCGCCGGATCTGCGGCCCACGAGTGCCGCCGACGGACACGCGGTGCAGGACGCGCTGGTCCGCCGGCTCGACGAACCGGTGGCCGGCTGGAAGGTGGCGCTGACCGCGGACGGCACCTTCATGCGCGGTGCCGTGGTCGGCTCGCGCCTGTTGCCGAGCCCGACCAGCATCGAGGCGCGGCTGGTGCCGCTGCTCGGCATCGAGGGCGAGATCGCCTTTCGCCTCGACCGCCCGCTACCGCGCCGGACCGAGCCCTACGGCCGTGACGAGGTGGCGGCGGCACTGACGGCCATGCCGGCGATCGAGGTGGTGGCGACCCGCTTCGTCAGCTACGAGGACACCCCCGTCCTCCACCGCCTCGGCGATCTGATGTCGAACGGTGCCCTGGTCGTCGGTGCCGATCGGCCGGACTGGCGCACCGCGGACCTTACCCGCGCCCATGCCGTGCTGGAGGTCGACGGCGCGGTGCGCGTCGACGCCACGGGCGAGCACGCGAACGGCGACCCGCTGATACCGTTGCTGGCGCTGGTGAATACCGGCGGCGACGACGCGGCCATCGCCCAGGGCCAGATCGTCACCACCGGCACCCTGACCGGCCTCGTCTTCGTCCGGCCGGGGGCCACCGTCCGGCTGGCCATCGACGGCTTCGCGCCGGTCGACCTCGCGCTGCCCGGCTGAAGCCGGCGCGCTCAGACGGCGCCCTGGACCGAGTAGCCGCCGTCGACCGGGATAGCCGTGCCGGTGACGAAGTCGGAGGCGGGGGCCGAGAGGAAGACGGCGAGCCCGGCGAGGTCGGTGGGCACGCCCCAGCGGCCGGCCGGCGTGCGCTGCTCGACCTTGTCGTGCAGCGTCGGCACGTCCTTGCGGGCGGTGCGGGTGAGGTCGGTGTCGATCCAGCCGGGCAGGATGGCGTTGGCCTGGACGTTGTCCTTGGCCCAGGCACAGGCCAGCGCCTTGGTGAGCTGCACCACGCCGCCCTTGCTCGCCGCATAGGGCGCGGTGAACGACGCGCCGAAGATCGACATCATCGAGCCGATGGTCACGAGCTTGCCGCCGCCCGCCCGCAGGAAGTGCGGATGTGCGGCCTGCGCGCACCAGAACACCGCGTCGAGGTTGGTGGTGAGCACCGACCGCCACTCCTCCGGCGCGTACGCTTCGGGGGCCTTGCGGACGTTGATGCCGGCATTGGCGATCAGGATGTCGAGCCGCCGGTGCCGCGCCGCCGTCTCCTCGACCATCGCCTTGGCACCCTCGACGCTCGCCACGTCGGCGACGATGGCGTCGGCCTTGGCACCCTTCGCCTCGAGGGCGGCCACCGCCTGCGCGTTCTTGTCGGCGTCGCGACCGGCCACGACGACGGTCGCCCCGGCAGCGGCCAGCCCCTCCGCCATGCCGAGCCCGATGCCGCCATTGCCGCCGGTGACGAGGGCCACCTTGCCCGTCAGATCGAATGGGTTCATCGCTCCCGTCTCCTCGTTCGCTGGCGCCGTCGTGCGGCTGGCGCGGCCTCGAAATGCACGCCTCGGGCGCGGGACGCAAGGGCTGGGCGGGTCAGGCGGCACCGCGTCCGGCCGCAGGTCTCGACGCCGACCGCGACGCCGCCGGGCGCGGGCTGCGCGCGTTCGGCGATACCGCGCGGCGGGACGGTGCCGGGCTCGGTGACGTCAACGCGCCCGGTCGCCGAGGCCGTCGAGCAGATGCCGCAGGGTGGCGACGCGTTCCGGCGCGGCGCCGTAGCAACTCCGCGCCCCGTCGTCCCACTGCCGGATCAGGCCGGCATTGCGGAGTTGCGCCAAGTGCTGCGCTACGGTCGACGGGGCGAGCGGCACCACGTCGGCGAGCGAGCCGAAGACGCAGGTGTCGGCGGCAATCAGGTGACGAAGGATGGCCACCCGCGCCGGATGGGCGAGCGCCTTGCAGAGGCTTGCCAGCTCGTCGTCCGGCGTTGCAGGGTCGATGCTCATGCGGTGGCTGCCTCGTCCTGGCGGGCCTCGGCCAGTGCCCAGTCACGGAACGCCCGCACCCGCGCATCGTTGGCGAAGGCCGGCGGGTAGACGAGGCGGTAGCACACCGCGGGGCGCTCGATCTCGGCGGTCGGCCCCTCGAGCCGCAACAGGCGGCCGGCCCGGAGGTCGTCCGCGACCAGGGCCCCGATCGCGAGGGCGACACCGTGGCCGGCGAGTGCCGCCTCGATCGCCAGCGCCGATTGCTGGAAGCGGAGGCCAGCCACCACCGGCGCCCCCACGAGGCCGACCGCCGCCAGCCAGTCGGCCCAATCGGGCGGCAAGGCGCCGGTGCTGCGGGGCGCAAGGCCCAAGAGCGGGTAGGCGAGCAGGTCCACCGGGGACCGGATCGGCCGCGCGGCGCCGACCAGCGCGGGGCTCCAGACCGGAAAGGTCCGCTCGGGCAGGAGGCAGATGGCGCGCAGGTCGCCCAAGGGCGTCGGGCCGTAGCGGATCGCGACGTCGACGCCGTCAGCCGCGAAATCGGCCAGCCGCTCGCTCGCGTCGAGCTGCACCTCGATCTTGGGATGCAGCCGAGCGAAACGGCCGAGCCGAGGCACCAGCCAGCGGCTCGCCACCGACGGCGCCGCGCTGACCCGGAGCACCCCTTCCGCGCAGGCCTCGCGCAGACGGGCGACGCCGGCCCGAAGCTTGGCAAACCCCTCGGTCAACAGGGGCAGGGCCGCGGCACCGGCCGGCGTCAGCGCCACGGCGCGGGTCAGCCGCTGGAACAGGCGCACGCCCAGCGCCTCCTCCAACGCCCGCACGTGGCGGCTGATCGCGGCGGGCGTGACGTGCAGCTCGACCGCGGCCGCGGTGAAGCTCGCATGGCGTGCCGCGGCCTCGAAGGCGCGCAGCGCGTTCAACGGCGGCAGGGGATCGGTCATCGCAACCTCAGGCTCAGCTTTCGTTGTTCGTTAGATCACGAACAATCGTTCGTGCAAAGGGCCGCGCGGTGCGAGCTTGCGGCCGTCGACGGGACGCTCCGTCCCGGACCGCAGGAGGAACGCCGATGCTTCCCTACGGCTACTGGGCACCGCAGAGCGAGGCGGCCCACCAGGCGGCCCGCCGCGCCAACGAGGCCCGCTCGGCTGCCTTCTACGCAGCGGCCAGGCTCGTCGTCGCCACGTCGGCGCGCCTTGCGCGCTCGCTCGTGCGCTCCGTCACGCGCGCCCGGGCCTGGTATCGGATGCGGCGCGCGGAACGCCATCTTGCCAGCCTCGACGACCGCACGCTCCGTGACGTCGGCATTCGCCGCGAGGACGTTGCGGCTGCGGTTCGCGGACATGTCGGCAGGCGATCCGGCAACCCACCGCGGTCGGCGGCGGTGGTAGCCTTGGCGACGCGGCAGCCCGAGCTGGCGGCCCCCATCGCCACGGCCGTCGGGCGGAGGGTGGCATGATCGCCGACGTGACGGCGCCGCGACCGGCGCGGGCGGTGCGCGGCAACGCCTGGCTCCAAGCGCTCGTGCTGCTCGCCGCCGTGCTCGTGGTGATACTGGCATTCGCCCTGGTCTCGGCGCCCCGCCCCAGCTCCGAGCCCGAGCGCTTCGCAGTCGCCACGGCGGCGATCGGCACCGACGTCCGGCTCTGGTATCCCCGCGCGCCCGAGGGGGTGGGCCTGCGGCCCCTCGTGCTGATCGACGAGGTCGATGGCCACGCTGGGCTCGACGTCGACCGTCTCGCTTCGTCGCTCGCGGCGGCCGGGACGGTGGTGCTGGCGCCTGCGGCAGCACGCCGAACCTTGGTCGATCACCCGCGTTTCGGGGCTCTCGTCGATCCCGCGCGGACGATCGCGTTGGGCGGTGCGGCGGCGCTGATGCTCGCAGGTGCGGCGCCAGATGTCCGCGCGGCCATCGTCGTCGAGCCGACGCCGGTTGCCGCTTTCGATCCCCACTTCCTCGCCACGCTCGAGAGTCCCACCCTGGTCGTCGGCTTCGCCAGGAGCGACGCGCGCCACCCTGGTCGCACCGAGGCGCGGATGTTGAGCGTCGCCCTGCCGCAGCGCCGCACGCGCTATGCCGAACTCGATCCGCGGGGGCTGACGGACGCGGCCTTGCACGACGGGCTTGCCCGGGTGATCGTGGCGTTCCTGGAGCGGCCGCCGGGCGCGGCCTCTCTGCTGACCACCGAACCGACGGAGCAGCCATGATCGGCTACACCATGGTGGGCACCCGCGATCTCGACCGCGCGCTCGCCTTCTACGATCCTCTGTTCGCGGTGATGGGGCAAGAGCGCTGCTGGCAGGACGCACAGTGCATCTCGTGGGGCCGCAAGGACGACGAGACCTTTCCCCGCTTCTTCGCGGGCCATCCCTTCGACGGCGCGCCAGCCACGGTGGGCAACGGCGTGATGACCGCCTTTCTCGTCGACGATGCCGCCACCGTCGACCGCCTCTACGCGCTGGCGATGGCCCATGGCGGCAGCGACGAGGGCGCGCCGGGCTCACGGCCGCACTACGGCGAGGGCTTCTACGGCGCCTATGTCCGCGACCCCGACGGCAACAAGCTCGCCTTCGTCTGCTACCACGCGCACGCTGCCAGCTGAGCGCACGTTCGGCCGAGCGACGCGAGGGTGTTGGCCCTGTCGAGGCGCCTGCCGCACGATTACCGTTCGACCGATGGCGAAACGCTGGCGCGCCAAGGGCTGCTGTGCTCGGATCGACTCGCTCGAAGGGTCGGTACGGAGGTGGCCGATGCGTGCGGACGACGGCGATGGGGCCACCGAGTTCCGGCAGCTGGTCGAACGGGTGCAGAAGGGCGGCGTCGTCCTGGTGAGTCACGGTGGCACGCCGATCGGCCGGCTGGTGGCCGTCCCGGAGCCGGACCGGCACGAAGCGGATCGGGGCCTCATCGAGCACATGCACGGCGTCTGCGGGCAGTACCACACGCACTTCAGCACCGTGCGCACGGCCTCCACCGCGCTGATCGCCCCCCTCGGCCTCACCGCCAGCGTGCTCCTGCTGGACACTGGGCGTGCCGCTGCGCTGGGTTGGTTTCCCTATTTCTTTTTCGGCTTCGTCGGCGTGCTCGTCCTCGTCCTCAACGTGATCTTTGCGGCATTCTCGAAGCGGTGTCGGACCATCGAGCGCTATCTGGAAGGCGAGCTTCGCGCCGGCTTGCGCTTCGACCCATCGAAGCACGGCTTTCGCCATCTCTTCCGGAGCGCCGATGCCATCCCCGACCAAGGGCCATGGCCACACTGGTGGTCGCCGGCCGCTTGGTGGAAGGACGTGTTCATGTGGGCGGCGCTCGTGGGCGTGGTTCTGTACTGGCTGCTGTTCATCTGGGCCTACGGCTGCATCCACACCCAGTGGCCCTCGTCGCTATTTTCTTCGTCGCTATGCTCCATCGTGACCACGACCGAGCAAGGGGAGGCGGGCGAGCCACCTCGCACCGCCACGAACGGCGAGCCGGCGACTCGCCTCGTCCGAAGCGGTGAGGGCGAGGGTAAGCCGGTCGGGAAAGGCGCCCGCGGGCAGCCGGTCGGGCCATTCGATCAACAACGCCGCTTGGTCGAGCACGTCCTCCAGGCCCAACTCCGCCACCTCGTCGGGGCCGTTCAGGCGGTAGAGGTCGACGTGCAGCACGGCGAGGTGCGCGAAGTCGTAGCGCTGCACCAAGGTGAAGGTCGGGCTCGGCACCTCGATCGCGGCGCCGGCGAGGGCCTGGATGCAGGCCCTGGCCAGGGTCGACTTGCCGGCGCCCAGATCACCCTCCAGCGCCACCACGTCGCCCGGCCGCAAGAGGCCGGCCAAGCGGACCCCGAAGGCGGCGGTGGCCGCAGCACCGCGCAGGACGAGGGGGTCAGCCGGTCGGGGCATGGGGAAGAGGCAGGGGGCTTTTGGCCCCCTGCGACCCCCGAAAATTGGGCGCAGGCTTGGCCTGCGCCGGGGGGCCAGGGGGGACCATCAAGTCCCCCCTGCTCGAGCCTGCTCGGCCATCAGTAGCGATAGGCTTCCGGCTTGAACGGGCCGGCGATGTCGACGCCGAT
>JBJHBG010000134.1:0-10915 GCA_050485385.1 Geminicoccaceae bacterium | reverse complement strand
GCGCAATACGGCACCAACCCGGATTTCGAGAAGATGCCGATGTATGGCGTCGTGTTCTCCTTCAAGGACCCGTTCGACACCAAGGACATGCGCTCGATCGGCGGGGCCGACGCGGCCTATGATTCGGACGTGCCCGCCCGCGACCACATCCTCGTGGAACGGCTGCGCGAGGCCGGGGCGATCATCTTCGCCAAGGCCGTCAGCACCGAAGTGGCGCAGGCTCGCATGCGCCTGGGGGGTACGGGGGGGCGAAAGCCCCCCGGCCTTGCCCCGCTCCCACACGCTCGCTGAGACGATGCTCCTCGCAGCCAAGCTGGTCATCGCGCTGACCGAGCCCTTGGTCTTCCTGGCACTGCTCGTCGGCTTCGGCCTCGTGCTGGCTCGGTTCGGCCGCGTCGTGTTGGCGCGCGTCGCGTTCGGTGTGGCGATCGTCCTTTACGTGGCAATCGGCCTGACGCCTTTGCCGGAGTGGATGATGCGCACGCTGGAGGATCGCTTTCCGGCCCAGGCGCTGGCCCTCGACGCGGTCGCCGGCGTGATCGTCCTCGGCGGCGGCACGGGCGATGGGCTGGTCGCCGCCGAGCGCGACACCTACCTCCTCGGCAGTGCCGCCGAGCGGCTCACGACCGCCGTGGGTCTGCACCGCCGGGCACCGGAACTCCCCATCCTCTTTGCCGGCTACCACGGCGCACTGGTCGTCCGCGGTCTGTCCGAGGGTGAGGTGACCCGGCGATTTCTCCTCGATCTCGGCCTCCAACCGGCGGATTTCCTGTTCGAGGAGCGCTCGCGCAATACCTTCGAGAACGCCCGTGAGAGTCGCGCGCTGCTGGCGCCGCTCGACGGCCGCCCCTGGCTGCTCGTCACCTCCGCCTTTCACATGCCGCGCGCGGTTGCGGCCTTCCGTGCCGAGGGCTTCGAGGTGGTGCCGCATCCGGTGGACTACCGGGCACGACGCCCCGCGGATACGTGGCTCGCGCCGAGCATGTCCGCCCGCTTCGAGCTGTTCCGCCTTGCCCTCAGGGAAGCGGTCGGGCTCGTCTCTTACCGCCTCCTCGGTCGCAGCGACCAGCTGTGGCCCGAGCCGTGGCCCAAGGCCCGTGGCGATGGAGCCGAGCGACGACCCCGTCTTGCATCCTGGGCGGTCGGCCAGGCAACGGAGTCTCGGCTTGGCCCGTGATCTCGGCGAAAGCCTCTACGACGTACTTACCGGCGACGAGGAGGGGCGGGCCTGCCGTGACATTCCGGCGGCGGCGTGCCGCGAGCAGCCGCGCAACTTTCTTCTCCAGGCCGCGAGCCTTGCCGCCACCAAGACCGGTGACGGCATCGCGGATGCGAAGTTGGTGCTGCCGTGGCTGCTGTCCGCACTCGGTGCGTCGGCCGCCGCCATCGGCATGCTGGTGCCGCTGCGCGAGGCCCTGGCGCTCTTGCCGCAACTGGTCGTTGCGGCCCAGATCCGCGCCCTGCCGTTGCGCAAGTGGGCCTGGATCGGCGGCAGTGCCGTGCAGGGGCTGGCCGTGCTCGGCATGGCGGTCGCCGTGCTCACGGTGGAGGGCGTCGTCGCCGGCTGGGCCGTCGTGGGCCTCGTGGCCGTGTTCGCCGCCGGCCGCAGCGTCGCCTCCATCAGCCACAAGGACGTGCTCGGCAAGACCATCGACAAGCAGCGTCGCGGCACGGTCACGGGTGTCGCCGGCACGCTCGCGGCGGGCCTCGTCCTCGCCTTCGGCGCCGGCCTCGCTACCGGGGCGATCCCGCTCACGATCACCGCGCTTGCCATCGCCTTGATCGTCGCGGGTGCGCTTTGGCTCGTGGCGGCGCTCCTGTTCGCCGGACTGGCCGAGGAACCGGGCGCCACCGAGGGCGGCGCCAACGGCATCGCCGACGTCATCGGCCAGCTCCGGCTGCTGCGGGACGATGCCCAACTCCGCCGTTTCGTCGCCGTGCGCGGCCTGCTGATCGGCACCGCCCTCGCACCGCCCTACCTGCTCACCCTCGGTGGCGAGGACAGGGAGGCTGCCCTCGGCGAGCTCGGGCTGTTCGTGCTCGCCAGTGGCATCGCCACCCTGACGAGTTCCTACGTCTGGGGCCGCTTCGCCGACCGCTCCAGCCGGCAGGTGTTGATGGTGGCCGGTCTCGTCGGCGCCGCCGCCATGGGTACGGCCGCCATGCTCGGTGTCTGGACCCAGCTACCCCCGGTCCTGCCGGCCCTCCTGTTCGTGCTCGTGACCGCGCATCAGGGCGTGCGCCTCGGCCGCAAGACCCATCTCGTCGACATGGCGGGTACCGCCGACCGCGCCGCCTACACGGCGCTGAGCAACACCGCCATCGGCCTACTCCTGCTTCTCGGCGGTGCCTTCGGACTCGTGGCGGAGGCCTTCGGCGTCGCTGCGGTGCTGTTCGCCTTCACGGGCATGGCGCTGGCCGCCGTCTGGCTCGCCCGCGGCCTCGACGAGGTGCAGGCTTGATTGGGCGAGCCTGCCGCGCCAGCTTGGGTCCATGACCGAGCCTCCCCACCTTGCCCGCCGTGCCGCACTCGGCGTCCTCGGCGCCGCCGCGGCGATGCCCTCGGCCCTCGCCGCCGTGCCGGTGCGTCGAGCCGACGGCACGGGCTTGGCGCGCGCCGCCTCCCACGCCAGCACCTTCGACCAGCTCCACGCGCTGATCGCCTATGTCGACGGCAACGAGGTCATGGCCGAGCGCTTTCGGGGCGCGCCCTTGTCGCGCGCGGTCAACGTCAAGTCGGTGTCCAAGACGATCATGGCGACGGTGACCGGAGCCGCCATCGACCGGGGCATCCTCGACGGTGTCGATCAGCCGGTGGCGCCGCTCCTCCGTGCGTCGATGCCGGCCAACCCCGACCCCCGCCTCCAGCGGCTGACCGTCGACCATCTGTTGACCATGCGCGCCGGGCTCGGCCGGACCTCCGGCGCCAATTACGGCCGCTGGGTGTCGAGCCCCAACTGGGTGCGCGCAGCGCTCGCCGAGCCGTTCGTCGACGAGCCGGGCGGGCGCATGCTCTACTCGACCGGCAGCTACCACCTGCTCTCCGCCGCGCTCACCCGCGCCGCCAGCCGCAGCACCCTCCAGCTTACCCGCGAGCTTTTGGGCGAGCCGCTGGGGATCGAGATCCCGCCCTGGGTGCGCGACCCACAGGGCATCTACCTCGGCGGCAACGACATGGCGCTCACGCCCCATGCCCTGGTCCGCATCGGCGAGATGCACCGCCTGGGCGGCACGCACGACGGCCGTCGCGTTCTGTCCGAGGCCTGGATCGAGGCGGCCTGGACGCCGCGCACCGCGTCGCCCTTCTCCGGCGACAGCTACGGCTATGGCTGGTTCGTGCGCACCCTCGCCGGGCAGCGCACCTATTACGGCCGCGGCTTCGGCGGCCAGATGCTCTACGTGGTGCCGTCTGCCGGCCTCACCGTCGCCGTCATCTCCGATCCCACCCGCCCGGCCCGATCGCAAGGCTATGTCGGCGACCTGCACCGATTGATGGCGGAGCACCTGATCCCCGCCGCCGCGGCTTGAGCGGCCGGCCGGCGCCTCAGGTGCGGCGCAGCCCGATGCCGGCCAACGTGCCGGCCAGCATGGCGACGACGAAGACCACCGTGCCCGGGGCGAGCAGGGGCAACGCCGTCAGCGCCGGGCCGGGGCAGTAGCCGCCGAGGCCCCAGCCGATGCCGAACATGGCGGCACCGGCCACCAGGTTCCGGTCGACGGCGGTCGCCGTCGGCAGCGCGAATCCGTCCGCCAGCAGCGGCCGTGAGCGGCGTAGCACGAGACGATAGCCGACGAAGGCCGTCGCCACCGCACCGCCCATCACGAAGGCGAGGCTCGCGTCCCACGTCCCGAAGAGATCGAGGAAGTTCAAGACTTTCGCCGGATCGGTCATGCCGGCGACGACGAGGCCGAGCCCGAACAAGAGACCGATGGCGAAGCCCGCGACGGCGCGCATCAAGCGCCCCCGCCAACGACATGGCGGACGACGAACACGGTCGCGATCGCGGCAGCCATGAAGGTCGCCACGGCGGCGAGCGACCGGCGGGACAGGCGGGCGAGGCCGCAAACGCCGTGGCCGGACGTGCAGCCGGAGCCGAGGGCGGTCCCGAGCCCGACCAGGAGGCCGGCAACGGCCATCGTCGCGAGGTCGCCCGATACCGTCTGCGTCACCGGCGCGCCGGTCGCGAGGCGATACAGCAACGGGGACGCGAGGAGCCCGAGCAGGAAGGCCACGCGCCAGCTCCAGTCGCCCGGCGTCGGGCGCATCGCCCGGGCGACGATGCCCGCGATGCCGGCGATGCGGCCGAAGACCAACAACGCCAGGACGGCGGCGAGGCCGACGAGGAGACCGCCAGCGAGCGCGGCGTAGGGGGTGAACTCGGTGGCGACCGGAGGCATCGCGATCCTGCTCGGCTGACGGCGGCGTACGCTCGCCCAGTCATATTCTATAAAGAGTATATGTACAACGTGGACGTGGCTGCGTTGACATCGCTGCGGCAGGGCGCAACCTGCCACCGGATCGACCGAGGACCGTTGCCGATGCCCCTGCCGCTGGAGCCCCATGCGCTGAAGGCGCGTCTTGCCGAGGGGCGCGAGCTCGCGCTACTCGACGTGCGCGAAGATGGCGAGTTCGGCGAGGGCCACGCGCTGTTCGCGGTCCCGTGCCCCTTCAGCCGGCTGGAACTCCTGGTCGTGGACCTCGTGCCGCGCCGCACGGTGCCGGTGGTGCTGATGGACGGCGGCGACGGCGTCGGCCGGCGGGCGGCGGTGCTGCTGGAGACGATGGGCTACACCGACGTCGCCGTCGTCGAGGGCGGCGTCCCCGCCTGGGTGCGCGCGGGCTACACCGCGTTCCAGGGCGTGAACGTCCCGAGCAAGGTGTTGGGCGAGCTGTTGGAGGCGGCCCGTCACCCGCCTACCATCGATGCCGCGACGCTCGCCACCTGGCGGAACGAGGGCCGTCCGTTCCACCTGTTCGACGCCCGTCCGCCGGCGGAGTACGCCAAGATGCGCGTGCCGGGCGCGCGCTGCCTGCCCAACGGCGAGCTGGCGCACCGCTTCGCCGCTGCCGTCGACGATCCGGCGGTGCCCGTCGTCGTCACCTGCGCCGGTCGCACCCGCGGCATCCTCGGCATTCTCGGTCTTCGCCTCGCCGGCATCCAGAACCCTGTCTTCGCCCTGGAGAACGGCACGCAAGGCTGGGCGCTCGCCGGCTTCCCGCTCGAGCGCGGTAACCGGGCCGAGCCCTTCCCGGTGCTCGACGCCGCAGCCTTCGCCGGGAGCGCCGCCCGCGCCGAGGCCCTGGCGCGGACGGCGGACGTGCCCTGGATCGGGCTGGACGAGTTGGCCCGGCTCGTCGAGGACGCGACGCGGACGCTCTATCTCGTCGACGTGCGCAGCGAGCCCGAAGCGTTGGCCGATCCGGTGCCCGGTGCGGTTTGGGCGCCGGGCGGGCAGCTCGTGCAGGCGACCGACCGCTGGCTGGGCGTCCGCCACGCCCGGGTCGTCCTCGTCGACGACACGGGCCTGCGCGCCACGCTCGCCGCCGTTTGGCTCCGGCAGCTCGGCTTCGCGCCCGTGGTCCTGCCGCTAGGTACCGAGCCCGCCGTCCGGCGACGGTGGCCGGAGCTGCCGCCGCGTGCCGTGGCCGATTTGCCCGAGCCGGTAAGCCTGCCGCCCGACGAGGTCGCGGCACGTGCCCTGCCGATCCTCGACCTCCGGCCCTCCTGGGTTGCCCGCGTGAGCCGGCCGGCCGGTTCGCGTTGGACGCTCCGGCCCAAACTCGGGGCGGTACGGGGGGCCGTCGCCCTCCTCGCCGACGACCTCGGCGTGGCACGGTTGGTCGCGCACGACCTGGAGGTTGCAGGGGTCGGCCCGGTCGTCACCGTCGCGGGCGGGTTCGAGGCTTGGCGCAGCGCGGGCCTGCCGGTGGTGGCGGACGGCACGCCCGCGCCGGCGGAGTCCGTCGACTACCTCTACTTCGTGCACGACCGGCACGACGGCAACCTCGACGCGTCGCGGCGCTATCTGGCTTGGGAACAGGGGCTCACGACGCAACTCGACGCCGACGAGCGCAGCGCCTTCAGCCCGTAGGCTTGGGCACGGAGGACGCCTTGACGGTCCGGTGGTGCCGGCTCCAGGCGGCGAGGCCCAGCGAGCCGAGCATCAAAGCCAGGAGCAGAATGGCGCCCGGTCGTTCCAGGACGTAGGCCGGATCGCCACCGCTGATCTGCCAAGTGCGCAGCAACTGCGTCTCCAAGAGGCGGCCGAGCAGGAGGCCGACGACGCAGGCGGCAACCGGGTAGTGCAGCTTCACCATCAGCCAGCCGAGCAACGAGAAGAGCATCAGCGTGATCGGTCCCGCCATGGTGCCGTTGACGGCGTAGGCGCCGAAGGTGGCCGTCACCAGCACGGTCGGGATCAGGTAGCGGAGCGGCACCCGAACCACGTAGCCCGCGTAGAACACGAAGACGAGGCCGAGGAACAGGAGCAGCACCGCCTGCGCGAAGTTGCTGAAGATGATCGCGTAGACGAGGTGCGTCTGCTGGCCGATGAAGCTCGGACCGCCGACGATGTTGTGGGTGGCGAAGGCGGCGAGCAGGATCGCCGTCGCCCCGCCGCCGGGGATGCCGAGGGCGAGCATCGTCGCCATCGCCCCGCCCTCGGAACTGCTGTTGGCTGCCTCGGCGGCGATCACGCCCTTGGGGTTGCCCTTGCCGAAGGTGTCGCCGTCGGGCGCGTTGCGCTTGGTCTCGGCGTAGGAGAGCAGGTTCGAGATCGACGAGCCGACGCCGGGGATGGCGCCGACGAACACGCCGATGCCGGCGCCGCGCAGGATCACCACCGGCTGGCGGCAGGCATCGCGCGCACCGCCCAGGATCGCCTTGAGGCTGATCCGGCGCTTGCCTTCGTCCGCGACCAGATAGGTGGTGTTGACCAGGTGCAGGAGCTGGCTGGCGGCGAGGAGGCCCACCATCGCCGGAATGACGGGGATGCCGTCGAGGAGCCAGGGGATGCCCATGGTGCCACGGATGTAGCCGGCGGTATTCATGCCGACCGTGCCGAGCAGCACGCCGACCATCCCGGCGAGCAGCCCGCGCGCCATCGAGGTGCCGGCGAGCGAGCCGAGGAGCAGCATGCCCCAGATGGCGACGACGAACAGCTCCAGGGGGCCCAGTCTCAGCACGATCTCGCCCACGGGGGCGACGAGGAACAGAAGCAGGAGGTAGCTGATCAGCGTGCCGATCACCGAGGCGACGAGCGCGGTGCCGAGGGCTTCGTTGTGTCGCCCCTGCCGCGCCATCGGATAGCCGTCGAAGGTGGTGGCGACGGCGGAGGTGGTGCCGGGGATGTTCATCAGGATCGCCGGCACCGAGCCGCCGAAGCCGGCGCCGGTGTAGATCGAGGTCAGGAAGATGATCGCCGGCAGGAAGTCCATGTACAGCGTCAACGGCAGGAAGATCGCCATCGCCATGGTGATGGAGATGCCGGGTATGGCGCCGAAGACGAGGCCGATCAGCAGGCCCGGGACGACGTAGATCCAAGCACTGATATTGGTCGAGAGGATGGTAAGGGCGGTGGCGACGGCGGGCAGGTCGAGCATCGGTGGGCCTCGCTCACATCACCGTCGTGGGGAAGGGGAAGGGCAGGATCCAGCGGAAGGCCGCCACCACCGCGGCCGCGAAGGCCGCCGGGAAGAGAACCAGCAAGAGCGGGTTGCGTTCGCCGCAGACGAAGAGTGCGACCGCAACGAACGCCCAGGAAGCGACGTCGAACCCGACCCGTTCCATGGTCAGGACGAACCCGACGAAGGCGCCTGCGACCGCACCCACCCGGGCGAGGTCGCGCCGGGCACCTGCCGACAGCGCCGGTGCCGGCCCCTCGATCCGGCGGAAACACTGCGGCAGCACGACGAGGCCGAGGACGAGGCCCACCACCACCGCCGGTTGCAGCATCAAGAGGTTGTTGGTGCGCAGCGAGACCGAGCGGGCGTCGACCAGATAGGCGACCATCGCCGCACCGAGCGTCAGCACGAAGGCCAGATGCAGCCAATCGATGCGGTAGCGTCGGCCCGATAGGCGCAACGAAGCCTCCGTTCCTGGCGGCGGGTCCGGTCGGGTGCGACCGGACCCTCGGCTCAGCCGCGCAACAGATCGGCGTGGGTCGCCATCAACTCGGCAGTGGTGCGCAGCGCTTGGTTCGACTCCTCGGGACCGTACCAGCGGGTCGCGAGTTGGGCATTCTCCAGGGCTTCGATCGTCGCCGGATCCTTCGACGCCTGCTCGATCGCCGCCTCGAGGATGGCATAGCGTTCCGGATGGTTGGCCACGAAGCTCGCGTGCACCGCCCAGCCGCGCTGCGAGCCGGCGACCATATCGGGCGCGATGCCCCGCCCCTCGGCGAAGGCGGTGTAGGACGGCGCGTCGGGGAAGATGTCCCAAGTCTCCTCGGTGTAGGACAGGAGCGGCTTGATCCGGTCGGCGAGGGGCAGGAAGCCCTCGCCGCCGACGAACGCGACGTCGACCACGCCGCCGGCGGCGGCATTACGGGCTGGGCCGCCGCCGTCGTAGGTGACCATGCGCAGGGCGGCGACGTCGATGCCGAGGGCCTCGCAGGTAAGGGTGAGGTTCACGAGGTCGGCCGACTGCGGCTGGATGCCGATGCTGAAGGCGCTCGGGTTCTCGATCAGCCCGTCGAAGACCTCGTCGATGCTCTCGATGCCGCTGTCGGCGGCGGTGGCCGCGAGGGTGTAGTCGCGCGACGGCAGGTTGATCATGTGGAAGTCGTCGACGGCGAATGGCGCGTCCTGGATCAGCACGTTCAGCGGGATGTAGGGGGCGGCCGAGGTGCAGAGCATGACGTAGCCGTCGTCGGGCTGCTGCATGAAGAAGCTGTGGCCGAGCAGCGAGCCGGCACCGGGCCGGTTCTCGACCACCACGGGCTGGCCGATGGCCTCCTGCAGGAAGGGCGCGAAGGCGCGCGCCAAGCGGTCGTTGTAGCCGCCGGTGGAGAAGGGAACGATCATGGTGATCGGCCGGGTGGGGTAGTCGGCGGCGAGCAGGCGAGCGGTCGGAGCGAGGGTCGCCGCGCCAGCGAGGGCGCCGACCCGCAGCACCGAGCGACGCGTAAAGGGCGTGGTCGTCATGGTGGTCTCCCTGGTCGAGCCGGCGGCCTTCCCGAGCCGCCTTGGCGTCACGTGCCGGTGCACGCGCGCGATATCCGAAGTGCCAGCTAGAGCTTGCATCGTCAATCGTCAACTGTCATCAATTCTGCCGTTGGCAAGGTTGGTTCCGCCGGATTCTTGGGCTTTCAGCGTTCGGTGTCAGGCGTTCGCGCCGAATTCGTCAACAATCGACAGGTCGTCGCCCTTGTCGCAGGGGACGTCGGGAGGGGATGGATGGACTTGGGTCTCGCCGGGCGCCGCGCCCTGATCGTCGGGGCGAGTTACGGGATCGGCCGTGCCACGGCCGAGTTGATGGCCGCCGACGGTGCCGACGTGCTGCTTGCCTCGCGCTCGGCGGACAACCTGCGGCGTGCCGAGGAAGCGGTGCGGGGGAAGGGGGTGGGGCCTGCGCCCGGCACCGTGGTCGCCGACGCGACCACCGAGGCGGGGGCAGGGGCGCTCGCCGCCGCCGCCGAGGCCCGCTGGGGCGCGCTCGACGCGCTGGTCTCGGCGGTCGGCGGTAGCATCCGCGCCGGTTTCGAGGACTTGACCGAGCCGCAATGGCTTGAGAACTACCGCTTCAACGTGCTCTCCGCCGTGCTCGCGGTGCGGGCCTGCCTGCCGCTTCTGCGCAAGGGCAAGGCGCCGGCCGTGGTCCTTCTCGGTGCCGCCGCCTCGAAGATGCCCTATCCCCACCAGATCGTCTCGAACGTCCACAAGGCCGGTATTCTGGGCCTGACGAAGACGCTAGCGTCGGAGTATGCCGCCGAAGGCATCCGCGTGAACACGGTCGCGCCCGGGCGCACGCTGACGCCGCTTTGGACCACGCGGGCGGATCGGATGGCGGAGGAGCAGGGCCGCAGCCGTGCGGAAGTCGTCGCCGAGTTCGCCCGCGACATCCCGCTCGGCCGCTTCGGCGAGCCGGAGGAGGTGGCGTGCATGGTGACGTGGCTGGCCTCGCCACGCGCCTCCTATGTCACCGGGCAGGCGGTCAACGTCGACGGCGGCATCGCCCGCGGCTTGCTTTAGGAACGGCCATGACGAACGAGGACGAGCCGGTTGCGGTGGGGACCTCGAGGTGGTGACCGATCCTAGGCCTTCCGACCTCAGCATTCTCCGCTCGGTGTCGCTGACCAGCGCCACCGAGAGCGAGATCGAGGGCCTCATCCTCAGCGGCGAGCTGGCGCCGGGCGAGCGGATCAACGAGATCAAGCTGGCCGCTCGGCTCGGCACCAGCCGCGGCCCGATCCGCGAGGCCACCCGCAGCCTGCATGCCAAGGGGCTGGTCGACATCGTCCGCAACCGCGGCGTATTCGTCCGCCGCCTCTCGGTGAAGGACGTCACCGACATCTACGAGATCCGCGCCGCCTTGTTCGGGCTCGCCTGCTGGCTGTTCGCCGAGCGCACCACGCCGGCCGACGCAGCGCGCCTCGACGAGCAGGTGGCCCGCATGGAAGCCCTCGCGGCCGAAGGCGACGGCAAGACCTATTTCGCGGTCAACCTCGCCTTCCACGACGCCATCCTCGAAGGCTCGGACAACCCCACGCTGGCGCGCGAGTACCAGAGCTTCGTCGGCAAGCTCCGACTGTTCCGCGCGACCAACCTGACCGCGCAGGAGAACCTGCACGCGTCCAACCGCGAGCACGAGCGGATCGCCGGCGCGCTGCGCGCCCGCTATCCCGAGGGCGCGCGGGCCGCCGGGTGGGACCACGTCATGAACGCGAAGCACCGTCTGCTCGCCCGCCCCGAGGT
>JBJHBG010000133.1:0-11427 GCA_050485385.1 Geminicoccaceae bacterium | reverse complement strand
GACTCGGCCAAGGCGGCGTGGCTGATCGCGTCGCTCATCAGGCTTTGCCGGCGCAGCAGCAGGAAATTCCCGAGCAGCGCGCAGACGAGGGTGGCGAGCAGGGCCGCCAGCATGGCCGGCAGGTCGATCTGCAAAAACTCGATGGTGCTCGGCATCACGCCGTCTCCGGGCCGGCGGCGGGCAGGGGATGGGCGCTCGCCGGCCAGCGGCCGCTGGCGCCGAGTTCGCGTTCCAACTCGCGCACCAACTCCGGCGACAGGACGTGCTCGATGGCGTCGGCGGAGCGGTCGACAGCGACCGGGCCCGACGCGGTGGTGCGCAACAGGTACTGCTCCCAGAGGCGGTGGTTGCGGACCAGCCGCGCCGCCTCGGCTTCGCCGCGTGCGGTGAAGCCGAGGCCGTTGCCGTCGCGACGGACGAGGCCGCGCAGGGCCAGCCAGCGGACGAGCAGCCCGAAGCCCGGTCGCGACCAGCCGCGGACGCGACGCAGCGTTGCGTGATCGACGGCGCGTCGGCCGGTGCCCTCCAGACATTCGAAGAGGGCTCGCAGGAGGTGGCCGCGGGCGACCGCCGAGCCGAAGCGGGCACGCCGCAGGGCTTCGGCGACGAGGCCGCGGGCCGGGGCGAAGGCGAGGCTGAAGGCGAAGACCCCGCCCGCGACGAGGACGATCACCGCCCCCGCCGGCAGCCGCGGGAACAGGGCGGAGGCTGCGGCGCCGAGATAGCCCGAGGCTGCGCCGATGACCATCGCCACCACCACCATCACGCCCAGCCGCTCGGTCCAAAAGCGGGCAGCCGCCGCCGGGATCACCAACAGCGCGATGATCAGGATCAGGCCGACCACCCGCAGCCCGGCAACGGTCACGACCGTGATCAGGGCGAGCAGCACGAGATCGACCCAGCCCGGCCGGCCGCCCAGGGCCTGGAAGAAGCCGGGATCGAAGCAGAGCAGGCGCAACTCCTTGAAGAGCAAAAGTGTCGTTGCGAGGACGAGGCACGCCATGACGGCGAGCGCCTGGGCCTCGCCCGCGCGCATGCCCGCGGTCTGGCCGAAGACGAAGTGGGCGATGCCGCCCTCGGCACCGGTGCCGAGGGTCTGGACATGACTCAAGAGGACGTAGCCGAGGCCGAAGAAGACACCGAGGACGGCAGCCATCGCGGCGTCTTCCGGCAGGCGCGTGGTGCGGGCGATGACGTGGACCGTCAAGACGCCGACGAGACCCGACGCGGCGGCGCCGGTCAGGAGCACCGGCAGCGAGCGGGCGTCGAGGCCGAGGAGGACCGCCGTGAGGAAGGCGAGGCAGATGCCGGGCAGGGCGGCGTGGCCCAACGTGTCGCACATCAGTGCCCGGCCGCGCAGGACGGCGAAGCTGCCGACCAGTCCGGCAGCGGCACCGAGCAGGGTGACGCCGATCAGGACGACGCTGGTGTTGTAGCCGCCCTGGAACGCGAGGACGGCCGCGATGTCGCCGAGGCTCGGCATCTCAGTCGTCGCCGCCGCCGGCGGCAAGGGCGCGCGCGGCGTCGTCGAGGATGGCGAGGCGTCCGCCATAGGTGCGCTGGAGATTGGCGGTGGTGAAGGTCCGGTCCATCGGGCCCACGGCGATGCAGCGGCCGTTGAGCAGGAGCAGGTGATCGAAGTAGGTCGGCACCGTTTGCAGGTCGTGGTGGACGACGACCACGGTGCGACCTCGCCGCTGGAGTGCGCGGAGGAGGTCGACGATCGCGCGTTCGGTCGCCGCGTCGACGCCGGCGAAGGGCTCGTCCATGAGGTAGAGTTCGGCGTCCTGGACGAGGGCGCGGGCGAGGAATACCCGCTGTTGCTGGCCGCCGGAGAGCTGGGCGATCTGTCGGTCGGCGAACTCGGCCATGCCGACGGTGGCCAACGCCTCCCGTGCCTTCGCCCGGTGCCGGGCGCGAACCGGCCGCAGCCAGCCGACGTGGCCGTAGAGCCCCATCGTGACGACCTCCAGGGCGGAGACGGGAAACTCCCAATCCACGCTCGCGCGCTGCGGCACGTAGCCGACGAGACCCTTGGCCTTCGCGGCCGGCCGGCCGAACAGGGCGATACGGCCGGCGGCGGCCGGCACGAGGCCCAGCACCGCCTTGATCAGGGTGGACTTGCCGGCGCCGTTGGGGCCGACCACGGCGAGCAACGCGCCGTTCGGCACGGCAAAGCCGACCTCCCACAGCACCGGCGTGCCGGCATAGGCGACGGTCAGCCCCTCGACCTCCAGCGGAGCGGCGTCGGCGGCGCCCGGCGCGTTGCGCTCGATCGGATGGACGCGATCCATTACTCCGCCAGGGCCAAGCGCCCGTGCAGGCCCTTCTCGGGAGCAGCGGCGCCGAGTGCCCGGGCGATGGTCGTCAGGTTGTGGTCGATCATGCCGACATAGGTGCCCTCGTAGGTACCGGGCGCGCCCATCGCGTCGGAGAACAGCTCGCCGCCGATCACCACCTCGTGGCCGCGTGCCCGCGCCCCGTCGATCACGGCCCGGACGTTGCGATCGTCGACGGTGGTCTCGACGAACACGGCGGGGATCCGTCGCTCGACGAGGAAGGCAACCAGTTCCTCGATGCGGAACAGCCCGGCCTCGCTGTCGGTGCTCACCCCCTGGATGCCTTCGACCTCGAAGCCGTAGCGCTGGCCGAAATAGGCGAAGGCGTCGTGCGCGGTCACCAGGACGCGGCGGGCATCGGGGACGTCCGCCAGGATACGCTCGCCATAGGCGTCTAGTTCCGCCAGCTTCGCCCGATAGGCCTCGGCATTGGCGGCGAAGGTTGCGGCACTCGCCGGCACGAGGTCCGCGAGCGCCGCTTCGACGACCGGCACGGTCGCTGTCCAGGCACTCGGGTCCATCCACAGATGCGGATCGAACAGGCCTTCGTAGTCGTCGTGCTCGAGCAGCAACGCCTCGTCGATCGCTTCGGTGACGGCCACGACCCTGCGGCCGGAGCTGGCGACCCGGATCAGCACGTCGGTCAGCTTCGCCTCGAGCAGGAGCCCGTTGTAGAGCACCAGATCGGCGCCGAGCATCGTTGCCACATCGCTGCGGGTGGCGCGGTAGAGATGCGGGTCCACGCCCTCGCCCATGAGCTGGACGAGGCGGACCTCGTCGCCGGCGACGCTGCGGACCGCGTCCGCGATCATGCCGGTCGTGGCGACCACCGTCGGCCGCTCCTCGGCAGCGGCAGGCGCTGCGGCGATGTGGCTCACGACCGCGAGGGTGGCGGCGGCAAGGGCGAAGCGGCGGCTCGGGCTCCACGTGATCGGCATGGCTCATCCCCTCCGTTGGTACGACGAAGACGTAGCATCGACTAACTTTTGATCAAGTGGCAAATCAATGCCGGTGGGGCGACGAGGTTCAGTCGCCGCCCAGGATGACGGCCTCGTGCTCGATCGCCCAGGCCGCGTAGTGGTCGGCCGAGCGCTCCAGGCCGAACGCGGCCCGCCAACCGAGATCGTCGGCCAGCCGGTCGGCTGTGAGCGGCTGACGCGGCTTCGCCATGTGGCTGAGCACGTTGGGCGTCTCGTCGGCCCCGGCCAGGCGCACCTCGCCGCCGAGCGCCGTTGCCGCCCGCTCGGCCCAGGGCAGGAGGCGGTACGTGCTGCCCGGCCCCACGTTGTAGAGGTCGTGGGCGGGAGCTTCGGCCTCCAGGAGCGTGCGGACGGCCGAAGCGACATCCGGCGCGTAGACCCAGTCCCGCGCCTCGTCGCGCTCGAGGACGGCGGCCTCGCCGCGCAGCAGCGCCTGGACGATCTGGAAGGGTGGGCTGAGGGTGTCGCGCACCCCGGTCGCCCGCTCCCACGGGCCGAACACGGCAGACAGCCGGAGGCTGCGGACGTCCAGCCCCCAGAGCGCCTTCAGCCGCGCGCCGACGCGCTCGCTGGCGAGCTTGGAGAGCCCGTAGAGCGTCCAGGGGTCGGGCGTGGTCGCTGCTTCGTCCAGCGGCGACCGACCGAAGGCGGCGTCGCCATAGGCGCCCGTCGAACTCAGGTTGACGACGCGGCCGCCGCCCGCGGCCCGGGCCGCCTCCACGACGGTGAGAAAGCCCATCAGGTTGACGGCCAGCACGCGGCCGGGCACCGTCGCCTCGGTGGCGGCGTTGGAGGTGATGGCGGCGCCGTAGACCACGGCGTCGGCGCGATGCAACTGGGCGGTGACCATTGCGGCGTCGTTGACGTCGCCGATCACCGCCTGAATCGCACCCGCGAACTCGACCCCCGGCGGCAGCGGATGCCGGTCGAAGGCCACCACCTCGTGGCCGGCCGCCAACAGCGCCTGCACCACGTTCAGCCCCACGAAGCCGGTCCCGCCGAACACCACCACCCGCATCGCTCATCCCTCCCCTGGCAGCACGTCCTCCAGTGCCGCGGCCAGCCGCTCGACATCGGCCCGCTCGTTGTAGGCGTGGATCGAGAGCCGCAGCCACAGCGCGTCGGCGAAGGCGTAGACCTGCGCTTCGATCCGCCGCTCGCCCCAAAGCCGTACCTTCAGGGCCTCCGCCGCCGCCCGCTCGACCGGCCCTGTCCAAGGCAGGCGCACCGTCGCCATCGCCGCGAACAGGTCGTCGGGGGCGCCGAGCTCGGTGTCGAGCCGCGTCGCCAGCAGATGTGCGCCGTCCAGTGCCAACGCACGATTGCGCGCCCTGAGTGTCGCACCGCCCAGCCGCTCGTGGAAGGCGAGCGCGTCCGCGACCACGAGCCAAGCCGAAACGTCGCGGGTGCCGACCATGTCGAACTCGGCGGTGAAGCCCTGGCCGTAGGCATGGCTGATGACCGGCGGGTGCAGCCGGTCGTGCCAGCGGGGATGCGCCCAGAGGAAGCCGGCGCCCTTCGGTGCGCACAGCCATTTGTGCAGGTTGCCGACATAGGCGTCGACGCCGAGCGCCGCCACGTCCAGATCGACCAGCCCCGGCCCGTGGGCGCCGTCGACCAGCACGGCCACGCCTTGGGTGCTGCAGGCGGCGGCGATGGCGGCGACCGGAAAGACGACCGCGCTGGGCGAGGCGACGTGGTCGAGCACGACCAGCCGCGTCCGGGGACCGACCGCCGCCATGACCGCCGCTTCGATGGCCGCGGCACCCGCGACCGGCAGGCCCAGCTCGACCGTCCGCAGCGCCGCCCCGGTGCCGCTCAGGACATGGCGCAGGGTGTTCGAGACGGCCGGGTAGAGGTGGTCGGTCACCACCACCTCGTCGCCGCGGGCGAAGGCGAGCGAGCGCAGCACCGCGTTCATGCCGGCGGTGGCGTTGTCGACGAACGCGACGTCCTCCTCAGCCACGCCGAGGAACGCGGCGAGGTCGGCAGCCGCACTGCGGAGCAGCCCCTTCTGCTCGCGGGCGACGAAGCGGCAGGGCTGCGCCTCCAGCCGCTCGCGCCAGCGCGTCTGCGCTGCCAGCACCGCCTTCGGCGTGGCACCGAACGAGCCGTGGTTGAGGAAGGTCATGTCCGGCTCGAGCGACCAGAGATCGCGCACGGTCATCCCGCGAGCCAGCCGCCGTCGGCGACCAGGGTTTCGCCCTGGACGTAGAGGCTGTCGTCGGTGGCGAGGAAGAGGGCCGCTCCGGCGATGTCGTCCGGGCGACCGAGGCGGGGCCAGGGCGTGCGGCTGTGGGAATAGGCCACGGTCTCCGGCGTTTCCGGCTGGCCGCCCTTGCCGGTCATCACCTTGCCGGGGGCGATGGCGTTGCAGACGATGCGGTCGGCCGCGTAGTCGCGGGCGACGCTGCGGGTGAGCTGCACCACGGCCGCCTTGGTCACGGCGTAGGCGCAGTTGCCGGGCGGGGCGACGAAGCCGAACTGCGAGGCGAGGTTGACGATCCGCCCGCGAACCTCGCCCACGACGTCCTGCGCGCGCATTTGCCGGACCGCGCGCTTGCAGCCGTAGAAGCTGCCGGTGAGGTTGACGTCGAGCGTCCGTCGCCACTGCGCCTCGCTGCACGCGAGCAGGGGTGCGGTCAGGTAGTCGTTGGTGCGGGCACCGTTGACCATCACGTCGAGCCGGCCGTGGCGGGCCACCGTGTCGCCCACCAGCGCGTCCACTTGGTCCCACGACGTCACGTCGCAAGCAACGAACCGGCCATCGCCGCCGGCGGCGGCGATGGCCTCGGCCGTGGGTGCTCCGCCCTCCAGCGGCTGCTCGGTCAGGTCGGCGACCACCACATGGGCGCCTTCACGGGCAAAGCGCAGTGCTACGGCACGGCCGATGCCCGACGACCCGCCGGTGACGATGGCCGTACGGCCCGCGAGGCGCAGGTTGGAAGGGACGGCGCTCATGCCGCGAGCCACCCGCCGTCGACGACCAGCGTCTCGCCCTGCACGTAGAGGCTGTCGTCGCTCGCCAGAAAGAGCGCGGCGCCGGCGATGTCGTCGGGCCGGCCCAGACGCGGCCAGGGGGTGCGGCTTTCCGAGAACGCGACCACCTCGGGCGTTTCCGGCTGGCCGCCCTTGCCGGTCATCACCTTGCCCGGGGCGATGGCGTTGCAGGCGACGAGGTCCGCCGCGTAGTCGCGGGCAACGCTGCGGGTGAGTTGCACCACGGCGGCCTTGGTCACGGCATAGGCACAGTTGCCGGGCGGGGCGACGAAGCCGAACTGCGAGGCGAGGTTGACGATCCGCCCACGCACCTCGCCCAACGGTGCCTGCTCGCGCATCTGCTGCACCGCCCGCTTGCAGCCGTAGAAGACGCCGGTGAGGTTGACGTCCAGCGTGCGCCGCCACTGCTCCTCGCTGCACGCGAGCAGCGGCGCCGGCTGGAAACTCGTCACCATGGCGTTGTTGACCATCAGGTCGAGCCGGCCATGGCGCTCGACGGTCGCCGTCACCAGCGCGTCGACGGCGTCCCAGGACGTGACGTCGCAGCTATGGAAGTCACCCACGCCGCCGCGCTCCGCGATGACCCGTGCCGTCGGCGCGCCGCCCTCGCGCGGCGTCTCGGTGACGTCGGCCACGACGACCTTGGCGCCCTCGGCGGCAAAGCGCAGGGCGATGGCCCGGCCGATGCCGGACGCGGCACCGGTAACGATGGCCGTTCGGCCGGCAAGACGCATGCTCACTCCCCCGTCGGATGCCCCGGAACGCTCGCCCACGGAGATCGGAGCCCCGCCGCCACGATCCGCCTCAGCGCAGCCGCTCCAGGATGCTGACGTAGTTGGCGACGGCGGCACCGCCCATGTTGAAGATGCCGGCGAGCTTGGCCCCGTCGACCTGGATGCCGCCCGCCGTGCCGGTGAGCTGCATGCAGGCGAGCGCGTGCATCGAAACGCCGGTGGCACCGATCGGGTGGCCCTTGGACTTGAGCCCGCCCGACGGGTTGACCGGCAGCTTGCCGTCCTTCTCCGTCAGACCCTCGGCCGTCACGCGGGCACCCTCGCCGGGGGATGCCAGGCCCATCGCCTCGTATTCCAGGAGCTCCGCCACGGTGAAGCAGTCGTGGGTCTCGACCAGGCTCAGGTCGTCGAGGCCGACGCCGGCATGGGCGAGGGCGCGCTGCCACGCCAGGGCACAGCCTTCGAAGGCGATCACGTCGCGCTTGGACATGGGCAGGAAGTCGTTGACGTGCTCGGCGGCGCGAAAGACCACCGCCTGCGGGGAGGCCAGGGCCGTGTCGAGGTCGGCCAGCACCACCGCCGCCGCACCGTCGGAGACGAGCGAGCAGTCGGTCCGCTTGAGCGGGCCGGCAACGTAGGGGTTCTTCTCGCTCTCGTTGCGGCAGAAGTCGTAGCCCACGTCCTTTCGCAAATGCGCCAAGGGGTTCTCGGCGCCGTTCTTGTGGTTCTTCGCGGCGATGCGGGCGAGCGCGTCCGACTGGTCGCCGTATTTCTGGAAATAGGCCTGGGCGATGCGGCCGAAGACGCCCGCGAAGCCGCCCTCGATCTCGCCGTCCTCGGGCAGATAGGAGGCCTTGATCAGGATGTCGCCGACCGCCTTGCCGGAGACCTCGGTCATCTTCTCCACACCGACGACCAGCACGCGCCGCGCACGGCCGGCGGCGATGGCGTTCAGCCCCTGGTGGATGGCGGCACTGCCGGTGGCACAGGCGTTCTCGACGCGCGTCGCCGGCTTGAAGCGCAGGCTCGGGTCGAGCTGGAGCACCAGCGAGGAGGGGAATTCCTGGCGGACGAAGCCGCCGTTGAACTGGCCGACGTAGATCGCATCCACGTCCTTGGGCTCCAACGCGGCATGCTTCAGCGCGTCGGCGGCCACCTCGACCACCAGGTCCTCGACGCCGCGGCCCTCCAGCTTGCCGAACTTGCCGTGCGCCCAGCCGACGATGCAGCCAGCCATGCTCCCGCTCCCCTGGTCCAAGCACCGGGCCCGTGCCACCAGTGCGCTACCGGGCGGCAGAGACGCGCGGCGCCCGTCCCCTGTCAAGCCCGGAGCCCGGCCGTTGGACGTCGACCCCTGGACCTGGAGCTTCGCGCTGGCCACGGCGACCGCACTCGTCGCCGGCATCGTCCGCGGCTTCTCCGGCTTCGGGGCGGCGATGATCCTGGTGCCGGTGCTGGCGATCCTCTACGGCCCCCGCGTTGCCGTCCCGGTGCTGCTCCTGGTCGACATCGTCCTCACCGTGCCGATGGTCGTCACCGCCGTCCGCCGCTGTGCCTGGGGCGAGGTGCTGCCCTTGGTGGCGGGCTTCGTCGTCACCTTCCCGCTCGGGGTCTACCTGCTCCTCGTCGCCGATCCACGGGTGCTGACCCAGGCGATGGCCGTGGTCGTGCTCACCGTCGCCGCCGCCATGGCGCTCGGGCTCAGGCGGACGACCCAGCCGGGCCGGCCGGCGACGGTGGCGACCGGTTCCGCGGCGGGCCTGCTCGCCGGCTCCACCGGCATCGGCGGCCCGCCCGTCATCCTCTTCTGGCTCAGCGGCCAGGACGCCGCCGCCCGCACCCGCGCCAACATCGTCGTCTTCTTCGGCTTCACCGGCGTCATCGCCCTCGCGGGCTTCGCCACCGCCGGCGTGCTGACGGCGGACGTCCTGCTGCTGACCGCCCTCCTCATGCCCACCTACGCCCTCGGCCTCTGGCTCGGCGCCCGCGCCTTCGGCCACACCGGCGACGCCCTCTACCGCCGCATCGCCCTCGCCATCATCACCGCCGTCGGCCTCTCGACGCTCGCCCTCGCGTAAGGAGGAAGAGAGCGGGGGGACTTGATGGTCCCCCCCACACCCCCCAAGGCGACGGCGCTGCCGCCGCCACTTCGGTGCGGACCGGGCTCGAAGGATCCCACATGGACCGGGGACAGGGACCACACGGCAGGCACCCACGGCCATGGATCGGCTCTATGTCGGCGATGCGCCACTAAGAAGCATAGACCCGGCCAGCTGGAAGGCCGCGCCGATTGCCTATTGCACGTCCGTCGTGGTTCGGGCGATAAATCTGTTGTACGGGGTCAAGATGCCAAGAACCCCGACCAGGAAAATTCGAAAGGTCTTTGTCCGAGACCGAAAGAATTATGCTAATCGTCGATATCGGCCTTGGAGAGGATAATGACACGTGACGATGAATACATTCGGGATCTTCTTCTTGAGATCGAAGCTCAAGAGATACCGTATGTATTAGTTGTTAAGATTGTGAACTCAAGCAAAGACGAAGTAAAGCGAAATTATCATATCGAGTTGCTCTGTGATGCTGGCCTAATGACATTTCAGCAGGGTCATACTTACCGTCTCACCAATCAGGGGCACAATTACATTGAAGCTATCAAGAACGATACGATATGGAAAAAAACCAAGGATGCAGCTGCACAAATTGGCGGCGCCACACTTGGTATGATGACAGATATAGCAATCGCATACTTGAAGCAGGAAGCTTCCGAGAAGCTGGGTATCAAGCTCTAACCTGAGTGGGCGACCGAGGCCTTTCGACCCTTATTTAGGGGTGGAAGGCACACGCCTGCACCGTGCGAAAATCAGAACCTCTGAACGCACTGCGCCAAGCGTTGGAGGTGGCGGATCGGCTGAGATGCAGACGGCGCGAAGAACGGTCCTTTTTGGCGCCCTTCGTGGGTCGACCGAAAAAAAACCGCGGGTTTCGAGGCGCCACAAACCCCGTCCAAAACTCTGGATGGGTCGGCAGATTTGTGGCGCCTTTCGGATGTTCGCAATGCCGTCCTCCGGACTTGCCTCGCGGCTGCGACACCTCGCGGCGGCAGCGAACCTGAATGCCCGCTTCGGGCCGTTTGCAGAATGGGGGTTGCAGGGGGCGTGCTCCCTGCCTGCTTTGCCTGTCCGACCCCGCTGCACGTGCCGCCAAGCCGTAGGCTTCTTCGAAGCGATCTACCGCATCCACTCTAGGATCTTGGGCCTATTCGGTGTAAGTTTCGCTGGTCGGTGGAGGGGCCAGGACGGTGTGGTAAAGCGAAAAATCAAAACGAACCGGGACAGGCATTTTCGTTTTTGTTTTCAGTGGGTTGGCGTTTTTTCGCGGGCAGCGCACGCGTCGTGGCTCCCACTCTTGGGGGCCGCCACCTTCAGTCCATCAACCCGACCCGCCGGCGGTTCTCGGCATCGCGGAGCGCGAAGTCGACGCCGTGGAGGTCGCTCGCGGCCGAGGTGCAGAGCCAGGCGATGGCGCGGGCGGCCCATTCGGGCGGGATGTGGACGGCCGGGTCGAGCCGGCTCACCGGGTTGAGGCCCGAGGCCTTGATCAGCACCTGCATCTCGGTTGCGACCGTGCCGGGGCTGAGGCCGACGACGCGGATGTTGTGGTCGCGGTGCTCGAGGTCGGCGCAGCGCGTCAGCATCAAGGCTGCCGCCTTGCCGGCGCAGTAATGGCTCCAGCCCTCCAGCGCGTTGACCGCCGCCCCCGAGCTGACGTTGACGATCACCCCGCCGCCCTGGGCGCGCATCACCGGGATCGCCGCGCGCAGGCCATGATAGACGCCCTTGGCGTTGACGTCGAAGGCCGCACCCCAGGCCGCCGGATCGCCGTCCTCCAGCCGGGCGATCGGCTCGATCACGCCGGCATTGTTGACCAGCACGTCCAGCCGCCCGAAGCGCTCCGTCGCCGCGCCCACCACCGCCTCGACGTCGGCGTAGACCGCAACGTCGCCCGGCACCGCCACGGCCTCGCCACCGTCGGCCCGCACCTCTGCGGCCAGCGCCTCGATCGCCCCGGCAGACCGAGCCGTCGCCACCACCTTGGCACCCTGGCCCGCGAACGCGCGCACCGTCGCCGCACCGATGCCGCGGCTGGCCCCGGTGACGACAACCACCTTGTCCTTCAGTTCGTCCATGGTTCCTCCTTGCGGTTCGGTCGCAGGGTTCGGGGGGCTTTTTGCCCCCCGCGCCCCCCTAGAGTTTGGGGGGTGCAGGGGGCAAAAAGCCCCCTGCCACTGCCCTTAGGTTCGATCGCCATTCAGCCGCGGGTCGACCAACACCGCGCGGAAGTCGTTGACGTTGGTAAGGGTGGGGCCGCTGACCA
>JBJHBG010000132.1:10755-11589 GCA_050485385.1 Geminicoccaceae bacterium | reverse complement strand
GGGACGCGGGTTGCGATCGCGTCGGTTCTCCTGATGGGCTTGGACGTCCGGAGCTTCCCGCCGTACCGGCCGCAGGCGTTCAGCAACTTCCGAGCGCTTGTCGACTACCCCGGTCCGGAGATGCCGGCCACCGACGGCGAGCGGTACGAGCGCACTGATGTAGAGTTGCGAGCGGGGAAAGCGCATCTTGAACGGCAGGAAGTGCGCCCAGTTGTGGCGGCTGCGGCCGCGCCCGGGGCCGCCACCTTTGCGCCGCCGGAACCAGGTGATGATGCTTTCGCCGAGCATCAGCGAGCCGACGGTGCCGAGCAGGAGGACGTAGAGCACCGAGACCAGCAGGTCGGTCTGGCCCATCGCCTTGACGATGCCGAACAGCCAGACGCCGAGGAAGGAGCCGGCGGCACCGCCGACGGTCAGCACCCAGCCCATGCGGAAGTCGACCGTCATCCGGCGCATGTGGGCGAGCACGCCGGAGACCGAGGAGGCGAGGATTTGGCTCGCCTGGGTGCCGACGGCGACGGCGGCGGGGATGCCGATGAACAGGAGCAGCGGCGTCATGAGGAAGCCGCCGCCCACGCCGAAGATACCCGAGAGGAACCCGACCCCGGCGCCGAGGGCAAGCACGACGAGAGCGTTCACCGACATTTCGGCGATCGGCAGGTAGAGGTCCATGGTCCGGGTTGACCCCCCGCGAGACGCGCCGACATTCCCGCCATCGACCGGCCTGTCAAGCAAAGGCGCACCGAGATCGTCCCGCCGTCCGCATCCAGGCGCCATCTGTGGCGCCGCCTATGGCTTCTGCCCCCGCTGATCGTCGGCGGGCTGGCGCTCGGC
>JBJHBG010000132.1:0-10745 GCA_050485385.1 Geminicoccaceae bacterium | reverse complement strand
GTGGTGCCGCGCGCGGTGGGATTCGGCGTGGTCCGCCCCGCCCGCACCTTCACGGCGACGGCCGAGACCTCGGGCCGCATCGTCGAACGCCACCCGCAGCTGGAGCGCGGGCGCACGCTCGCTGCCGGCACCCGCCTCCTCAGGCTCGACGATGCCGATCTGTTGCTGGTGCGCGCCCGCACCGAGGCGGAGTTGCGACGCCTTGCGGCGGAGATGCTGCGGATCGAGGTACGGCGCGACAATCTCACGCGCACCTTGGAGCTGGAGGGGCGCGCACTCGGGCTCGCCGAGGTGGAGTTGGAGCGGCAGCGCGACCTGTTGCGCCGGGGCGCGACCAGCCGGACGGCGGTCGATCAGGCCGAGACCAACTACCTGACGCGGCTGGACCGGCGGCAGAACATCGAGGCCAGTCTCGCCGAGATCGAGCCGGAGTTGGAAGTGCGGGCGGCCGAGCGGGCGGTGCGCGAGGCGGAACTGCGGCAGGCCGAGTTGGACCTGGAGCGCACCGAGTTGTTCCTGCCGTTCGATGCGCGGGTCGCCGAGGTGATGGTCGAGGCCGGGCATTACGTGGCGCGCGGCCAGGCGCTGGCCGAACTGGACGGTATCGACCATGCCGAGGTCGACGCCCAGTTCGCGCTGTCCCGGCTGCGGCCGCTGATGGCGCTCGCCGGCGCCGGCGACGGGCGCTACGACGTCCGGGCGTTGCAGCGCTTGCCCGATCTGGTGGGGCTGGCGGCCACGGTGCGGCTGCGCGAGCGCGACCTCGACGTGAGCTGGGCGGCCAGCTTCGACCGGCCGAGCGACCGCATCGACCCCGAGACCCGCACCCTCGGCATCATCGTCCGTGTCGCCGACCCTTACGGTCAGGCGCGGCCGGGCGAGCGGCCGCCGTTGACCAAGAACATGCACGTGCAGGTGGTGCTGGAGGGCCGTCCGCTGCCGGATCGGCTGGTCGTGCCGGCGGGGGCGCTGCGGCAGGGCGACGGGGACCCCCGGCTTTACGTGGTCGACGCCGACGACCGCCTGCGCTTCAGGTCGGTGCGCGTGCATGCCGTGCTCGACGACCTCGCGGTGATCGACGCCGGGCTGCTGGAGGGCGAGCGGGTGGTGGTCGGCCCCGTCGCTCCGGCCATCGAGGGCATGAAGCTGGCGCCGGTGCCCATCGGCTTCGACGGGGCGACCCGGATCAGCGGCCTCTTGCCGTGATCGCGCTGTTCGCGCGGCATCCGACGGCCGCCAACCTCTTGATGGTGACGTTGATGGCGGTCGGTCTGTTGGCCCTGCCGCAGTTGCAGCGGGCGACCTTTCCCGACTTCGAGACCGACCGGGTGGGCATCACGGTGCCCTATCCGGGTGCTTCGGCCGAGGAGGGCGAGGAGGCGATCTGCCTGCCCATCGAGGAGGCCCTGGAGGGGGTGCAGGACCTCGACGAGTTGCGCTGTCAGGCGCGGGAGGGGGTGGTCTCGGTCACCCTCGACATGCGCGACGGCGCGGACCAGCAGCGGTTCGTTGCGGACGTCCGCACCGAGATCGAGGCCATCGACCGTTTCCCCGACATCGCCGAGCGGCCGGTGGTGCGCGTGCTCGACCTCACCGACCGCGTCGTCTCGCTGGCCCTCACCGGGCCGATGAGCGAGCGCGACCTCAGGCGCTTCGCCGAGGACGTGAAGGCGCGGCTGATGCGGGCCACGTCGGTCGCGCAGGTCGACGTCGAGGGCTTCGCCGAGCCGGAGATCCGGATCGAGCTGGATGTGGCGAGCCTGCACCGCTTCGGCCTCGATCTGGGTCAGGTGGCCGACCTCGTCGCCCGCCAGAGCCTGGATCTGCCGGCCGGCACCTTGGAGACGCGCGGCGGGGACGTCCTCGTCCGGTTGGCCGACAAGCGGCGCGACCCGGCGGAGCTGGCGGAACTGGTGGTGGTCGGCGGCGGTGCCGGCGGCGAGGTGCGGCTGGGCGACGTCGCCCGCATCGTCGAGGGCTACGACGACCGGGCGGTGCGGGTGGAGCTCGACGGCGAGCGGGCCGCCCTCCTCGTCATCCGCAAGACCAAGGCGCAGGACACCTTGACGGTCATGGGCGAGGTGCGTCGCTTCGTCGAGGCGGAACGGGCGGCGGCGCCGCAAGGCGTGCGCTACGTCTTCACCCGCGACAACGCCTCGATCGTCCAGAGCCGCATGGACCTACTCGTGAGCAACGGCCTCCTCGGTCTCGTGCTGGTCTTCGGGGTGATGTGGCTCTTCTTCTCGTTCCGCTTCGCCTTTTGGGTGGCGATGGCGTTGCCGGCGTCGTTCCTCGGCACCTTCGCGGTCATGGTGCTCATCGGCTACTCGGTGAACATGATCACCATGGTGGCGCTGTTGATCGCCATCGGCGTGATCATGGACGACAGCATCGTCATCGCCGAGAACATCGCCGCCAAGGTCCAGGAGGGCCTCGCCCCCTACGACGCGGCGGTGGCGGGGGCGCGGCAGGTGCTGCCCAGCGTTGCCGCCTCGTTCGCCACCTCGATCTGCGTCTTCACGCCCTTGGCCTTCCTGGAGGGCAACATCGGCAAGGTGTTGGTGGCGGTGCCGGTGGTGCTGATCATCACGCTCACCTTCAGCCTGATCGAGGCCTTCCTCATTCTGCCGCACCATATCGCGGGTGCCTTGCGCGAGGAGCGTCCCTCCGGGTTGCAGCGCTTCGTGCGCGGCCGCTTCGAAGCCTTCCGCGAGCACGGCCTCGGGCGCATCGTCGATTGGGCGGTGGCTTGGCGCTACCTCGTGCTGGGCACCGTCGTCGGCGTCTTCCTCACCACGCTGTCGCTCCTGGTCGGCGGGCAGGTGGGCTTTCGCGCCTTTCCGAGCCTCGAGGGCGACACCTTGGAGGCGCGGCTGGTGCTGCCGCCGGGCACGCCCTTGGCCGAGACCCGGCGGGCACTCGACCAGATCCTGGCCGGGCTCGAGACGGTCGACCGCGAGCTGCAAGCGAGCCATCCCGAGCGCCGCTCGCTGTTTCGGGCGACCTTCGTGCGGACCAACCAGAACGCCGACGTTGCCGAAAGCGGGCCGCATCTCGCCACCGTCACCATCGACTTGGTCGCGAATGCCGAGCGTCACGTCAGCGTGCCGTCCATGCTGGCGCGCTGGCGCGAGGCGACGGGGCCGGTCGCCGGTGCCGTCAACGTCGCCTTCAAGGAACCGATCATCGGCCCCGCGGGCGTGCCGTTGGAGGTGCGGCTCTACGGCGACGATCTGCGGGAACTGCAGGCGGCGGCCGCGGCACTGCAGGGGTGGTTCGAGCGCGTCGACGGCGTAGCGGACCTGTTGCACGACCTGCGCGAGGGCAAGCCCGAGATTCGCCTCGCGCTGAAGGAGGGGGCGAGGGCGCTCGGGCTGGATGCGCGCATGGTGGCGGGTCAGGTGCGCGCGGCCCTTACCGGCAACACCGCGGTCGAGCTTCAGATCGGCCGCGAGACCGTCGAGGTCAACGTGCGCATGGCGGCGGCCGACCTCGCCTTTCTCGGCGATCTCGACACCCTGCCCATCGCCCTGCCCGGCGGCGGCGTGCTGCCGCTCGCCGCCGTCGCCGACTTCGCCTGGGGCGCGGGGCTCGCCCAGATCAACCGCATCGACGGCGAGCGGGTGGCGACGCTGACGGGTGAGGTCGACCGCGCCAAGGTGAACGTCAACCGCCTCTTGGACGGCCCACTGCGCGCGTTCCTGCCCGACCTGCGCGAGCGTTTTCCGGGGGTCGTGCTCGGCCTCGAGGGCGAGCGGGCGGAGCAGGAGAAGACCGGCCAGAGCATGCAGCGTGCCTTCCTGCTCGGCGTGCTCGCCATGTTCGTGCTGTTGAGCTTTCTCTTCCGCAGCTACGTCGAGCCCGTCGTCGTCCTGCTCGCCATTCCGCTCGCCGCCATCGGCGTGATCCTCGGCCACCTCGTCATGGGGCTCGACATGTCGATGCCGAGTGTGCTCGGCTTCGCGGCACTGGCCGGCATCGTCGTCAACGATTCCATCCTGCTCGTGAACTTCGTCAAGCTCCGGGCGCGGGAGGTGGGCGACGTGGTGGAGGCGGCGAAGCTGGCGAGCCGCGACCGCTTCCGTGCCGTGGTGCTCACCTCGCTCACCACCATCGCCGGCGTGACGCCGATGATGTTCGAGACCAGCCTCCAGGCGCAGGTGCTCACGCCTTTGGTGACCTCGCTCGCCTTCGGACTGCTGGCGTCGACCGTGCTGGTACTGGTCGTCGTGCCCTGCGCCTTTGCCGTGCTGCACGACCTGGGCCTGACCAGCCTCGCCCGCGAACGCCGGGCGGGCGACGGCCTGCCGCAGCCGGCCGAGTAGACCGCCGGCCTTGCAAGCCCGGCCGGATTGTGGCCCCTAGCGCCCAACTTGGACCGTACGAAGGAACACCCATGAAGCTCCGCGACTGGCTGGCCGGGACCGCCCTGGCCCTGGCGCTCGGGACCACTGCCGCCGCCTCCGAGCTGGAGGACCTGCTCTACATGGAGTTGGAGAGCGGCCGCGTCGTCATCCAACTCCGACCCGACGCGGCGCCCAACCACGTCGAGCGGATCAAGGAGTTGGCGCGCGAAGGCTTCTACGACGGCATCGTCTTCCACCGGGTCATTCCGGGCTTCATGGCGCAGACCGGCGATCCGACCGGCACCGGCCGGGGTGGCTCGACCAAGCCGAACCTGGAGGCCGAGTTCAACCACGTGCCGTTCGAGCGTGGCACCATCGGCATGGCCCGGACCATGGACCCCAACAGCGCCAACAGTCAGTGGTTCATCTGCTTCGAGCCGGCACCGCACCTGAACGGGCAGTACACCGTCTGGGGCCGGGTGGTGGAAGGCATGGACCTCGTCGACGGCATCGCGCCGGGCGAGCCGCCGCGCAATCCGGATCGGATCGTGTCGCTCCGCGTCGCGGCGGACGTCCAATGAGCACCGATCTCGAAAACACCCTCTACCTCGAACTCGCGAGCGGCCGTGTGGTCATCAAGCTCCTGCCGGACGTGGCACCCAAGCACGTCGAACGGGTGAAGAAGCTCGCTCGCGAGGGCTTCTACGACGGCGTGATCTTCCACCGGGTCATTCCGGGCTTCATGGCGCAGACGGGCGATCCGACGGGCACCGGTACCGGCGGCTCCGACGCGCCCGACCTCAAGGCCGAGTTCTCCAAGCTGCCGTTCGAGCGCGGCACCATCGGGGCGGCGCGGACGATGAACGTGAACTCGGCCAACAGCCAGTTCTTCATCTGCTTCAAGGCCGCCCCGCACCTCAACCGCCAATATACCGTCTGGGGACAGGTGACGACCGGCATGGACCTCGTCGACGGCATCGCCGCCGGCCAGCCCCCGGTCGACCCGGACAGGATCGTCACCCTCAAGGTGGCGGCGGACGTCGAGGACTGAGCGGTTCGTGAAGACGGGGCTACCACACGTGTCGGTGGAAGCGGCAGGGCGCTTTTGGCCCCCCTGCTCTTCCGCCTGCTTCCGCCGGGCAAGTGCGCGATGATCAGCCTGACGGACGTCACGGTGCGCATTGCCGGCCGGCCGCTGCTGGAGAACGTCACGCTCCAATTGCCCGAAAACCAGCGCTACGGCCTGGTGGGGCGCAACGGCACCGGCAAGTCGACCTTGTTGAAGCTGCTCTTGGGGCAGATCGAGCCGGACCAGGGGCGACTGGAGATGCCGTCCCGCCTCGTCGTCGGTGCCGTCGCGCAGGAGGCGCCGGGCGGGGCGGTCACGCCCTTGCAGGCGGTGTTGGCTGCCGACACCGAGCGGGCGGCCTTGATGCACGAGCGCGAGCACGGCACCGACGCCGCCCGGCTCGCCGAGGTCGAGGCGAGGCTCTTGGACATCGCCGCCGACGCGGCCCCGGCCAAGGCCGCCAAGATCCTGAACGGACTGGGCTTTCCCGAGGCCGACCAGCACCGGCCCCTGAGCAGCTTCTCGGGCGGCTGGCGCATGCGCGTGGCGCTGGCGGCGGTGCTGTTTCTCGAGCCCGATCTGCTGCTGCTCGACGAGCCGACCAACCACCTCGACCTGGAGGCCGCAGTCTGGCTGATCGATCATCTGAAGCGCTACCCGCGCACGCTGATCCTGGTGAGCCATGACCGCGAGCTCTTGAACGCGGTGCCGCAGCAGATCGTTCATCTCGGGCAGCGCGACCTGAAGCTCTACCGCGGCAACTACGATGCCTTCGACCGAAAGCGCGGCGAGCAGGCCGAGCAGGAGGCGAAGCAGGCGGAGAAGATCGCGGCCAGGAAGGCGCATCTCCAGTCCTTCGTCGACCGCTTTCGCTACAAGGCTTCCAAGGCCCGGCAAGCGCAGAGCCGGCTCAAGATGATCGAGCGGCTGGGGGAGACGGCGGCGCGCGCACCCGATCCCGAAGTGGTGTTCACCCTGCCGCAGCCGACGCCGTTGCCGCCGCCGATGATCACGCTGAACGACGCCGCCGTGGGCTACGACGAGGAGCCGGTGCTGCGGCATCTGGACCTCAGGCTCGACCCCGACGACCGCATCGCGCTGTTGGGCGCCAACGGCAACGGCAAGTCGACCTTCGCCAAGCTGCTCGCCGGGCGGCTGGAGCCGATGGCGGGCGAGGTGGTGCGGGCGCGCGACCTCCGCGTCGGTTTCTTCGCCCAGCACCAGATCGAGGACCTGGAACCGCGAGACAGCGCGCTCGAGCATCTGCGCCGCGTGCGACCCGAGGTGCGGGAGCAGCAGCTGCGCGCCGAGCTGGCACGGTTCGGCCTGGGTGCCGAGAAGTGCACGACGCCCGCGGGCCAGCTTTCGGGCGGCGAGAAGGCGCGGCTCGCCTTGTGCCTCCTGTGCGTGCCCCAGCCACAGCTCTTGATCCTCGACGAGCCGACCAACCACCTCGACATCGACAGCCGCGAGGCGCTGGTCGAAGCGCTCAACGACTTTCCGGGGGCCGTGGTCCTGGTCAGCCACGACGTGCAACTGCTGGAGTTGACGGCGGATCAGCTCTGGCTGGTGAAGGATGGGCGCGTGCGCCGGTTCGAGGGCGATCTTCGCGACTACCGCAAGCTCCTGCGGCAGGGCGAAGCGGCATCGCCACCCGTCGCCAGGCCGGCCCCGGCCCCGCGGCTCGATCCGGCGGAGCGGCGGCAGAAGCTGGCGCCGCTCCGCCAACAGCTCAAGGACGTCGAGAAGGAACTGGCGCGGTTGGAGCGGGACAAGGCGAAGCTCGCGGGCCTGATGGGCGATGCCGCGACGTTCGCCGACGCGGGCAAGGCGGCGGCGACCGCCAAGGCGCTGGACGAGGTCGAAGCCCGCATCCAGGCGGCCGAGGCGCGCTGGCTCGAGCTGGGCGACGCCATCGAGGCGCTCGCCTGACCCCAAGGAACCCGCGAAGAGTCGAGCCGTTTGCACGATCCGGGCGTTCGTGCTAATTTTGCTGCACCGCAACAAAACACTGGAGGCTTCCCGGTGAAGACCCCGTTTTTCGACAGCCTGCCGTTCAAGGCTCTGCCGAGCCCGACCGTCGATCCGAGCCGCTTCGTGTCGCTGATGCAGGAGCAGCAGCTCGATACCATGCAGACCACGGTGGCCGCCCTGTCCTGCCGCGACCCGATGGCGCTGATCGCGCTGCAGCAGGCGTTCGTGCAGCGCGCGATGGAGCGCTGGGTGAGGGGCGTGGCCAAGGACGAGGCGCCGAAGCGTGCGGCGGCCGAGGCGAGCCCGGCGCCAGCGCCGGCGGCGAAGGCTGCCTCGGCGCCCGTGCTCAACCTCGTCGAGAAGCAGGTCGAGCAGCAGATCGAGAAGGCGACCGCGATGCTGGAAGCAGCAGCGGCCTCGGCCCAGGTCGACGACCTCACCGTCATCAAGGGCATCGGCCCGAAATTCGCCCGTACGTTGGCCGATCACGGCATCACGAGCTTCCAGCGACTGGCGGCCTTGACGCCGGAGGAGATCGACGCGCTCGAGGAGAAGCTGGGCTTTTCCGGCCGCTTTGCCCGCGAGGGCTGGGTCGAGCAGGCCAAGGCCCTCGCCACCCACTGAGGTCATGGCGGGACGTGCTTCAGACCAGGGCTGCGGCCGCCATATCGCCGAAGGCCCAGGTCAGCGTACCGATCGCGGTGGCAAGGGCGAGGTGCCCGTTCAGGCGCAGCTCGCCTTCGGCCTCGACCCGGCTGGCCGGTTCGAGTGCGTGAAGCCGGCGCTCGAGGTCGACGGCACGGCGCTCCAGCGTGTAGGCGTTGCGCGTCGCGGCGTCGTCCTCGCCGAAGTCGGCGATCCGTCGTTCCAGCGCCGGCAGCTTCTCGGTGAGCGCCGTAGCAAGGCGTTCGCCAAGCGGCCAACGCAGGAAGAACGCGACGAGGGTGAGGGCCACCGCGAGCGCGCCGCCACGTCCGCCGTCGCTCGGATCGCCCGAGACGAGCACGGCGTAGGCGACCCCGCCGGCGGAGAGGACGGCAGCGGCGACGACGAGCGCCAGCAGACGCCAGCGCTCGCCCCGCGCCGGGCGGTCGTGCGGCTTGCCGGTCACCGGCCGCGGCTCCGGATCAGCTCGTTCAGCCGCCCTTCGATGGCCTCGCCGTCGCGGGCGACCATTGCGCCAAAGAACGCGCGCTGCGCCGGTTCGAGCACGTAGTAGGCGCGCCAGGAGCCGTGGCGGACCACCTGCACGTCGCCGACCACGCCACGCTGGTCGCGCAGCGGCCGGAGATGCGGGCTCGGCCCACGGATCGCCTCGAGCTTGGCGACGAACGCGTCGAAGACGTCCAGATCGTCGAGACAGGTCTTCGTGGCATCGCGGCCGGTGGCCGCGAGGAGTGCCGCTTCGAGTTCGGCGCGATAGCGCTCGAGCGCCCCCAAAAAGGCAACACGATCCCAACTGCCGGTCCAGCTTGGGGTCACCTGTCGTCGTCGGTGCCGCGCGTGGCCACCTCAGGGCGCAGGTTGCGGAATGCGGCATCCGCCTCGTCGGCACCGGCGAGCGTCCGCTCGCCGCGCTTGAACTGCTCGATCACCATGCGCAGGAACGCCAGTTCCATCGGGTCGCTGGTGGGCGCCGCGTCGTCCACGAGGTCGAGCACGAGACGGGTGTCCGACACACGGGTGACGTGGATGTGCCGCCCGCCTTCCACCTCGCCCTCCAGGCTGCCGGGCGCCAGCACCACGCAGGAGACGCCCGCGCCGAAGTCCAGCCGGGCGCCGTAGGCGAAGTCTTCGGGCAGTGCCGCCCGCATCGGCTTTTTCAGGATGGCCGTCATCGAGCCGCCCTTGACGTTGAGCTGAGTCCGCTCGACGTCCGTGGCATCGCCCGAGATGGTGCGGCTCGCCGCCTTCGTCATGGCCGGCGTCTCCCTTCGACGGAACACCGTCCGAAGATAGTTCCAGAAAGTTCCAGATGCAAGGGGCGTCAGTCGCCCCGCTCGGCGAGAAAGCGTTCCATACAGTGGAGCGTTTGCTCGCTGACGTGGTGCTCGATGCCTTCGGCGTCCTGGTGCGCAGTGGCGCGATCGACGCCGATCGCCTCGAGGAAGGCGACCACCAGCCGGTGCCGCCGCTTCACCCGTTCGGCCAGCTCGCGGCCGTCGTCGGTGAGGAAGATCGAGCGATAGGGCTCGGTCTCGACCAGTCCTTCCCGCACGAGGCGCGTGACGGTGTTGTTCACCGTGGCATGGCTGACGCCGAGCCGGTCGGCGAGGTCGACAGCCCGCGCCTCGCCCTTGGCGGCGATGAGGTCGGCGATCAGTTCGACGTAGTCTTCGGCGATCTCGCTCCGGTGGTCGGTGCGGATGCGGTCGAACGACGCCGCCTGCGTTGCGGGGTCGACCAGCCGGGGGCGTCGGGCCATGGGATATCCGTCCATTCTCAACGGCGCCACCGCGCCAAAATGCCGTAGCGCGGGGCGAGCAGGATCGTAGCGGCCAGGATCACGCCGGTCATCACTGCGATCATGCCGCTCGCGGCCAGCGAGTGCGGCGAGCCGAACCAGTGCGGTGCCCAGGCGGCAGCGACGTAGCCGGCGATGGCGGCGACGGCCCCGAAGCCGAGGCTGTAGAGGATTTGCGCCACCAGCCGATCGGTGCAGAGCCGGGCCGCGGCCGGTGGGCAGACGAACATGGCGATCACCAGGATGGCGCCGACCGCCTCGAAGGCCGCGACCGCAGCCGCCCCCACCGCGACCATCAGTGCCGCGTTGACCCAGCCGGCGGGCAGGCCGAGTGCCGAGGCGAGTGCGGGATCGAACGAGGTCAGCGTCAGCTCCTTGAAGCCCACGACGACGACCACGATCAGCACGGCGAGGACGACGCCGAGCGTCGTCACCTGACGCGGCAGGTCGGCCCAGACGCTCGCCTCGGCGAGCGAGGCCCAGCCGGTCGGCGCCAGCCAAAGGATGTACTCGAGCTGGCCGAACAGCACTTCGTCCGGCTCCAGGTGCAGACTGGTCGCGTCGAGCGCTTCGGTCAGCACGAGGCCGAGCGCGAACATGATCGAGAAGACGACCCCCATGGCGGTGCCGGACTCGAGCCGGCCGAGGCGCTTCAAGAGGTCGACCAGGAGGGCGGCCACCACCGCTGCCACGAGAGCGCCGAGGAAGATGGGCCAGCTCGCCCGCGTGCCTGCCAAAACGAAGCCGAGCACGATGCCCGGCAAGACGGCGTGGCTGATCGCGTCGCTCATCAGGCTTTGCCGGCGCAGCAGCAGGAAATTCCCGAGCAGCGCGCAGACGAGGGTGGCGAGCAGGGCCGCCAGCATGGCCGGCAGGTCGATCTGCAAAAACT
>JBJHBG010000131.1:0-11594 GCA_050485385.1 Geminicoccaceae bacterium | reverse complement strand
TACACGGCTCTGATCGTCGGCAGCGTCAGTTGTGTATAAGTCACAGCATCAATGTCGTGTCCCCCCGGGGATGCGCCCGCACGTAGGGGTGCGGGCGCTTGCTGCCAAGCAGCAATTTGGTGGGGGGAGCGCCCGGACGCTCCCCCCCCCCCGCCGGCGTCGGTCAGAGCGTGCCGGGATAGTTGCCGCCGTCGATCAACAGGTTCTGGCCGGTGACGTAGCCGGCCTGCGCCGAGCAGAGGAAGGCGCAGTACTCGCCGAACTCGAAGGGCGTGCCGTAGCGCTTGGCGGGGTTGGTGAGCTTGCGCGCCTCCCAGACCTCGTCGAACGACTGACCCGTCTTCTTCGCGGTCGCCTCGGTGGTGCCGCGCAGCCGGGCGGTCTCGAACGGCCCCGGCAAGAGGCCGTTGATGGTGACGTTGTGCTCGACGGTCTTCCTGGCGATGCCGGCAACGAAGCCGGTGAGCCCGGCGCGGGCGCCGTTGGAGAGACCCAGCACGTCGATCGGCGCCTTCACCGCACTCGAGGTGATGTTGACGATGCGGCCGAACTTGCGCGCGATCATGCCGTCGACCGTTGCCTTGATCAGCTCGATCGGCGTCAGCATGTTGGCGTCGACCGCCTTGATCCAGTCGTCGCGGGTCCAGTTGCGGAAGTCGCCCGGCGGCGGGCCGCCCGCATTGTTGATCAGGATGTCCGGCTCGGGGCAGGCTTCCAGTGCTGCCGCACGGCCGGCCTCGGTGGTGATGTCGCCCGCGACGGTGACCACGTCGAGCCCGCTGTCGCGCTCGATCTCTTCCTTGGCGGCGGCGAGCTTTTCGGGCGTGCGGCCGGTGATGACGACCTGTACGCCGTTCATGGCGAGCGACCAGGCACAGGCCTTGCCCAACCCCTCGCTCGCCGCACAGACGAGCGCTTTCCTGCCCGTGATCCCTAGGTCCATGATCTCTTGTCCTCGTTGTCGTTGTCGTTGTCGTCGTTGCGTTCGCCCAGCCACCCCAGCGCCTCGCGCGCCAGGGCGACGGTGATGGGGCGGCGGTGCGCGAGGGCGTGGGCATCCAGGAGCATCACCAACCGCCTCGCGGCGACGAAGGAGCGCTCCATGCGCGCCACCAGATAGTGCACGACCGACGGGGCGACGCGCAACTGGCGGTCGGCGAGCTGCTTCACCAACACCGCCGCGAGCAGGGTATCGTCGACCGGCTCGATGGTCACGCTCGGTGCCGCCAACAGCCGCGAGCGCAGATCGGCGAGCCGTGGGCGCCAGACGGCCACCGGGTAGGTGGTGGTGAGGACGAGGCCCCGGCGCTCGGCGCGGGCGAGGTTGATCAGGTGGAAGAGGAACGTCTCGTCGCCGTGGCGGTCGGCGTCGTCGACCACCCAGGCCATCGACGTCGCCCAGTCCCCGTCGGCATCGTGGCCGCCCCGAAGCCAGCAGGCACCCCGGCTGTCGGCCCAAATGCGGGCGAGGTGCGTCTTGCCGGAACCGGGCGGGCCGACCAGCAGCAGCACCGGGTCCGCCGCCTCCGGCCAGCGGGCCAAGAGGTCGTGCGCCACGCGGTTGCAGGGGGCGACCAGGAAGTCCTCGGCGCGCATGCGGTCGGCCACGGGCAGCGCCAGAGGAAGCTGCTGGGGCGGTTCGCGCAGCGTGGCCGGAAACAGGTCGACGGCCGCCGGCTGCTGGCCCTCGGTCAACGGCGCAGCCTTTCGCCGAGTGCCCGCTGCAGATAGATCGCCAGCGAGACCAGCGACGTCGTCAGCACCACGGCCCCGAGGAGGTCGACGACGATCGGCGGCGCCCAGTCGGCGGCGACCGCAACCGCGACCAAGAGCAGCACGAAGGCGGCGGCGGTGTGGATCTTGCCGATCATCAACGGCGTGAGCGGCTGGTTGGGTCGGCCGGCAACGACCGCGCCGAAGCCCACCGCCGCCTCGCGGCCGACCAGCACGGCGACGATCCAAGGCGGCAGAGCGCTGGTCCACCAGAGTGTGCCGAGCACGGTGGCGATCAGCAGCCGGTCCGCAGCACTGTCGAGCCAGGAGCCGAGGGTGGTCACCCCGTAGCGGCGGGCAAGCCAGCCGTCGACGGCGTCCGAGATCGCGGCGAAGGCGATCAGCACGAAGGCGATGCCGGCAGCACCCGTGAGCACGAAGTAGCCCGCCGGCGGAATGGCCAGGATACGCAGAACCGTAACGATGTTGGCGAACGGCCAGGGACCGCCGTCAACGGTCAGGACGGCGGGGTTCCCGCCGGCTGACCGCCCCTTTGGAGGCGCCACCGGTCGTTCTCGTCGTCGATCAAGTTCCACCCGAACCGTCCCAAGCTTTGTCGCAGTCGGTCGATGCCACCCGCCACCTCCAGATCGAGCGTCGCCTCGCGACGGGTCAGCCGGCGCACCGACGTCCGTTCCACCTCGGCCAACCCCTCGATTTCCGCGAGCAGCCGGCCCCAGGCGGCGAGATCCTCCACCGGCGCGATCACCACCATCGTCTGGCGAGGCCCCGCCGGCACGGTGGCCATCTCGCGCACCCGCTGCTCGAGGTTGGCCTGCATCTCGCGCACCGCCCGGGCGAGGCTTGCCTCCAGCGGCTCGTCGTCGCCCCGCCGCACCACCGAGCGGTAGGCCGGTGCCGCCGCACCGCCGTAGCGCCGGGCTTCGAGCGTCAAGGGCTCGCCCGGCTCGCCGCTGCCTTGCAAGCGGGCCAGGATCGCACTGTCGGCGCCGTAGCGGGCGGCAAGCCGATCCATCGCGTCGGCATCGCCACGGGCCGCCTGATTGGCGTCGAGCAGGGCGATGTCCTGGAGGTCACCGAGCGGCACCACCAGGCGCGCCAGCGAGCCGTCGTCGACGTTGCGGTCCACCGCCTCCTTCCAGGCGTTGTCCCGTTCCCACAACTTGAGCCCGCTGCCGGTCTCCCACAAGGGCACCACCACCGCCGTCGCCGCCGGCTGCCGGACGAAGCCGATGCCCCGGTCACGCAAAAGGCCCTCGACCGCCTCGCGGTCGTAGGTGACGGCGATCGTGCCCGCGTAGCTGCCGGGACCCACCGTCTCCTGTTCGACCTCGAAGCTGGCAACGAACCGGTCGATGGATTCGCCCTGGAGGCTCGGTACCGCCTGACCCGAGCCCGACGCGAGCCGCTGGAGCAGGCGGTTCAGACCCTCGCGCTGGCCGCGCTCGATGGCGATCGCCTGCGCCTGTACGGCATCCGCCGCCTCCGCCCTTACCGGGATGTCGCCGACCCGGAAGGTCTCGTTCTGCGCCGCCGACGGCCACGCCAACAGGACCATCGCGAGGACGAGCAGCCCGCGCCTGAGGGGAACGATTGCGCTCACGTGCATCCTACCTATGGTGCTGCCCCGTTGCGGCCTGCCGCTCTCATATCGAGCCCTCCCCGATGACACAAGCGTCGCCCCCGCCCCGAGGTTCCGATGCCTATCGCGATGCCGGCGTCGACATCGCCGCCGGCAACGCGTTCGTCGCCGCCATCGGCCCCGCCGTCGCGCGGACGCGCCGAGCGGGCGCGGTCGGCAACATCGGCGGCTTCGGCGGCCTGTTCGACCTCGCCGCCGCCGGCCTGCGCGACCCCCTGCTCGTCGCCGCGACCGACGGCGTCGGCACCAAGCTCCTGGTCGCGGAGGCAGTCGGCCTCTATCGCGGGCTCGGGGTCGACCTCGTCGCCATGTCGGTCAACGACGTGGCCGTACAGGGGGCGCAGCCGCTGTTCTTCCTCGACTACTACGCCACTGGCCGGCTGGAGCCGGAGGTGGCGGCCGCCGTGGTCGAGGGCGTGGCCGACGGCTGTGTCGAGGCGGGCTGTGCGCTGCTCGGCGGCGAGACGGCGGAGATGCCCGGCGTGTACCCGCCAGGCCGCTTCGATCTCGCCGGCTTCGCCGTCGGCGCGGTCGAGCGGGCGGCACTGCTGCCGCGGATCGACGAGGTGCGGGCGGGCGATGCAGTGATCGCGGTAGCCAGTTCCGGCCTGCACGCCAACGGCTTCTCCCTCGTCCGCCACGTCGTCGACGGCCGGCGGCTGGACCTCGAGGACGCGGCGCCGTTCGCGCCGTCGATACGGCTCGCCGAGGCGCTGTTGACGCCGACGCGGATCTACGTCCGGGCGTGCGGCGTGCTGGCGAAGGCGGGCGCCGTCGCCCTCGCCCACGTCACCGGCGGCGGGTTGTTGGAGAACCTGCCGCGCGTGCTGCCGCAAGGCACCGACGCCGTGCTCGATCTCGACAGCTACGACCTGCCGCCGTTGTTCGCGTGGCTGGCCGGTGCCGGCACGGTCGACCGCACCTCGCTCGCCCGAACGTTCAACTGCGGCATCGGGCTGTTGGCGGTGGTGCCTGCCGCACGTGCCGACGCCGCCTGCGAGGCGCTGCGGACGGCGGGCGAGACGGCATGGCAGGTGGGCGAGGTGGTGACCGGCGCCGATGCTCCCGCAGTGCGTCTCGTGGGCGGCCGGACGTGGCCAGCGGCGTGAGGCGCGCCCGGGTCGCGGTCCTCGCCTCCGGCAGCGGCTCCAATCTCCAAGCGCTGCTCGACGCCGCGACGGGCGATGCACCCTACCGCGTCGTCCGGGTGGTGGTGAACCGGCCGGACGCGTTCGCGCGCAAGCGGGCCGAGCGGGCGGGCGTGCCCGCCACGCTGATCGACCACGAGGCCCACGCGTCGCGCGAGCGGTTCGAGGCGGCGATCCAGGAGGTGCTGGAGGCGAGCGAGGTCGATTGGGTGTGCCTCGCGGGCTTCATGCGCGTGTTGACCGCAGGCTTCGTCGAGCGTTGGCGCGACCGCATGCTCAACGTCCACCCCTCGCTGTTGCCGGCATTCAAGGGTCTGCACACCCATCGCCGGGTGCTCGCCGCAGGGCTGCGGATCACCGGCTGTACGGTGCACGTCGTGCGGCCCGCCCTCGACGACGGGCCGATCGTGGTCCAGGCGGCGGTGCCGGTGCTCGACGGCGACGACGAGGCGAGCCTCGCCGCCCGCGTCCTGGCGATGGAGCACCGCGCCTACCCGCTGGCGCTGCGACTGCTCACCTCGGGCGACGCGGTGGTGGAGGGTGAGCGCGTGCGCCTCGTCCGCGCCGGCGTACCCGCGGCGCCCGGCCTGCTCTGGCCGGCGGGCTAGCGCCGCCGTTCCGGCGGCCGTCAGCCGGCGCGGAGCAGGACGTGGCGCTTCTTGCCGGCGGACAGTTTGAGGGCGCCGTCGGTGCGCAGGTCGTTGGGCGTGAGCGTTTGCGCCTCGTCGTCCAGGCGGCCGTCGTTGAGGCGGGCGCCGCCGCCGCGGATGAGCCGGCGGGCATCGCCCTTGGTGGTGGCGAGCCCGGCCATGACCAGGGCGTCGAGCACCGAAAGGCCGGCCGCCAGAGCGGCGCCGTCGAGGGCGATCTCGGGCAGGGCAGCGTCGCCGGCCTCGGCGCTTTCGTAGAGCGCCTCGGCCGTTGCCTGCGCTTCCAAGGCGGCGGCGCGACCATGGGCGAGGGCGGTTGCCTCCGTCGCCAGCACCTTCTTCGCCTCGTTGATCTCGGCACCGGCGAGGGCTTCCAGCCGGGCGATCTCGTCGAGCGGCAAAAGGGTGAACAGCTTGAGGAAGCGGCCGACGTCGGCGTCCTCGGTGTTGCGCCAGAACTGCCAGTAGTCGAACGGCGCGAGACGGTCGGCGTTGAGCCAGACGGCACCCGCGAGCGACTTGCCCATCTTCTCGCCCGACGCCTTGGTGATGAGCGGCGTGGTCAGGCCGTAGAGTTCCTTGCCGCCGAGGCGCCTGTTCAACTCGATGCCGTTGACGATGTTGCCCCACTGGTCGGAGCCGCCCATCTGCAGCCGGCAGTCGAAGCGCTTCGCCAGCTCCGTGTAGTCGTAGGCCTGCATGATCATGTAGTTGAATTCGAGGAAGGTCAGCGGCTGTTCGCGGTCCAGCCGGATCTTCACCGAGTCGAAGGTGAGCATGCGGTTGATGGTGAAGTGGCGGCCGACCTTGCGCAGGAACGGCACGTATTCGAGGCGGTCGAGCCAGTCGGCGTTGTCGACCATCTGCGTCCGCCCGGCGGCGAAGTCGAGGAAGGCGCCCAGCGACTTCTTGATGCCGGCCTTGTTGTCGGCGATGACGCCGTCGTCGAGCAGACGCCGGGCCTCGTCGCGGAAGGACGGATCGCCCACCTTCGAGGTGCCGCCGCCGACCAAGGCGATCGGCCGGTTGCCCGTCTCCTGGAGATGGCGCAGCAGCATGATCTGGACGAGGTTGCCGATGTGCAGGCTGTCGGCGGTGCAGTCGAAGCCGACATAGGCCGTAAGCGGCCCGTCCAGGAGGAGCCGGTCGAGCCCTTCCGCATCGGTGACCTGGTGGACGAAGCCGCGGGCGTGCAGGCGGTGGAGGAACTCGGAACGGAAGGCGGTCATCGGGGCGGTACCGGGTGCGTCAGGCGGCGGAGACGGGCGGCTGGGTCGGCTGCATGTGGGCGTCGAGATAGGCTTCGACCGACGCGTTGAAGGCGTCCATCTTCCGCGAGAAGACGTGGTCGGCGCCCTCCACGACGTCGACTTGGATGTCGATCGCACGCTGGTGCTGGAGCTTGTCGGTCAGCTTCTTCACGGCGTCGGTGGCGGTGACGATGTCCTGGTCGCCGTGGATGACGAGGCCCGACGAGGGGCAGGGCGCCAGGAACGAGAAGTCGTAGAGCGAGGCCGGCAAGGCGGCGCAGACGAAACGGTGGATCTCGGGCCGGCGCATCAGCAGTTGCATGGCGATCCACGCGCCGAACGAGAAGCCGGCGCACCAGACGATGCGGCTGTTGGGGTTTTGGATCTGCATCCAGTCGAGGGCCGAGGCGGCGTCGCGGAGTTCGCCCTGGCCGTGGTCGAACACGCCCTGCGACCGGCCGACGCCGCGGAAGTTGAAGCGGAGCACCGAGCAGCCGCGCTTTTGGAAGGCCTGGAACAGCGCGTAGACGATGCGGTTGTTCATGGTGCCGCCGTGCAGCGGGTGCGGGTGCAGGACGATGGCCAAGGGCGGGTTCGGACCTTCGCCGTGGACGTAGCGTCCCTCGAGCCGCCCGTCCGAGCCGTTGAAGATCACCTCGGCCATCGTCCTCTCCAGTTCCGTATCGGGCCCGGCGCCGGCGCGTGCGTTGACCGCCGGTGCGTCGCCTCTATAAATTTGGGACTCACGTCGTGGGACCCGCAGGGGTGGTAACGGATCAGGACGCACCGCACCGAAAAGTTCTCGACGCCCAGTCTGCGACGAGCGGTACCGCCACCGCGTGAGCCGGTCGTCGAGGCTTGCCTCTGCGGCACCCGCATCCCACCTGTAGCCGGCATATAGCGTCGAGGGGACGCCATGTTCAAGAGACTGCGCGACGACGTACGGGCGGTCGCGGAGCGCGATCCGGCGGCGCACTCGAAGCTGGAAATCCTGCTCTGCTATCCCGGTCTGCACGCGGTCCTCTGGCACCGGGTCGCGCACGCGGTGTGGAAGCGCGGCTTCAGGTTGCTCGCGCGAACGATCTCCAACGTCAACCGCCTCGTCACCGGCATCGAGATCCATCCCGGTGCCGTGCTCGGGGACGGTGTGTTCATCGATCACGGCATGGGCGTGGTCATCGGCGAGACGGCGGTCGTCGGCAACAACGTCACGCTCTATCAGGGTGTTACCCTCGGCGGCACCAGCGCCGAGAAGGGCAAGCGGCATCCGACCGTCGAGGACGACGTGGTGATCGGCGCCGGGGCCGCCGTGCTCGGCCCCTTCACCGTCGGCAAGGGCGCCAGGATCGGGTCCAACGCGGTCGTCCTCAAGGCGGTCCCGGCCGGTGTCACGGTGGTCGGCATCCCCGCGCGCGAGGTCGGGCCGAAGCCGGTGGCGGCCGGCAATCCCTGCTTTCCCGCCTACGGCACCGAGCCGGGGCTGGCCGACGATCCGATGGTCAAGCTCGTGGATCGCCTGTGCCGGCAGATCGACCGGCTGGAGGGCCGCGTCGCGGGTCTGGAGCACGACCTGAAGGCGGCGAAGAGCGAGGCCGAGCGCGAGCGCATGGCGTCTTGAGCCGGTGATCCACCTCGATCACAACGCGTCCAGTCCGCTGCGCCCGGCGGCGCGCGCGGCGCTATTGGCGGCATTGGACGAGGGCGGCAACGCTTCGTCGATCCACGGCCTCGGCCGCGCGGCCAAGCGCAGGTTGGAGCGCGCCCGCGAAACCCTCGCCATGGCGCTGGGCACGACACCCGGTCGGATCGTGTGGACGAGCGGCGGCACCGAAGCGAATGCGCTGGCACTCGCCGGCCGACGCGTGCTCGCTTCGGCGGTGGAGCACCCGGCCGTGCTGGCGCAGCCAGGGGTGGTGCCGGAGCGGCTGCCGGTCGACGGCAGCGGGCGGGTGCGCCTCGACGGACTCGACGCCCTCGTCACGCGGACCGGCGCCGCCGTCGTCGCCGTGATGGCCGCCAACAACGAGACGGGCGTCATCCAGCCGCTGGAGGCGGTCAGGGCAGCCCTGCCGGCGGGCGTGGCGCTGCATGTCGACGCGGTCCAGGCGCCCGGTCGGCTGAGCCTCGCGCCGATCCTGCGTGTCGCCGACAGCGTTGCCCTTTCCGCGCACAAGCTGGGCGGGCCGCCGGGCATCGGCGCTCTGGTGCTCGGCTCCGAGGCGGAGATACGGCCTCTCGTCGCCGGTGGCGGGCAGGAGCGCGGACGGCGGGGCGGCACCGAGAACGTACCCGCGGCGGCCGGTTTCGGCGCTGCCATGGCGGCGATCGAGCCGGCGGAGCCGGAACGGATGGCAGCCCTGCGCGATCGGCTGGAGCGGGGTCTCCTGGCGCTCTGGCCGAATGCCGTGGTCGTCGGTGCCGCCGCCCCCCGCCTACCGAACACCGCGGCCCTGGCCTTTCCCGGCCACGCGGCGGCGACGCTGGTCATGGCGCTCGACCTGGAAGGTGTCGCCATCGGCAGCGGGGCCGCCTGCTCCTCGGGCAAGGTGGGGCCGAGCCACGTCCTTGCGGCGATGGGCCTGAACGACGATATTGTGACCTGTACGGTGCGGCTTTCGCTGGGCTGGTCGAGTACGGGAGCGGACGTCGAGGCGGCGCTTCCCGCCTTCGCCCGCGTCCTCGACCGCAAGCGCTTCGCCGCCTGAACGAACGGGAGTGACGACATGAACCGACCGGCCCCGATCTCCGTCACGCCGTCGGCCGCCGCCCGGATCAGGCATCTGGTGGCGGCCAATGGCGGCGACGCGCTGGGCATCCGCCTGGCGGTGAAGACGGCCGGCTGCTCGGGCCTCACCTACAAGCTCGATTTCGCGCGCGAGGTGCACGAGCAGGAGGAGGTGATCGACCTCGACGGCGTCAAGCTGGTGGTCGACCCCGACGCCGTCATGTTCCTGCTCGGCACCGAGATGGACTTCGTCGAGACCAAGCTGGGCGCCAGCTTCACCTTCAAGAACCCGAACGAGAAGGCGCGCTGCGGCTGCGGCGAGAGCTTCACCGTCTGAGCCGATGATCGAGGTCGTGGTGACCGAGCGCGACGGCTCGGTGCGGAGGCTGCCGGTCGCGCCCGGGCGCACCATCCGCGAGGTGGCGCAGGAGGCGATGCTCGAGCTGGAGTGCACCTGCGGCGGGCAGATGGCGTGCGCCACCTGCCATGTGGTGATCGACCCGGCATGGGCGGCCAAGCTGCCGCAGCCTTCGGTGGAGGAACGGGAGATGCTGGAGCTGGCGGTGCGGCCCCGACGCCACTCCCGGCTCGGCTGCCAGGTCCGCCTGACCCCGGATCTCGACGGCCTCGCCTTCACGGTGGTCGGCGAGTGAGCGATCCGCTCGACCTCGGCGGGCCGTCCAGGCGCGTGGTCGTCGCCATGTCCGGCGGCGTCGACAGCGCGGTGACGGCCGCGCTCGTCAAGGCCATGGGCTACGACGTCGTCGGCATCACGCTCCAGCTCTACGACCACGGCAGGGCCGTCGGCAAGCAGGGGGCCTGCTGCGCCGGCCAGGACATCCACGACGCCGCCCGCGTCGCCGACCGGCTGGGCATCCCGCACTACGTGCTCGACTACGAGCGCCGGTTTCGCGAAGCGGTGATCGACGACTTCGCCGCGACCTACGCCCAGGGACGCACGCCCGTGCCCTGCGTGCGCTGCAACCAGCGTCTGAAGTTCAGGGACCTCCTGGACGTGGCGCGCGATCTCGACGCGGCGGCGCTCGCCACCGGGCACTATGCGCAGAGGCTGGCCGGACCGACGCTGCATCGTGCGGTCGATGCGGCGCGCGACCAGACCTACTTTCTGTTCGCCACCACCCCGGCGCAGTTGGCGTTTCTGCGCTTTCCGCTGGGCGGTCTCGTCAAGGACGAGGTGCGCGCGGTGGCGGCGCGTCTGGACCTGCCGGTCGCGGCCAAGCCCGACAGTCAGGACATCTGCTTCGTGCCGAGCGGGCACTACAGCGATCTGGTGAGCCGGCTGCGCCCGGAGGCGGGCGAGCCCGGCCCGATCCTCGATCTCGAGGGCCGCGAGTTGGGCCGCCACCAGGGCATCGGCCGCTACACCGTGGGGCAGCGCCGCGGCATCGGCGTCGCCGCCGGTGCGCCGCTCTACGTGGTCCGTCTGGACCCCGAGCGGCGGGCCGTCGTGGTCGGGCCGAAGGATTCGCTCCTGGTCGAGACGCTCCACCTCGCCGAGCCGAACTGGTTGGGTGACGCACCCCTGGACGCATCGGGCCTGGCGGTCGAGGTCAAGCACCGGGCCAACGAGGCCGCCGTGCCGGCGCGGGTGCGGGCGACGACACGCGGCGTCGAGGTCGTGCTCGACACGCCGGCCTTCGGCGTCGCACTCGGTCAGGCCTGCGTCGTCTACCGAGGTACGCGCGTGCTCGGTGGCGGTTGGATCGAGGCGGTCGAATCGGCGCGCAAACCGGTGCCCGCCTCGGCTTGACAGCCTTGGGCTGCCCACTTAAATCGCGGCTCACCTCGGGGCGGCGGAGTAGCTCAGCGGTAGAGCAGGGGAATCATAATCCCTTGGTCGGGGGTTCAAATCCCTCCTCCGCTACCAGAGGTCCGCCGGTCGACGCCCGTCAATCCTCGCGCTTAGGCAGGTCGTCCGCGAGCACGATCCACGGCACCCGCTCCGCCCAGAACACGTGCCGCTGCGGCCTGAAGTCGGCGTGCTCGTCGAGCAGGCTGGCGTAGAAGTGGGTCTCGCCCGGAAAGCGGTCGGCGGCGTAGGCGACGGGCGAGCCGCAGGTGGCGCAGAAACTGCGTCGCACGCCGGGGCTCGATGCGTAGACCGCGGGCTCCTCGCCGGTCCAGCGCCAGCGGTCGTCGGCGACGCCGAAGAACGTGGTGAAGGGCGAGGCGGTCTGCCGCCTGCAGCTCTCGCAATGGCAGTGCGCGCGCCAGTTCTCCGGGCCTTCGAAGGCGAAGCGCACACGTCCGCACAGACACCGTCCGGTCCTGGTCATCGTTGCCTCCTTCACCTCGTTCGAACGCGACCCGGAAGCGACGGCCGTCCCGCCCGAAGCGCGAGGCGGGGCCGCGCGGAACCAGGCCCCGTCATGCGCGGCGCAGGCGCGCGACGATGGCCTCGCGGGCCTCGCGGCTGGCCCGCGG
>JBJHBG010000130.1:0-11778 GCA_050485385.1 Geminicoccaceae bacterium | reverse complement strand
GGGCCGGCCTTCGCTATTCGGCGGCGACGCGGGCGAGCACGCGGCGCTGGTTGAGGCCGACCAAGAGGCCGAGGCCGAGACCGAGCAGGTCCGTCATCCAGCCGCCCGAGATCATGCTGACCGCAGCGATCAGGACGACCAGCCGCTCGACCGGGTTGAGCCTTGCGAGCAGCCAACCCTGCACCGCGGCGGCGAGCAGGTAGACGCCGATGCCTGCGGTCAAGAGACCCTGGACGCTGGCGATGGCCGTGCTCTGCATCAACAGGGCCGGACTGTAGAAGAACATGAACGGCACGATGAAGGCGGCGAGGCCCACCTTGAAGGCGGCGACCGACGTGGCCATCGGCTTCGAGCCGGAGATGCCGGCCGCGGCGTAGGCGGCGAGCGCCACCGGCGGCGTGATCGCCGACATGACCGCGAAGTAGAACACGAAGAAATGCGCCGTGAGCGTCGGCACGCCCAGTTGGACGAGGCCCGGTGCCACGACCGACGCCGCCACGGCATAGGCGGCGGTGGTCGGCATGCCCATGCCGAGCAGGATGGAGATGCCCATGGCGAAGATCATCGCCAGCAACTGGCTCTGCTCGGCGAGCGCCAAGAGCAGCGAGGAGAAGCGCAAGCCCACGCCGGTGAGGCCGATGACGCCGACGATGATGCCGGCACAGGCGCAGACCGCGACGAGCGGGATCACCATGTGGGCGCTGAGTTCCAGCGCGCGCAGGATACCCCTCGGGCCCAGCGCGTGCGGCGTCAGCCAGCTCACCACGGTAGCCGCCATGAGCGCGTAGGTGCCGGCCCTGATGACCGAGTAGCCGAGGAACAGCGCCGTGATGAGCATGATGATCGGCGCGAACAGATAGGCCTGCTTGATCAGCTCGCGCAGCACCGGCAGTTCGTCGTCGCGCAGGCCGCGCATGCCGGTCTTCGCCGCCTCGAAATCGACCATGAAGTAGACCGAGACGAAGTAGAGGATGGCGGGGATCAGCGCGGCGACGGCGATCTCCTGGTAGGGGATGCCCGTCACCTCGGCCATGATGAAGGCGCCCGCACCCATGACCGGTGGCATGATCTGACCGCCGGACGAGGCCGCCGCCTCGATCGCGCCCGCACTCTTGCTCTGGTAGCCGACCTTCTTCATCAGCGGGATGGTGAGGGAGCCGGTCGCCACCACGTTGCCGGCCGAGGTGCCGTTGATCATGCCCATCAGGCCGGAGCCGAAGATGGCGACCTTGGCAGGGCCACCCCGCGCCCGGCCGGCGGCGGCGAAGGCCACCGCCACGAAGTAGTCGCCGACCCTGGAGGCCTGGAGGAAGGCGCCGAAGGTGATGAACAGGATGATGTAGGTGGAGCTGACCGCCGTCGTCGGCCCGAGAATGCCGTTGTCGGTGTAGATGTAGGTGAACAGTCGCTCGAAGCTGTAGCCGCGATGGTTGAGGAAACCCGGCAACCAGGGGCCGAGGAAGCCGTAGCCGATGAACACCGCGGCGATGATCACCAGCGGCAGTCCGGCGACGCGGCGCGTCAGCTCCAGGATCAGGGCGCAGCCGGCCAGCGAGACCCAGAAGTCGGGGCGCGTCGGCATGACGCCGGCGCGGAACTGCAACGCTCCCAGGTTGAAGACGAGATAGAGCGCCACGGCGATGGCGGCGCCCCCCAAGGTCCAGTCGACGAGGCTGACGCGGGTCGAGTCCGGCCGTTCGATCCAGCCGGTCAGGATGGCGAGCATGGTGCCGGCGACGAGTGCCCAGGCGCCGTACTGCCAGACCCAGGGCGGCGGGTTCATCAGACCGGCCTGACTGCGCAGGATCCACGCATAGGCGAAGAGACCGACGGCCATGAGCACGAGCGCGCAGGCGAGCAGGCGTGGGAGCGCCGTCAATCCCTGCGCGGCAGGCGTCCGCGCCTCGCCGTTCGCAAAGCCCGAGGTGGCGATCAGCGCGAAGCCGATGACCAGGCCGCCGGCGACGTGGATGATGCGGAAGCTCCACGTCTCCAGCGGGAAGACGTTGAGAACCAACAGGTGGAAGGTGGTGTAGACGATCGAGAGGGCGACGAGCACGTAGCCGACGACGCCGACCGGGCTGCGCTGATTGCTGGCCGCCGGCTCGTCCTCGATACCGCGCGCCAGAAGCTCGTCGACGCGGGCCTCCTCGCTCGCGTCGCGCTTGGTGTCCGCCATTGCCGCTTGGTCCCCCTCGTTCTTCGGCTCGGCGGCACGCCGCCGGATGCGACGAACCCCACCGGCCGCAGCCGGTGGGGTCGGATCAAGTCGCGGTCAGCCCTGCCACTCCGGCGGGAACAGCGCCTCGTCGATGTCGAAGCCCTGCTCCTCGAAGTACTCGATCGCGCCCGGGTGGAACCACAGGAAGGTGTTGTGGACGTAGTTCTCTTTCAACGTCTCTTCCGAGGCGCCGTGGATTTGCATCATCCGGTCGTGGTTGTCGAGGACGGTTGCCATGACCTCCTTGACGAAGCTCGCCGGGACGTCCTTGTGGGCGATGGCGAAGTTCCACATGGAAACGGAGCGCTGCGTGTCCGGCGTGCTGTTGTAGGTGCCGGCCGGAACTTCGAAGGCGCTCACCGGGAACTGTTCGACCAACTGCGCCTGCTCCTCCTCGGTGAACGCGAAGATGTTCACCGTCCGCTGCGCCTCCAACTCGGAGAAGGCCGCGATCGGCAGGCCGGCGCAGAAGGCGAAGGCGTCGATCAGGCCGTCCTGGACTTGGCCGGCGAGGTCGGAGGCGCCGCCGAACTGGGCGTCGACGTTGACGCCGAGTGCTTCGAAGAACTGCGGCCAGTAGGTGCCGCAGGTGCCGCCGCGCGGGCCGACGCCGACACGCCGGCCGTCGAGGTCGGCGATCGAGGCGATGCCCGAATCGCGCAGCGCGACGACCTGGAACGGCGTCTGGTACATCGGGAAGATGGCGCGGACGTCCTTGAACTCGACGCCGGGCACGATCGGGCTGTTGCCGTCCCACGCCTCGCGCGCCGGGCCCATGGTCGTCATGCCGAAGTCGACGTCGCGGGTCTGTACCAGCGCCAAGTTCTGCACGGGACCGCCGGTGGCCTCGGTGCTCGACGGCACGCCGGTCATCTCGGTCACGAGATTGGCCCAGCCGGCACCGTAGATGAAGAAGGTGCCACCCTGGCTGGCGGTCCCGACGCTGAAGCTCGACGGCCAGTCGGACCGATCCTGGGCGAGCGCCGGTGTGGCGGCCACCACCGCCAACGCCGCAGCGAAGGTGGCTCCCTTGAACATCGCAGTCATGAATGCTGCTCCTTGGATACGCGAAAAGGCAAGCATCGCCGGCATGGCTCCCATGCGGCTTCGTCGGGTCGCTACACGACCTCGGTCGTAGTCGCAACTGCGGTTCTGTGCGGTGCAGCACGAATCGCGACGGCGTCTTGCCCTGACCGCGGAAGCCGCTAGCTCAAGGGCGACCGCAGTTCGGAGCGCCGATCATGCCGCCGACCGCCCCGCTCGTCTCGTTGATCGTGCCGGCCTATCGAGCGCACGACACGATCGTTCGCTGCATCGCGAGCGCGCTCGCGCAGACGCTCCCCGACTTCGAAGTGGTGATCGCCAGCGACGACGGCAGCGACTACCTAGCCACCCTCGGCCGGGCCGGCGTGGTCGACGACCGCGTGCGCCAAGTCTCGACCGGCGGCGTGGCCACGGGCAGTCCGGCCGCGCGCAACGTGGCGCTCGCCGCAGCGCGCGGTCGCATCGTGGGTGCGCTCGATGCCGACGACGCGATGCGACCGGATCGGCTCGCCAAGCTCGTGCCGCTGGCCGAGGCGCATGGTGCCGCCGTCTGCAACACGGCGGTCCACGACACCGAGGGCCGCTTCTACAAGCAGCCGCTGGCGGCGTTCGCCGCACCGCGTCGGTTCACCGCGCACGACCTGCTCACGCCGCGCGTTCCCTTCGCCTGCCTGTTCCGCCGCGAGTTGGCGCCCGCGGGTTGGACGCCGACCCCCTTCGCCGGGGACGTGCTGATCAATCTCGAGCTGTTGAGTGCCGCACCGACGATGCAGGTGCATCCCGAGGGCCTCTATCTCTACTACAAGCGCCTCGGCTCGACGACGATGGCGCCGGACGCGGCCGAGCGGGCGGATCGGGGCTATGCGACGATCCTGGCATTGCTCCAAGCCGGGGCCATGCGCCTCACGGCCGACATCCGTGCAGCGGCGGCACGGCAGTTCGCTTTCGACCGCCGGCTGAACCGCCTGGTCGTGGCGTATCTGGAGGCAGGCCGCGTCCGCCACCTGGAGGACTTCCTCGACCTGACCGACAGCGGACGCGCACCGTGGGTCGAGGCGGAACTCCGTGCTTTCGAAGCGGCGAGGGCCGCCTGATGCGCGCCGCACTCGTCACCGGCGGCGCCGTCCGGGTCGGCCGCGTCTTCGTCGAGGCCCTGGCGGCGGACGGCTGGGCGGTGGCGATCCACTGTCACGGCTCCTCGACGCGAGGCCAGGCACTCGCCGCCGACCTGGAGCGTGCCGGGCGACGGGCGGCGGTGGTCGAGGCCGACCTCGGCGACGACGACGCGGTGGCGGGGGTGGTGCAGGCTGCCGTCCGCGCGCTCGGGCCGCTGCATCTCCTCGTCAACAGCGCCTCGATCTTCGAGGCCGATACGAGCGCCGATCTGACGCCCGCGGATTTCCGCCGGCAGGTGGGGATCAACCTGCTGGCACCGCTGCTCCTCGCCCGCGACGTCGCGGCGCAGGTGCCGGCCGACACGGTCGGCCACATCGTCAACGTCCTCGATCAGAAGGTGGCCTTCCCGCTGCCGGACTACCTCTCCTACACGCTGTCGAAGACGGGCCTCGCTACGGCGACGCGCCTGCAGGCGATCGAGCTGGCGCCGCGTGTCCGGGTCAACGCCATCGCCCCCGGCCTGACCCTGCCCAGCGGCGCGCAGAGCCAAGCCGAGTTCGAGGCGGCGCACCCCAAGACCCCGCTCGGTCGCGGCAGCCATCTGGCGGACCTGGTCACGGCGCTCCGCTACCTGATCGCGTCGCCCGCCGTGACGGGGCAAATCCTCTACGTCGACGGTGGTCAGCGGCTCGACCCCCGCTACACCGACCGGAGCATCGTCGGCCAATGATCGACCGGGAGCGGAGCTGGCAGCGCATCGGCCTCGAGGGGGTGACGGTGCAGATGAAGGTCGGGGCGGCCGCGTTCGAGCAGCATCCCGACTACCGTCAACCGCTGGTGATCGACGTCGACCTGTTCCGGTTCGGCGGTGGCATCCGGGTGGCGGGACTGGCCGACACCCTCGACTACGACCGCCTCTACCGCGAGCTCCACCACGGCTGGCCGGCGCGCGACCACACCGACCTCCTGGAGACGCTGGCCGAGGACCTGTTGGCCTTCTGCTTCGACGATCCGCGGGTGGACGCGGCGCGCGTCAGGCTGCGCAAGCCCGCGATCTACGGCGGCGTGGCGACGCCGGTGGTGGAGATGTTTCGCCTCAGGAGCGATCAGCCGGCGGCGTGACCGGCACGACCGCCTCGTTGCGCCGCAGCGGCGGCAACGACCAGGGCGGATCGTAGAAGTAGGCCACCGGCTCGCCTGCTAGGTGCCAGTCCGAGCCCTCGAGCGCTGCCAGCAATGCCGCCGTCTCCCGCGCCACGGCCGCGCGTCCGGTGGAGCCCCGAAAGCGTCGCACCGCGGCGAAGGTCGGCGGCACCTCGACCAAGATTACGGCGGGATCGTTCGGCACGGGCGCCGTCGCCAGCGTCAACTCGGCCGGAAGGTAGAAGCGCATGGTGGTCGCCGAGGACGTCTCGTCGACCGCGACCGGCACCGTCATGGCGATGCGCTGTCCTTCGTCGACGACGACCGGCACGGTCATGGCAATGCGCCGCTCGGCCCGGTTGCCGCCGAAGATGTAGCCGGCGAGTTTGCGGAAGGCGTCGTTGCGGGCGCCGGGCACGCCCGGCACGGTGGTTTCGGCGGCGAGCCGAGGGGCGTAGTGGCGGACCTCGGTGCGGTCGTCGAGCCGGGCCACCACCTCGAACGGCGGCTCCGCGGTGCCCGAGCGGATGCCGACGACGGTACAGCCGGCGAGGGACAGGAGAACGAGCGCGGCAAGAACGGCACGCATCGGACGGGCTCCCTGGAACGAAGAAAGGCCGCCCGAAGGCGGCCTTTCCGTGAGCGGGCCGGTGGGACGGCCCTGACCTTGCGGTCTGCGTCTCAGCCCCGCCGAAGAGGCTGCTCCGCGGCCGCGCCTCGACGCGGGGTCGCCCACCGAACCGTCGCTTCACTGGACACGGGATCACCTCCTTTCGCTTGTTGACACCAACCCTAGAGGTATCACGCGCTGGGCGGTTGTCCAGGGTGTCCTCAATGGGCCTCGTAGGCGGTGCCGTTCCAGCGCAGCACGCCTGGCCCGCCCATCACGTCGGGGCTCCAGAAGCCGATGTCGCGCCAGCCTCCGGTGCGGCCGTCCAGCACCTCGAGCGCATCCATACCCGGGGCGTGGAACAGGGTCTCGTAGCCGCCTCGGCCATCGGCCCGCAGCACGAACCCGCAGCCGTAATTGCCGCAGAGGAAAATGCCGCCGATCTGGCCGACGATCTCGTCGACGCCGTCGCCGTCGAGGTCGACCGGCCAACCCGAAACCTCGGTGTGCGAGCCCGCGGCCCGTGCCTCGGCTACCGACTGCGCAAAGGTCGCCTCGGCGGCGGCGCTGGCGGCCGGATCGGGAGGATCGTCGTAGAGGGGGGCTGCGGCGGCAGGCGCCGCCAAGATCAGCAGGCAGGCAAGGGTGGTTCGGCGCATGGCCCGGGCTCCGTCAGGGAGGGGGCCTCAGAGGACCGGCACGCCGGGTGCCTTGGCCTTGGCCTCGGGCTCGACGTGGATGGTGATCACGGCCGCCTCCAGCTCCGCCTTCAAGGCGGCCTCGATCCGGTCGCACACCTCGTGCGCCTCGGCAACGGTCCACTCGCCGGGAACGACCAGATGGAACTCGACGAAGGTCGCACGGCCCGCGTGCCGCGTGCGTACGTCGTGCGCCTCGATCGCGCCGGTTGCGGTGCGGGCGATCAGGGTGCGGATGCGGTCCTGCGTCTCCGCGTCGGCCGCCTCGTCCATCAGCCCCTGCACCGACCGCCGCACGAGGTGCCAGCCGAGCCACAGGATGTTGAGCGCGACGATGCCGGCGAGCAGCGGATCGAGCCACCACCAGCCGGTGACCGTGGCGGCGGCCAGTCCGCCGATGACGCCGATGGAGGTGACGACGTCGGCCATGAGATGCCAGCCGTCGGCCTTCAGCGCCGGGGAGCGGAAGCGTTGGGCGGCGCGCAGTAGCACCACGGCCCAGACCGCGTTGAGCACTGCGGCGACGCCGTTGATGGCGAGCCCGGTCCAGGGCGCGTCCAGGACGCGCTCGGCCATCAGCGCGAGTGCCGCTTCGCGCAGGATCACCACCGCCGCGATGACGATCAGCACGCCCTCGACCACCGCCGAGAGGTATTCGGCCTTGTGGTGGCCGTAGGGATGGCGAGCATCGGCCGGGTGGGCGGCGACCCAGAGCGCCAGCACGGCCAGCAGCGAGGCCACCACGTTGACGATGCTCTCCAGCGCATCCGAGAGCAGTGCCACGCTGCCGGTGATCCACCACGCCCAGAATTTGAGCCCGAGCACGACCGCGCCGACGACCACGCTGACGAGGGCGAGGCGCGATCGGTCGTCGGTCAGGAGCATGGTACGGCCTGGGCTCGGCGATCAGGCGAAGGCGTCGCCCCGACCCATGTTGGCGGGCCAGGTGCGGTCGGCACCGAGGACGTGGGCGGCGCGCTGCGGCCAATAGGGATCGGCAAGGAGGGTGCGCGCCATGAACACGAGGTCGGCCGCACCGGTGGCGACGATCTGCTCCGCCTGGTGCGGGCTCCGGATCATGCCCACCGCGCCCGTGGCGATGCTGCAGCGTTCGCGCAGCCGCTGGGCAAAGGGGAGCTGATAGCCGGGGAAGGTGCTCAGCTTCTGCGCCGGGTGGAGGCCGCCCGACGAGCAGTCGACGAGGTCGACGTCGCCGCGCGCCGCCAACGCCTTCACCAGTTCGGTCGTCTGCGCCTCGTCCCAGCCGCCGTCGACGTAGTCGGTCACCGACAGGCGGACGAACAGCGGCAGATGATCGGGCCATTCGCCGCGGGCGGCGTCGATCAACTCGTGCAGGAAGCGGGTGCGCCCCTCGAGGTGGCCGCCATAGCCGTCGTTGCGCCGGTTCGACAGCGGTGACAGGAACTGATGGGTGAGGTAGCCGTGCGCCCCGTGGAGTTCGACCACCTCGAAGCCGGCCTCGCGGGCGATGGCGACGCCCTTGGCGAAGGCCTTCACCACCGTCTCGATGCCGCCTGCGTCGAGGGCGTCGGGGACCGGCCAGCCCTCGTCGTAGGCGACCGCCGACGGTGCCACGGTGGCCCAGGCCCCATCGGCGGGGGCGAGCGGCTTGCCGCCCTTCCACGGCACGTTGGCCGACGCCTTGCGACCGGCATGGCCGATCTGGATGCCGGCAACGACGCCTTGCGCCTTGACGAAACGGACGATGCGGGCGAGCGCCTCGCCCTGTTCCGCGGTGTAGAGGCCGAGGCAGCCGGGGGTGATGCGGCCCCTGGGCTCGACGTGGGCGACCTCGGTGAAGATCAGTCCGGCGCCGCCGACGGCGCGGCTCGCGAGGTGCTGGAAGTGCCAGTCGTCGGCGACGCCGCCCTCGGCTGCGTACTGGCACATGGGCGAGAGGACGATGCGGTTCGGCAGCGTGACCGAACGCAGGCGCAGCGGACGGAAGAGGTGCGGGCCTTCGGCCTTGCCCTCGCGATGGCTGGTGACGATCACGGGTGGCCCCTTTGCGCGGATGGACGTGGTCGGATGGGTGCCGTGGTCCTAGCTTCGACGATCGCCCATGTCACGGCCGGAAGGGAGGACGGTGGCAACGGACTCGCTGCGGCCGGCCCTCGTGCCGAGCCACCTGAAGGCGATGGGCCTGATGGCGGTGGCGGCATTCTGCATGGCGCTGGTCACGCTCCTCGTCCGGCTCGCCGCCGATACCGGTCTCCATCCCTTCGTCATCGCCTTCTTCCGCAACCTGTTCGGCGTGCTGCTGTTGCTGCCGCTGGCGATGCGCGCCGGGCGCGAGAGCTTCCGCACCCCCAACATTCGCCTGCACGGCCTGCGCGGCGGCTTGCAGACGGTGGCCATGCTCGGCTGGTTCTACGGGATCACCATCATCCCGATCGCCACGGTCGCCGCACTCTCGTTCACCGCACCCCTCTTCGCCACGCTGCTCGCCATCTTGGTCCTGCGCGAGCCGGTGGGGCTGCGCCGCATCCTGGCGCTGCTCGCCGGCTTCACGGGCGCCATGATCATCCTGCGGCCGGGCAGCGACGTGATCGACCCCGGCGCCCTCTACGTCCTGCTCTCGGCCTGTGCCTGGGGCTCGGTGATGATCGTGGTGAAGGTGCTGGGCCGTACCGATTCGAGCCTGACGCTCACTCTCTACGGCGGCTTCTTCCTCGCTCCCTTCACGCTGATACCGGCGCTGTTCGTCTGGAGTTGGCCGACCGCGGCGGCCCTCGTCGTGCTCGTCGCCATCGGTGCCGTCGCCAGCCTCTCCCAACTGTGCGTGGCGCAGGCTCTCAAGCTCGCCGACACGTCGGTCGTGCTGCCGATGGACTTCACCAAGCTGCTTTGGGCGGCGGCGGCCGGATACCTCGTCTACGCCGAGGTGCCCGACTGGGGCACGTGGCTCGGCGGTGCTGTCGTCTTCGGCAGCGTCGTGTACGTCGCCTACCGCGAACGCCGCCGCCGCGTGACGCCCGTCGTCCGCCCGGTCGACGGCTGACCTACCAGCGGTCGTAGCGGCGCCAGGGGTCGCGCCAGGGGTCGCCGAAGGGATAGGCGCCGACGCCGATACCGATGCCGCCGCCGACCCGGCCACCGCTGCCGACCGCCACGCTGGCGCTCGGCCAGACGGCCGGCACGCTGCTGCTCATCGGCGCCGGCATGGTCTCGGGCAGCTCCGCCCGGCGCTCCAGCACCTGGCAGCTCGCCTCGTCGCCGGCGCGGCAGTCCTGCATCGCCCGATCCTCGACGCTCATGACGGTGCAGCCCGCGAGCCACACCGCACCGAACACCGCGCTAGAAGCGGCGAAGATAGGTCGCATATTCGACATCGCTCACCCTCGTCAGCATCGTGGCCCGCTCCTTCTCCTTGGCGGTCACGAAGGCCCGATGGACCTCCGGCTCCAGCCAACTCCGCGGATGGTCGGCGTCGCGGAACCGCTGGATCGCCTCGCCCCACCGGTCGGTGAAGGCGAGCCCCGCCACGGCGATACGGTCGCCGTCGACGGGGGGGGCCAGGGCAAGCTTCTCGATCAACCCCTGGCGGACCCCGGCGAGGATGGCCGCAACTACCAGATAGGGATTGGCATCGGCGCCCGCCACCCGATGTTCCAAACGTGCGGCGCGCCCCATGGTTGCAGGCACGCGGATCGCCGCGTTGCGGTTGTCGAAGCCCCAGCATGCCACGAGCGGCGCATAGGAACTTTGCTGGAAACGACGATAGGCGTTGGCGGTGGGCGCGAACACGAGTTGGTTGTCGGCCGCCGTCGCGAGCGCGCCGGCGATGGCGGCCTGCAACGGCGGTGCGAGTTCACCATCCTCACCCGCGAAGACCGGCCGATCCTGCCCGTCCAGCAAGCTGACGTGGACGTGCATGCCGCTGCCGCTCTGTTCGCCATAGGGCTTGGCCATGAAGGTGACGTCGAGCCCGTGCGCCCGCGCCGTCTGCTTCAAGCAGCGCCGGAGAAGCAGCGCGTGGTCGGCGGCGCGCACCGCGTCGTCGACGTGGTAGAGGTTGATCTCGAACTGGCCGGGACCGAACTCGGCGATGGCCGTCTCGGCCGGCAGACCCTGGCTTGCGCAGTTGGCGGCCATGGCGCCGAGCAGGTCGGCGAAGCCGCGCATCACGTCGAGGTCGTAGAGCTGCGAGCCCCGTTCCGGCGTGCCCGGCGGCGGGCAGGCGGCGGCGCCATCGGCCGCGATCACGTAGAACTCGAGTTCCAAGGCCACCACCGGCCGCAGCCCGAGCGAGGCGAGCGCGTCGACCTCGCGTTGCAGAACCCGGCGCGGATCGAGCGGGCACGGCCGTTGCCGGTCGGGCTCCAGCAGCGAGGCCAGCACCTGCGCGGTCGGCCGCGTCGCCCAGGGTACCGGCACGAGCGTGCCCGGCGCCGGCTGCAGGAAGCCGTCCGGGTCGCCCGTCACCAGCGCGATGCCGGCCTCGTCCACGTCCTCGCCCCAGATATCGAGGCCGTAGGTGGAGCGCGGCAGCCGTGCGCCTTCGTCGGCCAGCTTGGCCAGTGCGGCGGCCGGCAGCCACTTGCCGCGCACCACGCCGTTGAGGTCGGCGATCAACACCTCCAACGTCTCGACGGCGCCGTGCGCCGCCTGGAACGCGGCGCACTCGGCGGCGAAGGCTTCGGGGCTGGCGACGAGCGGGTTGGACATGCAATGCTGGCTTTCGAACCGAAACCGCACTGTGGCGCGCGCCCGCGAAGCTGGCTAGCGCGCTTCTGGCCGAACGCGGTACGGCAGGACGATGCATGGTTGCATGACGCGGAGCAGACGCGGGCAGGGGGAACCTGACGGTCCCCCGGAGAACCCCCCGGCGCCGGCCGGGCCGGCGCCCCCCGCGGGGGGGGGGGCCCCCCCCCGCCCCGGGGGGGCGGGGGCCCCGGGCCCCCGGCCCCCGGCGGGCCAGGGTG
>JBJHBG010000129.1:0-11890 GCA_050485385.1 Geminicoccaceae bacterium | reverse complement strand
GGCCACGACGTGCTGTTGCGCGCGCTGGCGCGGGTGGCGACGACCGACTGGCGGCTGGTCTGCGTCGGCGCCACCGGTCTCGACCCCGAGCACGAGGCCCGCGTCCTCGAACTGGGGAAGGCCTTCGGCGACCGCGTGCGCTTTCTGGGGCCGCAGCCGCAGGACGATCTGCGGGTGCTCTTCGCGCGCGCCGACCTGTTCGTCCTCGCCTCGCACTACGAGGGCTACGGCATGGTGCTGACCGAGGCGTTGGCGGTGGGCCTACCGATCGTGGCCACGGCCGGCGGCGCCACGCGCTATACCGTGCCGGCCGACGCCGCCATTCTCGTGCAGCCGGGCGACGTCACGGCCCTTGCCGGTGCGCTCGATGCCGTGCTGGGCGACGTCGACCTCAGAGCACGATTGACGCTCGGTGCGCGGGCGGCACGCGAACGGCTGAGCGACTGGCCGACGGCCGCCGCCACCTTCGCCAAGGCGGTGCGGGATCTGCTCGCATGAGCCTCGACTTCGCCGCCGACTGGCTCGCCTTGCGCGAACCCGCGGATCACCGGAGCCGCAGCGAGGGGGTGACCGCAGCCGCGCTCGCCGGCCTGCGCAACCGCGCCGCTCCCTTGGTCGTGGATCTCGGCTGCGGCCGCGGCTCCAACCGACGCTATCTCGAGCCGCGGCTGCCGGCATCGACCCGCTGGCGGCTGGTCGACCAGGACCCGGCCCTGCTCCACCTCGCCACCGGCCCGCGGGTCGAGACGATCCGGGCGGACCTGCGCACGGCCGACCTCGGCGTGATCTGTGCCGACGCCGACCTCGTCACCGCCGCCGCCCTGCTCGACCTCGTCGGCCAGCCTTGGCTCGAGCGGCTGCTCGACGCGACAACGGCACCGATCCTGGTCAGCGGCAACGTCGACGGCCGTATCGCCTGGCACCCGCCGCACCCGCTGGACGCAGCGATGACCGCCGCCTTCCTCGCCCACCACGACGGCGACAAGGGCTTCGGGGCGGCGCTCGGCAGGACCGCCCCGGCAGCCATGGCGGCAGCCGCCGAAGCGCGCGGTCGGCGCGTCGTCCAGGCCCAGGCCGACTGGACCCTCGGCCCCGCCGACGGCGCCCTGCAACGCGCCTATCTAGAGGGCGCCCGTGGCGCCATCGCCGAGACCGGCGTGGACCCCACCGACATCGCGGCATGGCACCGCGCCCGCCTCGGCTTCCTGGACCGCAGCGAAAGCCACGTCCGGGTCGGCCACGTCGATCTGGCGGTGCTCTAGCGACCGCCGGCGGCACGTTCCAGCGGCGGCCTCAGCCCCTAGCCCCACGTTGGCCCTGGTCGCGTGCGGCCTGGAGGTCCAGCTCGAACAACGTATCGCCGCCGAGGTCGAAGCGGCGGCAGGGCGGGCGCAGCGCCTCGGCGAGCGTGGCGATCACGGGCAGGCTCAAGGACGGTCGGCCGGAGCCGATAATCATCGGCGCTACGGCGAGTTGGAGCCGGTCGACACAACCGGCCGCGACGAACGCGGAGACCGTCTGCCCGCCGCCTTCGACGAGGATGCGGGTCAGGCCCCGCGCGGCGAGGGCGTCGAGCACGGCCAGCGGGGCAAGTCGGCCGGCGGCGTCGGCCGCCACTTCCACCAGTTCGATGCCCGGCGGCAGCGCGGACCCGTGCCCGGGCGCCCGCACGACGAGTGTCCGGGCGAGGCCGTCCTGCAGGAGCGAAGCGCTCGTCTCCAGCCGGCCGCGCGGGTCGATCACCACCCGCGCCGGGTTCGGCCCCACGACGTGCCGCACGGTCAATCGCGGCTGGTCGGCGCGTGCGGTGCCGACGCCGACCACCACCGCGTCGACCAACGCCCGCAGTCGGTGCAGGTGGACGAGGCTCGCGCTGCCGCCGACGTAATGGGAGTGGCCGGCCTCGGTGGCGATGCGGCCATCGAGGCTCTGGCCCAGGTGCGCGACGACGAAGCGGCAACGGCGCTTGCAGCGCGCGAGGTGCTGGAACAACGCCGCAAGGTCGGTGTTGGAAAGCACGGGTGGTTCGACGCCTGTCTCGACGGCGCGGCGCACCTCCAAAAGGCGTTGCCACATCGGAGCTTCGGGATCGCTGGTCATGCTGGTTCTCGTCGGGATGGTCGCACGCTTGTCGCCGTCTATTTCACACGCCACTGGGCCGCTGAGCGGCGTCGCGGAGAGTTGAGAACATGATGATGGAGGACTCGTCGATCGTCTCGGTCGACCGTTGCGTGTTCGAGTTGCGGCAGGGACGGCCGGTCATCGTGGCGGCGCCGGGCTCGACGTGGTTGGTGGCCGGTGTCGAGCCGCAGCCGGAGCCGCAGCGACATCTGCTCCAGGCGCTCGCCCCCGACCGCGTCGAACTGCTGCTCAACGCCAACCGCGCCCGCAGCCTCGGGCTCGGCAGCGGTGCGGTGGCTTTGCCGCTCGAGGGCGCCGGCGTCGCGCGCATGATCGAACGTTTGGGCTTCGGCCAGCCGTCCAAGACGGACCTCGCCGCGGCTGGCCGCGCCGCGCGTCCGCTCGGCGTGGATGCCGCGGCCGATGCCGCCTTCGCGCTCGCCCGGCTGGCCGAGACCGTCCCCGCGCTGCTCGCCGTCCGTTCGGTGCCGGAGACGGCGGCGGCGCTGACCGCCCTGCGCGACCGTGGGTCCGTGCTCACCACCTCCGCCGCAGCCGTCGCCGCGTTCCGCCACGCCAATGCTGCCGCCATCCGCCGTCTGGCCGAGGCGCCGGTGCCGTTGCCGACGCGCGACGACGTCCGCTTCGTCGCCTACCGGAGCCGCGATTCGCTTGCCGACCACGTCGCGGTGGTGATCGGCACCCCCGAAACGCAGGAGGCGCCGCTGGTGCGGCTGCACTCGGCCTGTCTCACCGGCGACATCTTCCGCAGCCTGCGTTGCGACTGCGGCGAGCAGCTCGACACCGCCATAGCGGCGATGAGCCAGGGCGGCGGCGGCGTGATCTGCTACCTCGCCCAGGAAGGCCGGGGTATCGGCATCGCCAACAAACTCAGGGCGTACGCGCTGCAGAACGACGGTCTCGACACGCTCGAGGCGAACGAGGCCTTGGGCTTCGCCGCCGACGAGCGCGAGTTCGCCATCGCCGCCTTGATGATCCGCGATCTGGGTCTGCCGCGCATCCGGCTGATGACCAACAACCCGGAGAAGATCGACGGCTTCCGCCGAGCTGGCATCGACGTGGTCGAGCGGGTCGGTCTGCGCGCCACGCTCAACCCGCACAACGCCCGCTACATCGAGGCGAGGGTGGCGAAGACCGGCTACCTGCATGCGGTCAACGGCTGAGCTTCGGCGGCGTCAGGGTCAAGAGGTCGTCGAGCAGCCGCTCTAGGCGCTCGACCATGTGGCGCAGAATAGCCCTCCCCTCGTCGGCGGTCGCGAGGGCGGCGTTGCCGACGGCGCCTTCGGGGTTGAGGTCCTCCGCCATCCAGGCGAGCCGCGCAACGCCGCCGGCGGCGCCGAGGTCGGGGTGGCGGTTGACGAGCTGGGCCTCGCTGGACGCGAAGTCGCGGCAGGCCTCGTCGGCGACGAGGTGCGGGGCGATGGCGCGGATCAGTGCGGTCTCGATGCGACCGGCATGGATGCCGAAGCGGGCCTCGGTGGCCGGCACCAGTCCGTCGGGAACACCGAGGCGGTGGGTGGTGCACGTCGTAACCGCGAGCCCCGCCTCGGCGCGCAACCGCAAGGCCGCAACGTCGGCCAAGGCCGTGTTGCCGCCGTGGCTGTTGAGCACCAGGAGCCGGCGGATGCCGGTTCGCGCCACGGCCCGGCCGACGTCGGTCCAAAGCGCCAGCAGCGTTTCCGCACCGGCGCTCAACGTGCCGGCGAAGCTCGCGTGCTCGGGGCTGGCGCCGATCGTCTGGGGCGGGAGGAGAAGCGCGGCCCCGTTGGCAAGTCGCCGCTCGCCGAGGGCTTCGAGGATGGCGGCGAGGATCAGGCTGTCGGTGCCGGTCGGCAGGTGCGGGCCGTGCTGCTCGACCGCGGCGATCGGCAGGACGGCCACCGCCCGGTCGGGCGGCAGGGCGGCGAAGTCGGTGGTCTTGAGATCGGTCCAGGCCAGGATGGTCATTGGCTGGAGTCCTTCGGGCCGGCCGTGTCGGAGGAACAGTGACGATGCAGACGACGTCCCCGCGTGACGTCCGGCTCGACTTCTTTCGCGGGCTGGCGCTGATCGTCATCTACATAACGCACATCCCGGGCAACGCATGGGCGAAGTTCACGCCCGGCGCCCTCGGCCCGAGCGACGCGGCGGAATGGTTCGTCTTCTGCTCCGGCGTCGCGTCGGCGCTGGCCTTCGGCAAGCTGTTCGCCGAGCGGGGCTGGTGGATCGGCACCGCACGCGTCGCGGCCCGCATCTGGCAGCTCTACTGGGCGCAGATCGCCCTCTTTCTCGTCGTCGCGGCGCTCAGCGTCTGGGCGACGCGGCATCTCGGCGCCGAGAACTACGTCGAGAAGCTGAACCTCGTCCCCTTCTTCACGGCACCGGGCAGCGGCCTGCTGGGGCTCTTGAGCCTCGGCTACGTTCCCAACCTGTTCGACATCCTGCCCATGTACATGGCCATCCTGGCCATGCTGCCGGCGATCATCGCGCTGGCGTTCGTGCATCCCGCCCTCGCCCTCGGCGCGTCGCTCGCGCTCTATCTGGCAGCGCGCAATCTCGGCCTGAACCTGCCCGCCGAGTGGTGGTCGGATCGCCCCTGGTTCTTCAATCCGCTCGCCTGGCAACTGCTGTTCGTCGTGGGCTTCGCCTTCGGCCGCGGCTGGCTGCGGCGGCCGCAACCGACCTGGCCGCGCGTCCTCGCCGCCGGCCTGATCGTCGCCGTCCTCTTCGCCCTCAACTTCGGCCCGATCTGGCAGAACGTCGGCTGGGTGAAGGCGATCTCCGACGCCCATCTCTGGAGCATCGGCAAGACCGATCTCGGTCCGGCCCGGATCCTGCACTTCCTCGCCGCGACCTATCTCGTCTTGGCGCTGCTCGACCGCTTTCCCCGGCTCCTGCACGTGCGCGCAGTGGAGCCGATCGTCCAGATCGGCCAGCAGACGCTGCCCGTGTTCCTCGTCGGCATCGTACTGTCCTGGACGGGCGGCATGGCGCTGGACGTCCTCGGCCGCGACGGCTGGACCCTCCTCCTGGTCAATCTGACGGGCATCGCCCTGATGATCGCCGTGGCGCGCATCGTCGCCTTCTACGTCCGCCAGGCGCGCCCGAAGCGGAACCGTGGCGCCTTCACCGCCCCGGCCCCGGCGATACCGCGCAAGGTGGCGTAGTCGGCCGCTCTCCGAGGTCACACCGAGCCCTCGGCACGCTTCGCCCCCGAGCGGTCGTCGGGTGGCGTCGGCTCGATCCGACGGCAGCGACGCGGCCGCAACGCGGCCATCGCCCGGGCGGACGGCCCGAGAAGGCACCGTCGGCCCCTTCGGTCTCGGGACCGCTCCACGTCGGACCGCTCGAACGAAACGGGGTGCCGCCCGATGAAGCGGCACCCCGGAGCGCGAGGCCGAAAGGAAGGGCGTTCAGTCGCCCCCGGCCCCCATCGGCTGGAGGCGGGCGGCGGCCAGCTCGCGCTGGCGGACACGGGCCGCCGCGGCCGCGAGCGGGACCGCCCGCGCCACCGCGAGCGGCGGGTCGATCTCCTCGGGTACCGCCGCGAAGCGCCAGCGGGCCAACGCCCGGCCCACCGCCGGCCGCGTGCCGAACCAAGCGAACGGGATCGCCAACAGCGGCCCCACCGCAACCGGCACTACCCACGGCAACACGTGCGGCGCGTAGAGCGCAAAGGCCGCCAGGATGACGAGGCCGACCACGGTTTGCGGCCAGAAGCGGATCGCCGCCTCGGCCCAGCCGACGCCCGTGTCGTGTCGCCGCTGCACCTTCCAGGTGAGGCCCCGGCCGGTCGCCAGCCGCGCCAGGAACAGCGCCTCGGCGATGGCCATGATCGGCGCCAGGATCATGCCGTGGACGAACTCGACGAGCCCGGCACCGAGCAGGCGCCCCCCGCCGCCGTAGCTGCGGCGCTTGGCGGGATCGGCGAGCGCATCGACCAGGCCCGCGATCTTGGGCGCGAAGACCATCGTCAGCATGGCGGCGAGCAGCCACGGGCCGAGCGCCGACGGCGCCGCCCCCCAGGGATTGGAAGCGATGGTACCGCCCTCGAGACCGAGCGCGCCCTGGACGAAGCCGAGCGTCATGAACAGAAGCCAAGCGCTGCCGGCGACGTACATCAAGATCGCGAGCGCGAGTTGGAGGCGCGCCATCGCCGGCCAACCCGGCTTGGTGACGAGGTGCAGGTACTGCATGTTACCCTGGCACCAGCGCAGGCTGCGGCGGACGAATTCCGGCAAACAGGGGGGGTTCAGCTCGAAGCTGCCGAACTCGTCGGGCAGCACGCGGACCTCGTAGCCGGCGCGGTACATCATCGCCGCCTCGACTTGGTCGTGGCTCAAGACGAGCCCGCCCAAGGGCGGCCGGCCGGGCAGCGTCGGCAACCGGCAATGCGCCATGAAGGCATCGATGCGCAGGATGGCGTTGTGACCCCAATAGGGCCCGGCCGGGCCTTGCCACCACGCCGAGCCCAGGGTGTAGGCGCGCATGCCGTGGCGCATGCCGAACTGGAACATGCGGGTGAAACCGATCTGAGTAGGCAGCCCCGCGATCAGCGTCTGGAGGATGCCGAGCCTGGGGTTGGCGTCCATGAGGCGGACGAGACGGCGGATGGCCGGGCCGGTCATCAGGCTGTCGGCGTCGAGCACCAGCATGAAGTCGAAGTCGCGCCCGCGCCGCTCGAGGAACTCCCAGAGATTGCCGGTCTTGTAGCCCTCGTTGCGGGGCCGGCGCCGGTAGTGGAAGCGATCCGCGAAGCTGCAATGCCGGCGGAACTCGGCAACGGCCGCCGCCTCGGCGTCGATCAGCGCCGGATCCTGCGTGTCGCTCAACAGGAACACCTCGAACCGGTCGAGCCCGCCCGCGGCGTCGAGGTCGTCGACGGTGGCGCGGAGGTGGTCGAGCACCAGGTCCGGGTCTTCGTCGTAGACCGGCACGACGATGGCGGTACGACCGCGGAGCGGCCCGTCCCCGGCTTCCCAGCCGGCCAAGGGTGCGACGTCCGGCACGGGATCGGCGCGCGTCAGCGCGAGTGTCAGGCCGATGGCCGCGTTCCAGAACCCGATCACGGTCCACGGCAGGGTGAGCGTGAAGGCCGCGAGCATCGCCATGTCGACGATGGAGAGGCCGTCTCGACCCAGCACGGCGGCAAGGGTGGTGAGGGCGGCGGCGGCGGTGGTGAGCGTCAGTGCGGCGAAAGCAGCGCGGCGCCAGCGCAGGCGTCGCGTTTCACGATCGCGGTCGACGCCGAGGTCGACCGGCGGGGCAAAGGACACGTCGTCTCTCCCATGCGGATACGTCCTTCGAACCCGCAAGCCGTGGGGCGGGTTCCCGAGCGTGTCACGTTCGTACGGACGGCGGCTCCGGCCGGTTCATTCCGTCGCGGGAAGAGCGGGTGGCGAGGGCCTTCAGTTGGCGGCGATGGCCAACGCGGTCTCGGGTGCGGCCGGCTCCAGGCTCAACAGCATGGCGAGTTCCTGCGGCTGGCAGACGAAGTCGGCCAGCGTATAGCCCTCCAGCACGAGGAAGAACGCCTCGAGCGCCCGACTGAGGGCACTCTTGAACCGGCAGGCGGGACGCAACGGACACGTATTGGTGTCGGCGTCGAAGCACTCGGCGAGGTTAAGGTTACCCTCGGTCACGCGCAGCACTTGGCCGATGACGATGTCGTGCGGATCGCGCGCGAGCCGGATGCCGCCGCCGCGGCCGCGCAGGGTGTCGATCAGGCCCATCTGCCCGAGTGTCTGCACGACCTTCATCAGATGGTGCTCGGAAATGCCGTAGGCGGTGGCGATGTCGCGCACCCGACAGACTTGGCCGGGCTTCAAGGCGCAGTACATGAGTGTGCGGACGGCATAGTTGCTGAAGTGGGTTAGCTGCATCGACGACGCCTTGGGCGCAAGCGCATGGCCGCGAACCGGTCTGCGCCCTGCGGTTTTGAACGAACCATAAATAGGTTGCAGCTTTTGCGCTGCACGACAAGACGAGAACATCGCCTAGCCTGCCAAGGGCACCGGCGAAGCAAACAGGGACGCAGGAGGCAGGCGATGGGCGAAGCCGACCGCAAGGCACACGATCGTCTGAAGCAGGCGATCCTCGAGGGCGAGGCATCCTACCCCAAGCGGCTGAAGGCGGGTCGCTATCGCGACCGGTTGCGGCGGTTGCAGATCGAACTGCTGCACCTGCAGGCGTGGGTGCAGGAGACCGGCGCCCGGGTCTGCGTGCTGTTCGAAGGGCGGGACGCGGCCGGCAAGGGTGGGGCGATCAGCCGCATTACCGACAATCTCAATCCGCGTGGCGCGCGCGTCGTCGCCCTGGCGAAACCGTCCGACGTCGAGCGCACGCAGTGGTACTTCCAACGCTATGTCGAACACCTGCCGAGTGGCGGCGAGATCGTGCTGTTCGACCGTTCCTGGTACAACCGTGCCGTGGTCGAGCGGGTCATGGGCTTCTGCACGCCGCAGGAATATGCCGTGTTCGTCGATCAGGTGCCGGCGTTCGAGCGGCTCCTGATCGGCGACGGCATCCACCTCGTCAAGCTGTGGTTCGCGGTCGGGCGCGACGAGCAGGCCCGACGCTTCGACGCACGTCGGGCCGACCCCTTGAAGCGCTGGAAGCTGAGTCCGGTCGACGAGGCGGCGCAGGCGAAGTTCGACGACTACACCGACGCCATCGCCGACATGGTCCTCTTCACAGACACCGACACATCCCCCTGGACCATCGTCAACTCCAACGAGAAGCGCCGCTCACGCCTCGCCGCCATCACCACTCTCCTGAACACCATTCCCTACACGCCGCGCGACCCCCAGCTGATCGTGCCCGATCCGCAGGTGGCGGCGCCGGCCGCCCGGCTGTTCGACAAGGCGGACCTTCTGTTGCGCCGCTGAGCCGGGAAGCGAAGGGCGCCGCCGGGCGGCGGGTCAACGGCCTTCCGGCTGTCGGCCGCCGACGAGGCTCCAGACGGTGTAGGCAAGGAGCGTCGTGCCGACGGCGCCGACCACGAAGATCACCGCGACGAGCACCCAGTCGATCGGCCCGCCGATGTCGCGGAAGCCCGAATTGGTGACGGTCTGCATGAACGAGATCGCGGCGACGCCGCCCGCGGCGCCGATCAGTTCGGCGCGCACGAGGCGTCTCGCCTGCAGGCCGCGGTCGCGGACCAGAACCCAGACAAAGGCCATGGTGGTCGCCACGATGCCGGCGACCAAGAGCCAGAACAGCGTCGGGCCGAGCATCTCGACGAAGACGACGACGAACACCAGGGGATCGAGTTCCTGCACGGGAAGTCTCCTCAGGCTTGGCCACGGAGCATGGCGAGGTAGGTCGGCTTGAGCGCCGTTTCCTTCATCACCCAGCTCACCCACAGTTCCTCCAAGGGCGCCACGACGCCGGGGAAGGACGGCACCAGGTTGTCGTCGTAGTCGAACTCGATCAGCATCGCCCGGCCGATGCGGGTGATCAGCGGGCATGAGGTGTAGCCATTGAATACCGCGTCCGAGGTCTTGCCCTCGAGATCGGCGACGAGGTGGTCGACGGCGACGGGCACGTGCCACTTGACGCTCGCGGCGGTCTTGCCCTTGGGCACGCCGGCCACGTCGCCGACGGCGAACACGTTGGGGTAGCGGAGGTGACGCATGCAGTCGCGGTCGACCTCCAGCCAACCCTGCTCGCCCCAGGGACCGGTGGGCCAAGGCAAGGGGCTGTTGCGCACGGCGGCGACAGCGCGCATGGACGGCACCACGGTGATGTAGTCGTAGTCGATCTCCACCGTGCCCTCGGCCGTCCGGTAGGTTGCCCGCTGCCGTCCCGGATCGATCGCCTCCAGCGTGTGCCCGTAGCGCACGGCGACACCGCGATCCCGGTAGAGCATGCGCACCTTTTCCGCGACGATGGGCACGCTGAAGAGCGACGCCTGCGGCGCCAGGTAGATCAGCGCCGCCCGGTCGCGGGTGCCGCGCCGACGCAGCACGTCGTCGGTCACGAACGTGTACTTCAAGGGGGCGCCGGCGCACTTCATCTCGGTCGGCGGACGGCCGAACAGGGCAACGCCGCCGCGGTCCGCGAAGGCCGACATCGTCTCGTAGGTCGTGCGCGCCGCCTCCGGGCCGGCGTAGACGCTGCCGATGCCGTGACGACCGATCAGACCCGTGTCCATACCCTCGATGGCGGCGTAGTCCAACTCGGCGCCGGTCGCGACGACGAGATAGTCGTAAGGCACGGCGCGGCCCGACGCCGTGACGACGCGGTTGCCGTCGGGGTCGATCTCGGCCACGGCCTCCTCGAGCCAGTCGACGCCGCGGGCGACGTACTCGGCGGTGGTCGAGATGGCGTAGCCGGGCGACTTCAGGCCGGCGGCAATCAGCGTGAAGCCCGGCTGGTAGTAGTGCGCGGCGCGTGCGTCGATCAGCGTGATGCTGGCACCCTCCAGCCGCTGAGCGAGGCGGGAGGCGGAGGCGAGGCCGGCAGCCCCGGCGCCGGCGATGACGATCCTCGCCGACGTGCGCACCGGTGCGGCAACACCCGCACCCGAACCGAAGAACCAAGCGCCGCCGCCGAGGCCGGCAAGGGCCGCACTCGACAGGCGGAGGAAGCGACGGCGGTCGGCAGGCGGGATCGGCGGAACATGGGCCGCGGTCATCGTGGTGTCTCCCCGAAGTACCGGGCCGAGGCCGAGACCCTCCGACCGGCTCAAAAATACAAATAGCCGCATATGAATGTAATTACCAATCGGCCATTGGTACCAGCATCGATCCGCCGTCGATGCGGGATTTCCGGACCGCCGGTGGTGGGCGTCGCGTGGCCGCGACGGAGGGCCTGAAGGCTCAGCATCGACGTGCTGACGCTGCTGCCGTCGGGCGGGGTCAGCGGGCCAAGCGCCCCCTGCCCCGTTGCGACTCTCGGACGACGTCCCCGCGTGGCCTTCAGCCCGGCTGCAGCGCCTTCGGTACCGGCACCTGCGCGTGGTCGAGCTCGGCGCGAATAGTGGCCTTGAGGCGCTCCAGCCCGGCGGCGTCGCTGGCCTCGGCGCGGGCGACGAGGACGGCCTGCGTGTTCGACGCCCGCATCAGCCACCAGCCGTCGGCCGTATTGACGCGCACGCCGTCGATGGCGTTCACCTCCGCACCCTGGGCAGCGAGCCGCTCCTTCACGCCCTGGACGACGTGGAACTTCCTCTCGTCCGGGCAGTCGATGCGGATCTCGGGGGTGTTCACGACCTTGGGCATCGCATCCTTGTAGTCCGCCAAGGTCTTGGTGCCACGCGCCAGGATGTCGAGCAGGCGCACGGCCACGTACGGCGCGTCGTCGTAGCCGTAGAAGCCGTCCTTGTAGAAGATATGGCCGGACATCTCGCCCGACAGCGGCGCGCCGACCTCGGCCATCTTGGCCTTGATGAGCGAGTGCCCGGTCTTCCACATCAACGGCTTGCCACCCATCTTGGCGATGGCGTCGAAGAGCGTCTGCGAGGCCTTGACGTCGGCGATGATGGACGCGCCCGGATAGCGGGGCAGCAGGTCGGACGCCAGGATCTCGATGAGTTGATCGCCGAAGAGGACGCGGCCTCGGCCGTCGACCACGCCGATGCGGTCGCCGTCGCCGTCGAAGCCGATGCCGAGTTCGGCGCCCGTCTCGCGCACCCGCTCGATCAGGTGCTCCAGGTTCTCGGGCTCGGTCGGGTCCGGATGGTGGTTGGGGAAGGTGCCGTCGATCTCGGCGAACAGGACTTCGTGGCGGCCCGGCAGCTTCGCCACCAGCGCTTCGACCGCGGGGC
>JBJHBG010000128.1:0-12118 GCA_050485385.1 Geminicoccaceae bacterium | reverse complement strand
TCTCGTGCGGCCTGGACCAGCGCGCGGCGCGCGGATAGCCACGGACCCAGGCGAGGACCGCCGTCGTCAGCATCAACATCGCCACACACAGGATGGCCGGCAGGATGCCCGCGAGCAGGAGTTGCACGATCGAGACGCCGGTGACCGAGCCGTAGATGATGAGGGGGATCGACGGCGGGAAGATCGGGCCGACGATGCACGAGGCGGTGGTGACGGCAGCGGCGAAGGGGCGGGTAAAGCCGCGGCGGATCATCGCCTTGATCTCGATCCGGCCGAGGCCCGCAACGTCGGCGAGGGCCGCCCCGCTCATGCCGGAGAAGATCAGGCTGGAGAAGATGTTGACCTGGGCGAGCCCGCCCGGTGCCCGGCCGACGGCCGTGTCGGCGAAGCGGAAGATGCGTTCGGTGATGCCGGCCTGGTTCATCAGGTTGCCGACGAAGATGAACACCGGCACGGCAACCAAGGGGAAGCTGTCGAGCGCGTAGGCCATGCGCTGGCCGACGAGTTCGATCGGCAGGCCGGCGAAGGCGATGTAGACCGCGGCCGGGATCAGGATCGCGAGAACGACCGGGAAGCCGAGGACGAACAGCGCGGCGAAGGCAGCGAGGACGACGAAGCCCACCGGATCAGCGCCCCTTGGGCGCGTCAGGCGAGGGTCGGCTCATCGGGCGGCTCTTCCGCATCGAAGGTGACGTAGAGCGGCCGCCGGAGCCACGCCTTCACCAAGAGGATAAGGAACTCGACCACGGCGAGGGCGAAGCCGACGAGCGCGGCGGAGAAGAAGACCCAATAGGGAATGCCGAGGGTCGGCGTCGCGTTGTTGAGGTTCCTGAGCGTTGCCGTCGCCACCGACAGAGCCGCATAGCCGAACGCACTGGCGCCGGCTGCGGCGATCAGGAGATGGATCGCCTGCTGCAAGCGGAGCGGCAGCGCGTGCAGGAACTCCTCCATGCGTACGCTGGCGCCGGACGAGATGGTGTAGGGCACCGTCACCATGACGACGCAGATCAGCATGAACCGGGTCAGTTCCTCCGCACCGACGAAGGGTGCTCTGAGCACCTCGCGCAGAAAGACCTGGATCGCCGGCATCGCGATCAGGACGACGAGCAGCGCCACGCCGAGCCCCCGGATGAAGAGCCGGACATGGCGCAGCCAGCGGTCCAGCACGAACTCGTCCGAGGGCGACGACGCGGCCACGCCGGCGACCTACTGGATCGCCGCGATGCGCTCGATATAGGGGCCCCAGGTGGGGAAGTCGGCGTTCACCTGGGCCAGCACACCCTCGCGGAAGGCCTCGATGTCGAGCCCGTCGGCCTCGGTGATGAAGGTCATGCCCTTGCCCTCGAGCTCGCCGATCAGTTCCTCCTCGGCCGCCTGGGCCTGCGCCAAGGTCTCGTAGGCCAACTCGTCCAACGCCGTCAGGATCGCCTGGCGGTCGTCGTCGCTCAGCCCCTGCCACGCCCGCTCGTTGACGAACACCGGCAGCACGTTCTGCATGTGCGAGGTCAACATCACGTGGTTCTGCACCTCGTAGAGCCGGTTCGCGTTGATCATGGTAAGCGGGTTCTCCTGCCCCACCACCATGCCGGTCATCAGCGCGGTCGGCAGTTCGCTCACCTCGACCGGGGTCGGGATCGCTCCCATGCCGCTCACCATGCTGGTCCAGAGCTGCAACGGCACGCCGCGGAAGGGCTTACCCTGGAGATCGGCCGGCGAGTAGATCGCCTGGTTGGCGGTCATCTGCCGGGCGCCGCGGAAGAGCCGGCCGACGATGCGCATGCCGCCGTCGGCGATCAGTTGCTCGTTGAACTCCTGCAGGACCTCCGAGGTCTGCGGGTCGGTCGCCTGCAGCGCGTGCGCGCCGTCACGGTAGATGAAGGGCGCGTTGAACACGGCGATGTCCGGCACGAGCCGCGCCAGCGAGGCGAACTCGTGGTGGGCCATGTGGATGGAGCCGCTGCGGACGCCATCGATGGTCTCCTGAACCCCGCCGAGCTGCGAGTTCGGGAAGACCGTGACCGTGACGCGACCCTCGGTGACCTCCGGCATCGCCTCGCTCGCGGCTTCGGCATACCAATACTGGATGTCACCCTCGGAGCCGACATGGGCGTAGCGCAGATTGGTCTGGGCCTCCGCCGCCAGCGGCAGAAGCAAGGCACCGGCCGCCGCCGCCGTAGTGATGCCCAGGAGGATTCGTCGCTGCATGGTGGTCTCCCCGATCAAGCCCGCGTTCGTCGCGGATCGCTTCCATCTCACCGCATCCGAAGCATGGCCGCGATTGGCATGCAAGGCCAAACTCAGGGCGTGACCAGCGTTTCGCGGAGGCGGTCGCGGTCGAGCTCGACGCCCCAGCCCGGCCGGGCGGGGATCGGGGTCCGGCCGTCCACGGGCTCCGGCACGTCGACGAAGAGCGCATGTTCGACCTGATCGGCGCCGAGGTGCATCTCGGCGAGCGTGCCGTGCGCGAAGCCCGCGACGTGATGGAGACAGAAGACGCCACCGCCGCCGGCGTCCGACAGCGGTCGGTTGTAGACGTGGGCTAGGGCCGCCACACGGCGCGTCTCGGTCATGCCGCCGTTGAACATCGAGTTGGGCATGAGGATGTCGAGGGCGTCGTGCTCGAGCCAGTCGCGGAAGCGCGACGTATGCCCGTCCATCTGCCCCGCCGACAGCGGAATCGCGGTCTTGCGCCGTAGCTCGCGCAGGTCGCGGGCATCGCCATTGACCACCGGATCTTCGAACCAGGCGACGCCTAGCTCTTCGACACCCCGGGCGATGGCCACGGCTGCGTCCAGGGCAATGCCCTCGTTGGCGTCCATCGCCAGCATCACGTCGCCGCCGACGGCGTCGCGCACCTTGCGCATCCGCGCGATGTCGCGGCCGACGCCGTGGCTGGTGCCGACCAGCACCTTCAGCCGCCGATGACCCTGCCCGAGAAGCAGCCGCGCCACCTCGACGAGTTGGTCGTCGTCGTACGTGGGGAAGCCGAAGGTGACGTAGACCTCGGCTCCGTCGTCCGCCCCGCCCAGCAGTTGGGCCACGCTCTGCCCCGTGCTCTGGCCCCAGAGATCCCACGAGGCGAGGTCGATGCAGGCCATGGCGGCGAGGTTGATGCCGGTCTGGCGGCCACGCTCGGTGGCCAGCTTGGCCATCGCCGCACTCACCGCCTCGACGCGGCGGGGGTCCATGCCGACCACCGCCGGCCCCAGATGGTGGTTCACCGCCGCCGCCGTGCCGTGGGCGAGGAAGCGGCCGGTCATGCCGATGCCGATGCGGCCGTCGTCCGTGGTCACCTGACAGACGACGCGGAGCGTGTCGCCGGCCGGCTTGCCGCTGACCGGCAGCACGGCCCGGATGCGGTGAACGCTCGCCTCGACCTTGGCGATCTTCACGGCTAGCCGTCCACGGCGCGGACCGCACCCTCCGCGACGAGGCGCTCGATGGTGGCCTCGTCGTAGCCGTGTTCCCGCAAGACCTCGCGGGTGTGTTCGCCGTAGAGGGGTGCTCCGCGCTTCGGTCCACCCGGCGTGTCGGACAGCTTGATCGGCAGACCGATGGTCTTGAAGGCGCCGAGCGAGGTGTGCGGCACTTCGGTCACCATTTCGCGGGCCAGGGTCTGCGGGTCCTGATGCATCTGGTTGATGTCGTTGACGGGCCCCGCCGGCACGCCCGCCGCGTCCAGCTTGGCCAACCACTCGGCACTCGTCCGGGTGACGAAGTGCGCGGTGAGTTCGGCCTCGAGCTCGACGAGGTTGGCCATCCGCCCGGCGTTCTCCCGGAAGCGCGGGTCCTCGGCCAGTTCGGGCGCCTCCAGGATCTGGGTGATCCTGAGCCAGTTGGTCTGGTTGGCGCCGCCGACGACGATCCAGCCGTCGGCCGTGCGGAACGCCTGATAGGGCGCGTTCAACGGATGCGCCGAGCCCATCGGTCCCGGCGCGACGCCGGTCGCAAGCGCGATGGCCGACTGCCAGTAGGTGTGGATGATGCCGGCCTCGTAGAGCGAGGTGTCGACGAACTGCCCCTTGCCGGTGCGGGTGCGTGCCTGCAATGCCGCGAGGATGCCGATGGCGGCCAGCAGCCCGCAGGTGATGTCGGTCAACGGCGGCCCGCACTTCATCGGCGGCTCGTCGCGGCTGGCGCCGGTGACGCTCATGATGCCGCTCATCGCCTGCGCCACGAGGTCGAAGCCGCCCTTGGTGGCATAGGGGCCGGTGCGGCCGAAGCCGGAGAGCGAACACCAGATCAGCCCGGGATTGCGGGTGCGGGCGTCGTCGAAGGTGATGCCGAGCTTGGCGAGCGTGTCGTGGCGGTAGTTCTCGACCACGACGTCGGCCGTATCCATCAGCCCCTTCAGGACGGCACGTCCGGCGTCGGTCTTGAGGTCGATCACGATGCCGCGCTTGTTGCGGTTCATCATCAAGAACGAGGCCGCCTCGTCGCCGATCTGCGGCGGCTTGCTGCGCCGCGTGTCGTCGCCGCCCGGCACCTTCTCGACCTTGATCACATCGGCGCCGAGGTCGGCCAGCATCAGCGTGCAGGTCGGCCCCGCCATGACGTGGGTGAGGTCGACGACCTTGATGCCCTGAAGTGCCGTCATCGCCCTGTCCTCACTTGCCGGTCCATTGCGGCTGACGCTTGGTCAAGAACGCGTCCAGCCCTTCCTTGAAGTCGTTGCTCATGTAGCAGCTCAGGATGAGGTCCTTCGCCTCGCGGTTGCCCTCGCGCAGCCGGCGGAACGCCTCCTTGGTGGCCGCCAGCGTCAACGGTGCGTGGCCCGCCACGGTCGCCGCCAGCTCGTCGGCGCGCCGCAGCAGCGTCGCGTGATCGTCCACCACCTCGCTGACGAAGCCGGCGGCGAGCGCCTCGTCGGCCCCGAGCAGGCGGGCGGTGAAGATCATCTCCTTGGCGCGGCTCATGCCGAACAGCGCCGCCAACCGCGCGTAGTTGCCCATCGACAGGCAGTTGCCGAGGGTGCGGGCGATGGGAAAGCCGATGCGCACGTTCTTGAGCGCGATGCGGAGGTCGCAGGCGGCGGCGATGCCCGCGCCGCCGCCGGTGCAGGCCCCGGCGATGGCGGCGATGGTCGGGATTGGGGTGCGCTCGATCAGTTGGTACAGTTCCTCGCCCCGCTCCTCGTAGCGGATCGCGTCCTCGGGCGTGGAGAAGGCGCGGAACTCGTTGATGTCGGTGCCGGCGGCAAAGGCCTTCTCGCCGGCGCCGGTGAGCACCAGGACCTTCAGCCCCTCTTCCCGGTCCAGCCCCTCGAACACCTGGCGCAGCCGGTCGTACATGGCGAAGGTGAAGGCGTTGCGCGCCTGCGGCCGGTTGAAGGTGACGTAGCCGACGGCGCCCTTCCGCTCGTAGAGCAAGTCCTCGGTCATGATGCCTCTCTCGGTTCAGTGCGCCCGCTGGGCAGCGGCCAGCGCGCAGGCCATGGCGAACGCACGTCGCGTCGGCTCGGGATTGGCCTTGGCGGTACCCGCGATATCGTAGGCGGTGCCGTGGGCCGGCGTGGTGATCGGCACGGGCAGGCCGGCGAGCACGGTCACGCCCTTGTCGAAACCCAGCAGCTTGATCGCGATCTGACCCTGGTCGTGGAACATCGTGAGCACCGCGTCGTAGTGCCCGTCGCGGGCACGCAGGAACACCGTGTCCGACGGAAACGGCCCCTCGACCCGCAGCCCGAGCGCCTTGGCCTCGGCGACGGCGGGCGCGATGATCTCCATGTCCTCGTGGCCGAAGGCCCCGCCCTCGCCGGCGTGCGGGTTCAAGGCTGCAACGGCGATGCGGGGGGCGGCGATGCCGGCGGCCTGCATGGTGCGGTCGGTGAGGCGAAGCCGCTCGACGATGCGCTCGACGCTCAAGAGGCCCGCCACCTCGCGCAGCGGCACGTGCGAGGTGACCCGCGCGTTCCAGAGCGCATCGGCGACGTTGAACTCGCCGACCACGTCCTCCACGCCCAACTCGTGCAGCATGAACTCCAGCTCGTCGTTGAACGGGTTGCCGCCGAGCTTGAGTGCTTGCTTGTTGAACGGCGTGAAGGTGACCGCGTCGACCCGTCCCTCGCGGGCGAGCCGCATGGCCAGGCGGAGGTTCTCCAGCACCGAGGCACCGCCCGCGGCCGAGGCCGTACCGCGCTCGATGGCGGCGGGGTCGAGATTGGCGAGGTCGAGCACCACCACCGGCGCGTTGCTGGCAAGCGCCGCCTCCAGGTCGGTCACCACGGGCAGGTCGAGGTGGACGCCCATGATCACCTCCCCGGCGCGCAGCACGCGGCGGTCGCCGATGACCACCACCTTGGCATCGCCCGGCAGTTCCGCCTCCGCCAGCAGCCCCGCCATCAGCTCGGCGCCGACGCCGGCGGGATCGCCCATCACCCAGGCGAGACGCGTCGTCATGGTCGTCTCCTCATCGATAGAACATCTCGACCAGCACCAGGGAGACGTAGGGCACGTAGGTCACGAGGATCAAAAGCAGCAACAGCACGCCGATGAACCAGACGTTGACCTTGGTCACGTCCCAGACGTCGGCCTTGGCGATGGAACAGGCCGTCATCAAGACGCTGGCGACCGGCGGCGTCTGCTGGCCGATGGCGATGTTGAGCGTGACGATGATGCCGAACTGCACCGGATCGACGCCGATGGCGTTGGCGATCGGCATGACGATGGGCACCACCAGGATGATCGCCGCGGCCCCATGGAGGAACATGCCGACGACGAGGAACAGCACGTTCAGCATGGCGAGGATCAGGATCGGGTCCTGGCTGACGCCGAGCATGAACGCCGTCAACTGCTGCGGTACGCGCGTCTGCGTCAGGTAGAGGCCGAGAAAGGCCGAGACGGCGACCAGCAGCATCACCACCGCCGTCTGGATGACGCCGTCGGTCATGGCGGTCAGGAGCGAGCGGAAGTCCAGTTCGCGATAGACGAACGCACCGACGATCAGGGCCACCAGCACGGCGAGACCCGCCGCCTCGGTGGCGGTGAAGATGCCACCGAAGATGCCGCCCAGGATGATCACCGGGACCAGGAGCGCCCAGAACGCTTCCTTGAAGGTCTGCCAGACGCGGCGGAGCTGGAAGGTTTCCTCGACCGGGAAGTTGTAGCGAACGGCGAAGCCGTAGGCGAGGAGGAACATCAAGGCAGCACCGATCAGGCCCGGAATGATACCGGCCACGAACAGCTGCACGATCGAGGTGTCGGTCATCGCCCCGTACAGGATCATCGGGATCGACGGCGGGATGATGATGGCGAGCGAGGCGGAGGAACTGGTGATTGCGGCGGTGAAGTTGGCCGGATAGCCGCGCTTCTTCATCGCCGGCATCAGGATCGAGCCGATGGCGGCGACGTCGGCCACGGCCGAGCCCGAGATCTCGGCGAAGAACAGCGAGGTGCCGATGTTGACCATCGCCAGCCCACCGCGCACGAAGCCGACGATGGCCGACACGAAGGCGATCAGCCGCCTCGAGATGCCCGTCGTGTTCATGATGGCGCCGGCCAGCACGAACAGCGGAATGGCGATCAGCGGAAAGCTCCGCGCGCCCTGATAGAGGCTGATCGCCATGTTCATCAGGCCGTCGAAGCTGAAGGTCACCCAATAGGCGACCATCGCCACGAACCCGAGTGCCACCGCGATCGGCGTGTTCAACAGCACCAGCACGAAGAAGATGGCGAGCATCACGAGCGGGCTCATCGGGTGGTCGCCTCCACCGGATGCTCACCCTCACCGGGCGGACTGCCGGTCCACGCCTCGCGCACCTTGTCCGGAAGGGTGGTGAGTTCGGCGACGATGAAGAGCACGGCGCCGATCGGGATGACCGACATCACGAACTCCACCTTGACCCATGGCAGCGAGATCAGGGTGTCGCCCTGGAGCAGGTCGATCACCTGCACGCCGAAATACGCCATCATCACGAAGAAGAAGAGGACCACGCCCTCGGTCACCAACAGGACCGCCAACCGGATCGGCGGCGGCAAGAGCGCGGCGATGGTGGGAAAGCCCAAATGCGCGCGGCGGAGTGCGGCCAACGCAGCACCGTAATAGGTGATCCAGCAGAGCATCACCGACGCCACCTCGTCGTACCAGGTGAAGGAGGCGCCGGCCGTGCGCCAGATCACCGCCGAGATGACCACCCCGGCCATCGCCGTCATCAGGGTCAGGCAGACGACGACGAGCAGCCTGTCCAGCGTGTTCCGCAACAGGGCGAGCGCTTTCATGCAACCTCCGTGGGCAGCGACGCGGGCACCAGGATCGCGGTCCCCGCGATCGCCGCCCCGGGGTTCAGCAGCCGTCGGCCAGGGCGAGCGCCTGGTCGATCAGTTCGCGCCCGCCGGGCACCTCGTTGGCGAACATGTCGTAGACCGGCTGGCTGGCCGCCACGAACGCCTCACGATCGGACTCGTTGAACTCCATGCCGTCGGCGATGAGTTGGTCGCGGACCTCGTTCTCCATCCGCTCGGCGAGTTCGAACACCCACGGCGTCAGTGCGCGGCCCTCCTCCAGGATCGCCTGCTGCACCTCCTCGGGATAGCGCTCGAAGGCGCGAACGCTGACGACCGGGAAGCTCGGCGTGTAGACGTGCCGGGTCTCGGTCAGGTAGCGCTGCACCTCCTGGAAGCGGCCGGCCGCGATGTTGACGTAGGGGTTCTCCTGGCCGTCCATGACGCCGGTCTGCAGGGCGACGAACACCTCTGCGAAGGCCAACGGCGTCGGGTTGGCGCCATAGGCCTCGAACATCCGCACGCGCCACACACCTTGCGGGGTGCGGAGCTTCACGCCGCGCAGGTCCTCGGGCGTCACGATCGGCCGGATCGAGTTGGTGATGTGGCGGAAGCCGTTCTCCCACACGCCGATGATCTTGGCGCCGCGGGCCTCGGCCTTGGGGGCGAGCACCGGCCAGACGATCTCGTCGATGATGCACTGCATGTGCTCGCGGCTGGCGACCAGATAGGGCAGGTCGAACAGCCCGAACTCGGGCACCAGCGTCGACATGATGGTCGAGGGCTGGGAGATGTCCTGGGTGCCGAGCCGGATCTTCTGCAGCATCTCCTCGTCGCTGCCGAGCTGACTCGAGTGGTAGACCTCGACGGTGGCGACGTCGCCGACGCGGGCGTTGACCCGCTCGGCGAACTCGTCGAGCGAGAGCGACTGCACGTTGCCCGGCGGGCTGGTGGTACCGGCCTGAATCTCGAACGCCTGCGCCGAAGCAACGACCGCGCCGCCGACCATGGCGACGGCGAACGCCGCCGTAAGCATACCCTTCGCGCCGTTGCGCATTTCACTGCCTCCCTGGCTGTGGACGGTCGACGATACGACCAAGCCGTCCTGCCGCCAACCTTGCCGGTCTTTTTGGCATGCAAGATTACCTCGGTCAACTGCGCATCGGCTTCGTCCGCTCCCGGCCGACGACAAGTCGTGCGCCGTTTTGGCGAAAAAGGCCGGCCAACCATCGAAGCCGATCCGTGCCCGAAGCCTTGCATGCCACCGTCCGCGCGCAGGACGGTGTCGACGTCAGGGGGGGGCCAACTCACCCCGCCCTGCCCCGTCCCTCTGCCGACCCTGTGCCGGATCGCCGACCGCAGGCGTTGGCCGGGCGCTGTCGCCGTGCGCGACGGCCCATTCGTGCATGGCCATGAGGATCGGCTCCAGCGACCGGCCGAGCGGGGTGAGGCGATACTCGACCCGCGGGGGGATCTCGCCGAAGTCCCGGCGCGCGACCAGGCCGTCGGCCTCCATCTCGCGGAGTTGACGCGCCAGCGTGCGATGCGTGATGCCGCCGAGGTCGCGCTGCAGGCGGTTGAAGCGGCGCGGCTCCTGCAACAGCCAGTAGATCACCATCGCCTTCCAGCGGCCGGAGATCAGCTCCAGCGTCGTCTCCGTCGGGCAGCCGGGGCGTGTCGACACGGGCGGTATCCCCAAGGACCGTACTTGCGGCTCGTACATATGCGCCCCTAATCCCCCGCCAGCAAGACGACGCGGGTGCGGACATCGCCGCAGCCCGCCACGTTCGAGGAGACGGACCATGAAACGGATCGTCGAGGTCATGCGACCGCACGGCGAACATTGGGTGGGCGACGGCTTTCCGGTGCGCTCTCTGTTCCACTATGGCGCGAATGCCGCGGCGCTCAGCCCCTTCCTGCTGCTCGACTACGCGGGCCCCTTCGTGTTCGAGCCGGCCGAGCGGTCGCGCGGCGTGGGCGAACATCCGCATCGCGGCTTCGAGACCGTCACCATCGTCTACGACGGCGAGGTCGCGCACCGCGATTCCGCCGGCAACGCGGGCACGGTCGGCCCCGGCGACGTGCAGTGGATGACGGCCGGCGCCGGCATTCTGCACGAGGAACGCCACGCGCCGGGCTTCACCAAGACCGGCGGACCGTTCCGCATGGTCCAGCTCTGGGTGAACCTGCCGGCGGCGGACAAGGCGACGGCGCCGCGCTACCAGACGCTCCGTGCAGCCGACATCCCGAGCGTGGCCCTGCCCGCAGGTGCCGGCACCGTGCGCGTCGTCGCCGGCAGCCTCGACGGCATCGCCGGGCCGGCCCGAACCGCGACGCCCCTGAACCTCTGGGACGCGCGGCTGACGCGCGACGCGGACGCGACGCTCGCCCTGCCGGCCGGGCACACCGCCATGCTCGCGGTGCTCACCGGGCACGTGACGGTCAACGGCGCGCAGCCCGTCGGTGCGGCGGAAGTGCTGCGCTTCGCGCGCGAGGGGACGGCCGTCGGCGTCCACGCCGACGGCGACGCGACGTTTTTGGTGCTGACCGGCGCGCCGTTGGACGAGCCGGTGGCCGGCCGGGGTCCGTTCGTGATGACGAGCGAGGCCGACCTGCGCCGAGCGTTCGACGACTTCGAGAGCGGTCGCTTTGGCCGTGTGGCATGATGACCGGGCGGCGGCGGCGCCGCCCCCAACCCGCCGGGGCCGAAAGCGGACCCCGCCAAGGAGCGTGACATGACCAAGCCCTACCTTCGCCTCGACAAGAACGCCGCGGCCGTGCTGCTGGTCGACCACCAGACGGGCCTCTTGTCGCTGGTGCGCGACTTCGACCCGGACAAGTTCGAGACCAACGTGCTGGCGCTGGCCGATTTGGCCAAATACTTCGAGCTGCCGACCATCCTCACCACCAGCTTCGAGGACGGGCCGAACGGGCCGCTCGTGCCGGAACTGAAGGCAACCTTCCCCGACGCGCCCTACATCGCCCGCCCCGGCCAGATCAATGCCTGGGACAACGAAGACTTCGTCGCCGCCGTCAAGGCCACCGGCCGCAAGCAACTGATCGTCGCCGGCGTGGTGACCGAAGTGTGCGTCGCCTTCCCGGCGCTGTCGGCCATCGAAGAGGGCTACGACGTGTTCGTCGTCACCGACGCCTCGGGCACCTTCAACGAGGTCACCCGCCACGCCGCCTGGAGCCGCATGGCCGAAGCCGGCGCGCAACTCATGACCTGGTTCGGCGTCGCCTGCGAACTGCACCGCGACTGGCGCAACGACGTCGAAGGCCTCGGCACGCTGTTCGCCAACCACATCCCCGACTACCGCAACCTGATCAACAGCCACACCAAGTTCACCAGCGGCTGAGCGACGGGAAGGGAAAGGAACGGAACGCAGGGGCTTTCGGCCCCTGCACCCCGAGGGACGGCTACCGCCGTCCCTTTTTGTCGTCGGTGGCGGGCGGGCGGCGGTGCGGGGCTGCATCGTCCGGCAAGTGGTTGATGGGGAGGAAAGAAAGGCGGTTCTGGGTTCGTTCGGCAATGCCGGAGTCGGGCGGGCACGACCGTGGCGCAGCGAAGTCCCAAGAGCACCGCGAGGATAGCACGAGCAGGTCGAAATTCCTAGATCGTCCCGTCCACCCGGCACCGCACCACGGGCCTCGGTCACGATCCGGTCGCGCCGCCCCAGGCGATCCGCCACCACACCAGCCCAACGGCCCTCCTGCCCCCGCCCCTATCCTGGCCGCACGTAGGACTGCCCTCGGCCCTTGACGGACTTAACTGTCCTCTTAACCTCCTTGGCTGACGAACTGCTGGATCGTGTCCCAGGGTCTCCGGCCCTGATTGCGGTAGCCGAGATGCGGCCGTTCGCGGTTGTAGTGGTGGAGCCAGGCGTCGAGGTCGGCCT
>JBJHBG010000127.1:0-12121 GCA_050485385.1 Geminicoccaceae bacterium | reverse complement strand
CCATAAGCCCCCTGCTGCTGCTTCTCCGTCGCCGCCATCGCCCTCAATCCCGCAACGAGAGTTCGCGCAATCCGTCGGCCATCAGGTTGAAGCCGAGGATCAGGCTGGAGACCGAAAGTGCTGGGATCAGCAGCATGTAGGAGAACTGCCAGAGCATGGCGGTGCGGGCGCTCTCGCGGATCATCAGGCCCCAGTCGGGATCGGGTGGCTGCAGGCCGAGGCCGAGGAAGGTCAGCGTCGTGATGGCGACGGTGGTGTAGCCGAGCCTGAGGCAGGCATCGACGATGATCGGGCCGCGCACGTTCGGCAGGAGTTCGATCAGCATGATGTAGGTCGGGTGCTCGCCGCGGGTCTGGGCGGCGAAGACGTAGTCGCGCGTTTTGATGTCGAGGGTGAGGCCACGGACGATGCGCATGATCGCGGGCGCCGACGCGACCGTCACGGCAACGATGATGTTGAGCCCGGACGGCCCGAGATAGGTCAAAATGACGATGAACAACACCATGACCGGGAACGACAGCAGCACGTTGGCGAGGAACGAAATCACCTCGTCCCACCAGCCGGCGAAGTAGCCGGCCAGCAGGCCGAAGACCGTGCCGATGACGTAGGCGACGAGCGTCGCCGTCACGCCCCAGACCAGGACGCGCTGACAGCCCCAGATGGTGCGCGCCAGCATGTCGCGGCCGCGATAGTCGGTGCCCAGCCAGAAGAAGTGGTCGCGCGCCTCGGTGAAGGGCGGGGTGAAGGGGGCGATCGGTCGGTTGGGGTCGATCAGCGGCAGATAGGGGGCCGTCACCGCCATCGACAGCCAGAAGAAGACCAGGCTGACGCCGATCACGGCGACCGTGCTCTCGCGGAAGGCGCGCACGGCCAGGGCGTAGAGGACGACCGCGGCCGGGATCGCCGGCAGGAGGACGACGTCGTGCCAGGAACCCAGAAAGCGCGGTGCCATGACGTAGAGCGTCAACGGCACCCACATCGCCAGGATCAGGGCGATCACCGCCCCCGGCGTCTGAAGTTGGGCCAGGAGGCTCCGGGGCGGCGTGCTTTGGATGTCGACGGCCATGACGCCCTCCTCAGCCGAAGCGGATGCGGGGGTTGAGGAACGTGTAGCCGATGTCGGAGATCAGCTGCGAGGCGACGGCCACGGCGACCGCGACCAGCGTCGCCGCCTGCACGACGTAGATGTCGCCGAACAGTGCCGCCTCCAGCAGGAGACGGCCGAAGCCGTTGTACTCGAAGAACACCTCGACCACGACCACGCCCGACAAGAGCCAGTTGAGCTGGAGCACGATGATGGTGAAGGGGGCGATCAGGGCGTTCCTGAGCGCGTGGCCGAGGATCACACGGCGGTAGGGCAGACCCTTGAGGACGGCCGTTCGGATGTAGGGCTGGGTCATCACCTCGGCCATCGAGGCGCGGGTCATGCGGGCGAGATAGCCGAAGGCGTAGAGCACCAGCGTGAGCACCGGCAGGACCAGTTGCCAGCCGTCGAACCCCTGCACCATCGCGGCCTTCGCCGGCAGCCAGCCGAGGCCGAGGGCGAAGATCACGGTCAACAGAATGGCGGTGGCGATCTCCGGTATCGAGGTCGTGAAGACGGCGAAGAACGACAGGGCTCGGTCCCTCGGGCTGCCCTCGTTCATGCCGGCCAGCACGCCGACGACGAGCCCCAAGGGGATCATCAGCGCGAACACCCAAAAGGCGAGGATCGCCGTGTTCCATAGGCGCTCGGCGACGAGCGGGCCGACGGCGCGGTTCTTCTCGTAGGAATGGCCGAAATCGCCCTGGAAGACGTCGCCGACCCAGTTGGCGTAGCGCTCGAAGAAGGGCACGTCCAAGCCCTTGGCCGCCAACCAGTTGGCATAGGCCTCGTCGCTCAAGGCGGCGACGCCGAAGCCGCCCAGTTCGGCGACGGCGAGCTTCTTCTTGAACTCCGCCGTGTCGAAGACGACGAAGATGACGAACGACGCGAACACCATGATCAGCGCCATCTGCCCGAGGCGCTGGAGGATCAGTCGGGTCATGTCACGGGTCCCGGTACCGCCTGCCCGGGCGCCGTGGCACCGGGGCAGGGGATCCGATCAGCTATCGACCGAGACCTGGTTGAACTGGTGGTACTGGGTCGGATGCGCCTCGAGGCCGTGCACGTTGGCGCGGGCGATGGTGTAGACCGGCCGCCAGACCGGCTGGACCATGACCGCCGCGTCCTGGAGGATTTGCTGCACCCGCTCCATCTTCACCCGGCGCTCGTCGACGTCGAAGGTCGCCTCCGCCTCGTCCAGCGCGGCGTCGAACTCCGGGTCGGCGTAGCGGCTCTCGTTCCACGGCACGCCCGACCGATAACCGAGCGAGAGCACCATCGTGCCGAGCGGCCGGTGGGTCCAGGCGGTGATGCCGAAGGGTGTTTGGTCCCAGATCTCCCAAAAGCGCGAGGCCGGCATGACGTTGATGTTGAGGGTGATGCCGACGTCGCGGAGCTGGTCGCGCATGATCTCGCACACGGCCTGGTGCCAGGGCCCGTCGGTGTTGCCGCAGTCGATGGTAAGCTCCAGCCCGTCGGCGTAGCCGGCTTCCTCCAACAGCGCCCGAGCCCCCTCGACGTCCCGCTGCAAGGCCGGCAGCTCGAAATACTCGGGATGGACCGGGGCGACGTGGTGGTTCTCGCCCATGTCGCCGCTGCCGAGGAAGACGAGGTCGGTGAAGGCCGTGTTGTCGACGCCCTTCACCACCGCTTGCCGCACGCGGACGTCGTCGAAGGGTGCCTGCGTCACCTGCATGCGGCAGCAGACCGTCTGCGCCGTGCGCGCCTCCAGCACGGTCCCCGGCAAGGCGCGGGCGAAGGCCAGTTGCTCGATGCCGAACTCGTAGATGGTGTCGACGTCGCCGGCGGCATAGGCGCTCAGCTGGTTCTCGGCGTCGAAGTTGTAGTAGTGGATTTCGTCCAGATAGGGCTCGTCGCCCCAATAGGTGAAGGGCTCGCCGTTCGTCGTCTCGGTCACCCGGCGGAGGATGCAGCGCTGGCCGACCGACAGCTCGGCGAGCGTGTAGGGGCCCGTGCCGATCGGATCGTCGGAGAAGGGGGCGGTGAACGACGGGTGCACGATGGCCGTCGGGTAGTTGTAGAGGTCCTCGGGCACCGACAGCACCGCCTGCTTGAGGTTGAGGCGGAGGGTGTGGTCGTCGACCACCTCGACCGCACCCTCGATCATGCGGTTGGAGCCGTCGACCTCCTCGACCATGGCAGCGAAGGTGGAGAGCCCGATATTGGCGCTGCCGAGGTTCGGGTCCATCCAGCGCTCGAAGTTGAACGCCACGTCATGGGCCGTGAAATCGTCGCCGTTGTGCCACTTCACGCCCTGGCGCAGGTGCAGCGTCCAGGTGCGGAGATCGTCGGACACCTCCCAGCTCTCGGCGAGCATCGGCCGGGTGACGTTGTCGGAGCCGGTGATGGCGATGTACTCGACGACGTGCCGTGCCTGGTTGGACATCTGCGTCCAGGAGAAGGTCGCGGGATCGTCCATCCGCTGCACCTGCATGGCGACGCGGAGGACGCCACCCCTGGTCCCCTGCGCCCGCGCGCTCGCAGGGTCGGTCAGGCTCTCGCCGAGGATACGGCCGGCTGCCGCGTAGGCCGCCGCGGAGGAGACGCCCAAGAGCGTAACCGTGCGCAGGAATGACCGGCGCTCCATCTTCCCGGCGGCGAGTTGCCGTTGCGCCTGCGCCACCAACGGATGCGTCTTCCGCTGTGTCATCGTCGTGTCTCCCAATGTCGGTCGCCAGTCCGGCCTGGCGTCGGCCCGGTGGTCGCCTGACTTGGCCCGCTAGGGTAGGTAGGACGGCCGTGCGTTGCTAGTCCCTAAGTGCCGCGCTCGACCGGCTCGATTTTCCCGAGAAAAAGAGGGAGTGGGGACGACTTTCCGGACGTAGGTTTATATTTGGGAGAACGCTCCGTGATTGGTCGAGCGAAGTCGCCGGACGACGAGGCCAACGGCGCAAAAAAAGACCCACCAATGCTGGTGGGTCGCGGTCGCGGCGGGCAGTGCCCTCAGTGCGTTCCGGTCAGGCTTTCCTGAATGCGCCGGGCCTGCATCTCGTCGAGCATACGCACCCGCGCCCAGGCCTGCGCAACCGCCTGCTCGTGGTCGGCGTTCGGCTCGCGTGCGAAGGTGCGCACCGCCAACTGCGCCGACCTCTTGGCTTCCTGCTTCGCTTTACGGAGATCGGTCGTCGCCATGCTGCGTCCTCCGTCAGCCTCCGAGACGAGAGCTATGGCGCGCGCGTCTCGGCGGGTCTAGGGGGTCGTCTCGCACGCGCGAAGGTAGCGCTGTCTGGACGGTTGGCGCCCGGCCCCGGCTCGGGCAAAATTCCGGACTCGATCGCAAGGGAGCGGCGGGGAGGGCGGCGATGCGGCTGGACGGCAAAACCGCACTGGTGACCGGTGCGGCCAACGGCATCGGCCGCGCCCTGACCGAGCGGCTGGCTCTGGCGGGGGCCAGGGTGGTGGCGAGCGACCTCGACGGCGACGGCGCCGCTGCGGTCGCCCGCGCCCTCGGCGAGCCGGCACTCGCTCGCCCGCTCGACGTCGCCGACCCCGACGCCTTCGCCGCCCTCGTTCGGGAGATCGACCGCGACTGCGGCCTCGACGTGCTGGTGAACAACGCCGGTATCGGCGTGCAGACACCCCTGCTGGAGACCGAGATCGGCGATTTCCGCCGCATCCTCGAGGTCAACGTCCTGGGCGTGTTCGCCGGCCGGCGGGCGGCCGGCCGCGCCATGCGGGCGCGGGGCCGGGGCGGGCGGATCGTCAACGTCGCTTCGGTCGCGGGCTTGCGCGGCTCCACCGGCCGCATCGCCTACGGCGCCAGCAAGGCGGCCGTCATCAACATGACCCAGGTGGCGGCGGTGGAGCTGGCGCCCTTCGGCATCACCGTCAACGCCATCGCACCGGGGCCGGTCGACACGCCGCTGACGCAGCGCATGCACAGTGCCGCCGCGCGCGAGGCGTGGGCGCGGCAGGTGCCGATGCGGCGCTACGGCACGGCGCTGGAGATCGCGGCCGCGGCCGTGTACCTCGCCTCCGACGAGGCCGCCTACACCACCGGCCAGGTGCTGGCGGTGGACGGCGGTTTCGCCGCCGCCGGCCTGATCTTCGATGCGACGAAGCCATGACACCGATGCCCCCCGTCTCGACCCGCGCGATGAACCTGGGCGACCTCCTCACCCAGACTGCCCGCCGCCTGCCCGACCATGTGGCCGTGCGATGGGGCGATCTGGTCCGCTCCTGGGGCGAGTTGAACGCGCGGGTCGACGCTGCCGCCCATCGTCTCGCCGCCCTCGGCATCGGCAAGGGCGACCGGGTGCTGGTTCAGTCGCGCAACAACGACGCGATGATCGAGACGCTGTTCGCGAGCCTGAAGCTGGGGGCGGTGTGGGTGCCGACCAACTACCGCCTGACGCCGGCCGAGGTCGCCTGGATCGGCCAGGCGAGCGGCGCCAAGGTGCTGGTCTACGATGCGACCTTTCGCGGCCACGCCGACGCGGTGGCCAAGGCCAGCCTCGCCCTCGACGTCGCCATCGCGATCGGCGAGCCGCGATCGGGTGAGTTGGAATGGGCGGCTCTGGCGACGGACGCCGGCAAGGGTGCGTTCCGCAGCGCCGACGTGGACCGCGACGACCCGTGCTGGTTCTTCTTCACCTCGGGCACCACCGGCCGGCCGAAGGCGGCGATCCTCACCCACGGCCAGATGGCGTTCGTCGTGACCAACCACTTGGCCGACCTCGTGCCGGGCACGACCGAGGACGACGCCTCGCTCGTGGTGGCGCCGCTGTCGCACGGCGCCGGCGCCCATCTGCTGACACAGGTGGCGCGCGGCGCCTGCTCGATCCTGCTCGCCCGCGAGAAGTTCGAGCCGGACGAGGTGTTCGACCTGATCGCACGCCATCGCGCGACCAACATGTTCACGGTGCCCACCATCGTGAAGCGGCTGGTGGAGGATCCGGCGGTCGACCGCTACGACCACTCGTCGCTGCGCTACGTGATCTACGCCGGAGCGCCGATGTACAGGGCCGACCAGCAACGCGCGCTGGCGAAGCTGGGCAAGGTGCTGGTGCAGTATTTCGGGCTCGGCGAGGTGACCGGCAACATCACCGTGCTGCCCGCCCGTCTGCACGATGCGGACGACGCCGTGCAGGGCCGCATCGGCTCTTGCGGAGTCCCGCGCACGGGCATCGAGGTGCGGATCATGGACGACGCGGGAGGCGAGCTGGCAGCGCACGAGACCGGCGAAATCTGCTGCACCGGCCCCGCCGTGTTCGCCGGCTACTTCGACAATCCGGAGGCCAACGCCAAGGCGTTTCGCGACGGCTGGTTCCGCACCGGCGATCTCGGCCACATGGACGAGCAGGGCTTCGTCTACCTCACCGGCCGCGCCTCCGACATGTACATCTCCGGCGGCTCGAACGTGTATCCGCGCGAGATCGAGGAGGTGCTCCTCACGCATCCGGCGGTGCGCGAGGTCGCCATCGTCGGCCTGCCCGACCCCGACTGGGGCGAGGCGGGCGTGGCCGCGGTGGCGCTCGCCGACGGGGCGAGCGCCACGGTCGAGGACCTCTTGGCGTTCCTCACGGACAAGGTCGCCCGCTACAAGCAGCCGCGGCGGATCGTCTTCTTCGACGAGTTGCCCAAGTCGGGCTACGGCAAGATCACCAAGACGCTGGTGAAGGAAGCCCTGCTCCAGCGGGAAGGCGACGCATGACGCCCCACCCGCGCCTGTTGCGGCAGCCGGGGCCGGTGCAGCACCTGCGCCTGCACCTCGGCAGTGGACCGGCCCGCCGCTTCCGGCTGGAGCTGGAACCCGGACACACGCTCTACGAAGCCGTCGTCGAGCCGCTCGCAAGCGTGGGCGTGCGCACGGCGGTCCTCACGCTCCTGTCCGGTCCTTGGGCGCGGCTCACGTGGTGCACCGGGGTGCCCGATCCGAGCGGCGCCAGGGTGGCGACCTACGCCGCACCCCGGACGCTGGAGGGCGCCTTCCTGGTCGCCGGCAGCGCCACGCTCGGCCAGGACCGCGAGGGGCGACCGCTGGTCCATGCGCACGCCGTGTTCACCGCCGCCACGGGCGCTGGCGGCGGCCATCTCGTGCCCGAGGACTGCGTCGTCGGCACCGCCCCCACGGCGGCCTTCGTCGTGGCCGCCGAAGGCTTCGCCATCCGGCAGATCCACGATCCCGAGACCAACCATTTCGTGCTGGAGCCCATGTCTTGACCGAGTTCGGCGAAGGCCGCTTCACCCGTCTCGTCTACGCCCGCATCGCCGCCAACGAGGATCTCGTCGCCGCCGTCGAGAAGGCGTGTCTCGGCGCCGACATCCGCCACGGCTTCGTGCGCGGCAGCCTCGGCAGTCTGACCGACGCCGTCCTGCTCGGTGCGAACGGGCGGGAGACGGCGCTCGAAGGCCCGGCGATCGAAGTCTTGAGCCTGACGGGCGAGGTCCGCAGCGGCGCCGACGGCGTGCCCCGCGCCACGCTCGCGGGCGTCGTCGCCGACAGCGCCGGGCACGTCCACGCCGGCCGCTTCGCCCCCGGCCGCAACCCGGTCTGCGTCACCTTCGAACTGGCGCTGGAGGTGTGGGAGCCCGCGTGACCGCTTCATCCCCGCGCACCGTCAGCACCGCCCGGACCTTGCTCGCCAGTTCCTGCCGCCGATAGGGCTTGCCGAGCATGGGCACCATGTCGAGCCGCCCCTGATGCTGCATGGCACCCTCGGTGTAGCCGGACGTGAACAGAACCGGCAGGCCGGGGCGCAGTTCCCGTGCCCGTTCGCTCAGCTCCTTGCCGTTCATGCCACCCGGCAGCACGACGTCGGTGAACAGCAGGTCGATCGTCGGCTCGCGCCGCAACAGGTCGAGGGCGGCACGACCGGCACCGACGCCGAGCACCCGGTAGCCGAGGCTGCGCAGCAGCATCTCGGCATGGGCGCGGACGAGTTCGTCGTCCTCCACCAAGAGCACGGTCTCGCGGCCGCCGGTCACCGCCGGCGTCGGCACCGGGGCGGGGCGGGCGGCGTCCGCACCGGCCTCGACCCGCGGCAGGTACAGCCGGACGGTCGTGCCGACACCGACCTCCGAGTAGATCTTGACGTGGCCGCCGGATTGGCGCGCGAAGCCGTAGACCATGGAGAGGCCGAGCCCGCTGCCATGGCCGACGCCCTTGGTGGTAAAGAACGGCTCGAACACGCGGGCAAGCACCGGCTGTTCCATCCCGGTCCCGGTATCCGAGACGGCGACGACCACGTAGCTGCCGGGCACGACACCGTCGTTGGCCTCGGCGTAGTCCTGGTCCAACTCCACGTCGGCAGTCTCGATGGTGAGCCGGCCACCGCCGGGCATGGCATCGCGCGCATTGAGGCACAGGTTCAAGAGCGCGCTTTCCAACTGGCTGGGATCGACCATCGCGCGCCAGCGGCACGCAGCCGCCCGGAAGCGGACGTCGACCGCCTCGCCCATCGCCCGGCGCACCAGCGGCTCCATGTCGACGATCAGTCGGGAGACGTCGACGGCCTCGGGCTCCAGGGGCTGGCGCCGGGCGAAGGCCAAAAGCCGCGACGTCAGCGCGGCTCCCCGCTCGGCCGCGTCGCGGATCAGCATCGCCTGCGCCCGCACCTCGGCATCCGCGACGTTCGCCAGGAGGTCGGCGTTGCCGAGGACCACCGTCAAGAGGTTGTTGAAGTCGTGGGCGATGCCGCCGGTGAGCTGGCCCACCGCTTCCAGCCGCTGTGCCTGGCGGAGCTGCGCCTGGAACCGTCGCCGCCGCAGCACCCCGGCCACCCCCTCGGCGAGCAGGGCGAAGCTGTCGACATCGGCGGCGGAGAAGGCACCGGGCGTGCGCGCGATGACCTGCAACACGCCACCGGCCCGCTCGTCGCCGGGCAGGCGGCATACCATGATGGAGCCGAAGCCAAGCTCGCGGCCATCCAGGCGGACGACGCGCGCGTCGTTGGCCGCATCGGCGCTGACGAGCGGGCGGTCGCTCTCCAGGGCGGCGCCAGCGAAGCTGGTGGCGAGCGGCAGCCGCCAGCCGAGATGGTCGGTGGCCATACCGGAAGCGGCATCGCAGACGAGGTCTTCGCCGCTGCGCCGGGCGTAGACCGCACCGTCGCCGCTCATCGTCGCCTGCGTGAGTTCCACGACACGGGTCATGAGGGAGGCGTCGGACGGCTCCATCTCCGCCAGCCGCTGCATCGCCGTCACCATCGACGACAAACGGTCGGCGGCGCGCGCCAACGCCTGCTCGGCCAGCCGCCGACGCCCCACCTCGGCAGTGAGCGCGTCGATCTTCTCCGTCAGGAGCGCGAACTCCGTCCGCGCCCGCCCGCCCGGATCGATCTGGAGCAGGACCAGCCGGGGCCGCCCGCCGGCGATCGCGGCGGCCGTGGTCGGCGAGGGCCGTTCGCCGCCCAGCGGCGTCAATGCGCCCGGTACCGGCGACAGCGAGCCCGCCGCCGAGCGCACCTGCTCCAGCACCCGCTCGGCCGGCTCGACGAAGCGTTCGCTCAAAGCCCGGCCGACGAGTACCGCCCGGTCGCACCCGAGCACCCGCGCGGCAGGAGGATTGGCTTCGACGACGAGGCCGTCCGCAGCCCGCACCACGAGCGTCGGGTACGGCAAGGCATCCAGCAGCGGTCGATAGCCGGCTCCCGCCGAGTCCATCAGGTCTCGCCGACGGGGCAGTCTTCCGCGGCGACGTACTCGCGCCCGATGGCTCGCTCGCTCGCCGCCGTCGGACGCAGATACACGACCACCCGGCATCCCGGATCGCCGCGCGCAATGGTCCGCTGCAGCTCGACCTTGGCGTAACCGAGGTTCTCGGCGGCGATGTGGCCGAACACGTTGGACGTCATCATGCACATCGACGGCCGGCCGAGAACCTTCTCCGCGAAGGGGCAAGCGTCGTTGTCGAGAACGATCCGATCCGCGTCGGCCTCGACGATACGGAAGCCGCCCCGGATGCGCCGCTTGAGGTCGACCAAGACGGCGGCCACCTGATCGGCATCGAACCGCTCCGTGCCGCTGGCGTCCTTGTAGGCTCGGTCGATCTGACGGCCGATGGCGGCGCCGACGATGCTGACGTAGCCCGCCGCCTCCTCCTCGCCGACCACCCGCTCCAGCACGCCGGCCAACTCGCGCAGCATGGAGCGCAGGAACGCATCGCGTTCCAACGGCACGTCGACGTCACCCGGCCAACCCCGTCCGTCCATCGCGAGCCCGTCCCCGGCGGCACCGTGACGGGCGTCGATGCAAGCGGCGTCGGCGCCCATCAACCTACGATTTCAGCGTACCACCGACATAATTCCCATGTCAAACACGGCGCAGTCGCCTCACCCGACCCGACGGCCGAGACGAACGGCGGTCTGTCCGGGGTTCAGGCGACGGGTGGGCATGATCAGCACGCAGTCGTCGTACGGCGTGACGATCGGAACCTCGCCGTCGTGGGCGATGACGGTCCCGGCCCGTGCGATCACCTCCATGCCCTCGAACGGTGCGACGAACCGAAATCCAGCGTGCCGGATCGTGATCGCGTCGGTGACCTCGATGCGCGAGGACGGTGGCGGCAGCGTCGTCGGCACCGCGTCGGCGGCGAAGTCCGGCGCCACCGTGCCGGTAGCGCGCAGAAAGCGAACGGCGCTTTCGACGGCGACCTCGGCCGTGGCGCGCGCCCAGTGCTGACCGCACTCGATCAAGATCGCCGCCCGCTCGCCGTCGGCACGCCCGAACGCGCCGTAGTCGCGCAGTCGGCGCCCGGCGGCATGGCCGGCATCGGCGACGATCACCGACGGCACGCCGGTCGCCTCGGCGAGTGCGGCACCCTTGGCGTGCAGCCCCGCCAGCGTCAGCGGCGCCGCCGCCTGCTGCATCGAATGCACGTCGAGCAACAGATCGACGGTGTCGACCCAGGGCCGCACCTCGCGGGCGCGGGCGAGTTCCAGGCTGTCGCGCGGGCCGTCCAAGGTTGCGACGTCCCAGACCCGATTCATGTCCTCGTCGGCCCAGCGCGAGGCGGAGGGGCCGGCCGCATCGAAGCGGGCGTAGGCGGTGACGTTCAGAAAGGCGAGACTGAGTAGGCCGCGCAGTGGCCGCACGTCGCGGCGAAACAGGAAGTCGAGTGCGATCGCGCCACACAGCTCGTTGCCGTGGACGAGCGCCGTGATCGCGACGTGCGGTCCGGGCTCGACGGCGGCGAAGGTCGTAACGAACGGGATGCCCGTGTTGCCCTCGCGGTAGCGCTCGATATCCGGCGGCGCCAACTCGATCGGCGGTTCGACCGTGTTCACGCCGCGGCTCCGCACTGCGCCCGGATCAGATTGTCGACCATGGCCTCGCAGGCCTCGAGTTGGGCGGGGTCGATCCACTCGTCGGGCTTGTGCGCCTGGGCGATGTCGCCCGGGCCGCACACCACGACCGGGCAGCCGAGCGCCTCCTCGAACAGACCACCCTCGGTCCCGAACGCCACCTTGCCGCCGATGCCCCGTCCGGCGAGGTCGGCGACGAAGCGGGTGAACGGGTGGTCCGCCTCGATGTCGAAGCCGGGCAGGCGCGAGAGGAGTTCGGTCGCGAAGCCGGTCTCGGGAGCGAGGCGGCGCATCCGCGGCTCCAACTCGTCGCGGACGAAGGCGTCGATCTCGGCGATCAGAGGCTCCGCCGGCTGCGAGGTAAGGTGGCGGATCTCCCAGACCAGTTCGCAGGCGTGCGGCACGATGTTGAGCGCCGTGCCGCCGTGGCAGGTGCCGACATGCGCCGTCGTGTGCGGCACGTCGAAGTCGGCATCGAACGGCCCCTCGGCCTCCAGCCGGCGGGCGAGGTCGCCGATCCGGGCGATCAGCCGCGCCGCGTACTCGACCGCGTTGACGGCGCGCGGCGCCAGCGAGGAGTGCGCCTCGGTACCGCGCACCTGCACGCGGAACGAGTGCTTGCCTTTGTGGCCGCGGATCACCCGCATCGACGACGGCTCGCCGACGATCACGCCGGCACAGCGAAAGCCCTCCTGCCGCAGCTCGGCCAGGAGCGTGCGCACGCCGACGCAGCCGACCTCCTCGTCGTAGGAGAGGGCGAGGTGGATGGGTC
>JBJHBG010000126.1:0-12282 GCA_050485385.1 Geminicoccaceae bacterium | reverse complement strand
GAGCCTTATCGCCAGGCCGTGAACCTGATGGTCGCGTCGCTGCCGGACGGCGAGGGGAGCGACGGGGCGTATGTGGACGCGGCGGCGTTGCTGGCCGATCTCGACCGGTTGCGTGTCGCCCTGGTGGCGGTCGGCGCGACGCGGCTGGCCGTCGCCGACCTCGACCCGCTGCGGCGCCACGTGCGCTGTTTCGGCTTCCACCTGGCCAGGCTCGACGTCCGTCAGAACAGCGCCTTCCACGACCGCGCGCTGGCGTCGTTGCTGCTCGCCGCCGGCAACGCCGAGGGTGGCGGTTTTGCCGGCTGGGACGAGCCGCGCCGCCTGGCTCTCCTCCGCCGCGAGGTGGCCTGCCCGCGACCCTTCACCGGCAGTGCCGAGGCGCTCGGCGGCGAGGCGGCGGCCGTGGTCGGCGCGCTGCGGGTGCTGACGGCGCATCTCGACCGGCACGCCTCCGCGGGCCTCGGCGGCCTGATCGTCAGCATGACCCGCGGGGTTGCCGATCTCCTCGCCGTGTTCGTGCTCGCGCGGGAGGCCGGCCTCCTGCGTCGGGACGACGACGGACCCTGGCTGCCCCTGCCGGTGGTCCCGCTCTTCGAGACCATCGACGACCTGGAGGCGTCGCCGCGGATCATGGCCGCTTTCCTCGACGAGCCGGTGGTGCGCCGCTCGCTGCACCGTCAGGCGGGGGCCGCGCCGCCGGTACAGGAGGTGATGATCGGCTACAGCGACAGCGGCAAGGACGGGGGGTTCGTCGCCAGCTTCTGGGCACTCTACCGGGCGCAACAGGCGCTCGCGCGGCTCGGGCGCGAGCGCGGCGTGCGCATCCGCTTCTTCCACGGCCGCGGCGGCACCATCGGCCGCGGCGCCGGGCCGACCCACCGCTTTCTGCGTGCCCTGCCGCCCGGCGCGCTCGAGGGGGAGTTGCGGCTGACCGAGCAGGGCGAGACCATTGCCCAGAAATACGCCAACCGCGTCACCGCCGCGCATCATCTCGAGTTGCTGCTGGCCGGCACGCTGCGGGCGACGCTCGACGGCCGTGGCGGCGCCAGAACCGATCCGCCCCACCTCGTGGCGACGATGGACCGGCTCGCCGTCGACGCGCGCGCCGCCTACACGCGGCTGGTCGCGAGCGACGGCTTCATCCGCTTCTTCGAGCAGGCGACGCCCATCGACGCGCTCGAGCAGAGCCGCATCGGCTCGCGCCCGGCGCGGCGCACCGGGGAACGCACGCTGAAGGACCTCCGCGCCATCCCCTGGGTCTTTGCCTGGAGCCAGGCGCGGTTCCAGCTACCCGGTTGGTTCGGGCTGGGCGCCGCCCTGGAAGCGCTGGGCGCCGACGATACGGCCGCCTTCGACGCCCTGGTCGCCGCCAAGGGCGAGGCCGAGCGCTGGCCGCCTTGGCACTATCTGGTCAGCAACGCGGCCACGGCATGGGCACTGGCGTCGCCGGAGACGATGCGGCGATACGCCGAACTGGTCGACGATGCGCAACGGCGCGATCGGCTCCTGACCGCCATTCTCGACGAGCATCGTCGCACCGGTGCGATGCTCGCTCGGCTCTACGGTGCTCCGGTCGCCGAGGCGCGGCCCGACACCCAGCGGGCGATCGACCGCCGCGACAGCGCGCTCGCCCCCCTGCACGAGCGCCAGATCGACCTGTTGCGGCGCTGGCGGGGGGCCAGCGGCGCCGAAGCCGACGCGCTGCTGGGCGAACTCCTGCTCACGGTGAACGCCATCGCCTCCGGCCTCGGCGCCACCGGCTGACCGCCTGCCGTCCGATCTCGCTGCGTTCGGCTGGCAGCAGGCGGGCGTGGCGTGAACCGCGGCATCGCCCACCGGGTAGCCGGATCCGCGCGACGCTCGCCGGCACGTTCGATCGGTCCGGCCGCGCGCATTCACGGCAGGACGAAGCCCGGCGGCGGGGTGAGGTCCGGGTGCTCGGCCAGCAGCGTCTTCCACGCGGCCGCCGCGATCGCCTGGGCCGTCTGCACCGTCGCCGGCTCGTCGATGGTGAGGACCCGGCCGCCCTGCATCAGCCAGCGGCCGTCGACCATCACCGCCTCGACGTCGCGCGCCTGGCCCTGGTGGACGAAGGTGGAGACGGGCCGCACGTGCGGCACGAGATGCGCCCGTTGCAGGTCGACCACGATCAGGTCCGCCTTCTTGCCCGCCTCGAGGCTGCCGCCCTCGGCCATGCCCATCGCCCGGTAGCCGTTGGCGGTGGCCCAGCGGAGCGCCGCCTCGGGCGTCGGCTCGCGCCCGTCTCGGCGGCGCACGCGCTCCATGAACAGGCCCGTGCGCATCACCTCGACCATGTCCTCGGCCATGTTGTCGGAGCCCATGGCGATCAGGCAGCCCGCATTCTCGAGTTCGGCCACGTTCGGGCTCAGGCCGCGCCGGGCGGCGATCGCCGAGTTGAAGGCGACGGCCGCGTGGTGGTGGCCGAGCGTGGTCTCCTCGTGCGGCGCCATGCACCGGCAATGCGCGCAGATCAGCCGGTCGCTCAACAGGCCCACGTCGTTCAGGTAGTCGGTCGGCAGCCGCCCGCGCACCGCCTGCACGGCCGCCACCTCGCCCCAGATCTGGTTGAGGTGGATCGAGGCGATGCAGCCGCGCTCGTCCTGAAAGGCGCGCACGTCGCGCAGTAGCTCCGGCGAGCACATGTCGGGCGCCCAAGGCGCGATGCCGACGTGGATCCGGCCGTCGGCGCGGCCGTGCCAGCGCGCGTAGAGTTCGGCGGCACGATCCAGGCAGGTTTGGCCGAGGTCGGGATCGCGCTCGAACGGACGCGGGTCGCCGATATTGCCCGTCGCCCGGTCCCAGACCCGCTCGCAGAGGAGCAGGCGCAGGCCCGTCTCCTCCAGGATGTCGGCATACTCGTCGATCCGGTGACCGTCCTCCAGCACCGCCGTGGTGCCGCTGCGGATCGCCTCGAGGGCGGCGAGGCGGATCATCGCCCGCCGGCCTTCGCGGTCGAGTTCGGGCAGCGGCAGGGCGGCGAGGCCGCTGGTGAAGGGCGGGCGGTGCGGCGGCGACAGGTCCTCGTAGATGCCCTTGGCCACGATCAGCGAGAAGTGCGTGTGGACGTTGGCGAAGCCGGGCAGGACCGCCTTGCCGCGCCCGTCGACGCGCTCGGCGTCGGGAAAGGCGGCCAGTACCTCCGCGCTCGGCCCGACCATGCGGATGCGGTCGCCGTCGACGGCGACGGCGGCGCCGCCATGCACGCCGTCCGCCGCGTCGACGGTGATCACCGTGGTGTCGTGGATGACGAGCATGGGGCCTCTCCGGGGCTGACGATTTTCGGGCAACACGAGGATGGACGGCGTCGGCGCTGTCGTGTCAAGTTGGATACCAGGAGGACACCACGGTGCACGTTCGAACGGCATATGCCGAGTATTCCGGCAGCCCGCAGCCCTTCATCGTGGCAACCTGGGTTCCGGCGCCTAGCGCGGCGAGCGGCGAAGCAGCGCGAACGACCGCCGCCGTCGGCCGACAGCGGCCGTTGCACGGTTCGTCCTTGGCACGATCCTTGCCATCGATGGGGCACAGAGGCTGCGGCAGAATGCAAGGGAGACCGATCCGATGACCTCGACGACGACGCGCTGGCTCGGCGCAAGCGCGCTCGCGGCCTGCATGGTGGGCTTGGGCGGTATGCCTGCACCAGCGGTGGCCAGCGAGCCGGTGGTGGTACGCTCGGTGCCGATCGGCAACCTCCAGATCCTCGATCCGATCTGGACGACCGCCTACATCACCCGCAACCATGCCTACATGGTGTGGGACACGCTGTTCGCGATGGACGAGAACAACGAGATCCAGCCGCAGATGGTGGACACCTACACCGTCAGCGACGACGGGCTGGTCTACACCTTCACCCTGCGCGACGGGCTGCTGTGGCACGACGGCGAGCCGGTGACGGCCGCCGACTGCGTCGCCTCCATCCGGCGCTGGGCCGCTCGCGACAGCATGGGCCGGGCCTTGATGGGCTTCACCGAGAGCCTGGAGACGGTCGACGCGCGCACGTTCACGCTCACGCTGACCGAGCCCATCGGCTTCGTGCTGGACGCGCTCGGCAAGATCGACAGCAACGTGCCCTTCATGATGCCGGAACGCCTCGCGCTGACCGACCCGACCGAGCAGATCACCGAGGTGATCGGCTCGGGTCCCTTCCGCTTCGTCGCCGACGAGTGGGTGCCCGGCAGCCGGGTGGTCTACGAGAAGTTCGAGGACTACGTGCCGCGCGACGAGCCCGCCAGCCTCGCCGCCGGCGGCAAGGTGGTGCATATCGACCGGGTGGAATCGATGTACCTGCCGGACGCGGGTGTCGCCATGTCGGCCATCGCCGGCGGGGAGATCGACCTGCACGAGTTCCCGCCCGCCGACCTCGTCTCGATGGTGGAGGGACGCGACGACGTCGTCGTCCTGCCCAACGACCCGCAGGGCTACAAGATCTTCATGGCGCTCAACCATCTGCATCCGCCCTTCGACGATCCGCGGGTGCGCCAAGCGGTGCTGTGGGCCATCGACCAGGAGGCGTTTCTCGCCAGCATCGTCCGCGACCCCGAGTTACGGCGGCCGTGCGTCGCGGTCTACGGTTGTGGCGGCGCGAACGAGAGCGACGCGGGCTCGGAGGCGCTGGCCGGCGTCGATCTCGATCAGGCGCGCGCGCTGATCGAGGAGGCGGGCGCGCTGGGCGCGCCGGTGATGGTGATGGACCCGGCCGACCACGCCACCTACCATCCGCTCGCGCTGATGGCGGCGCAGACCTTCCGCCAGCTCGGCTTCGACGTCAGGGTCGAGGCGATGGATTGGTCCACCCTTCTCCAGCGCCGCAACTCGCGGGCGGCGCCCGCGGAGGGCGGCTGGAACATGTTCATCACCGGAACGACCGTGGTCGGGGTGGCTAATCCCCTGAGCCACAACTTCGCCAACAACTGCGAGCAGGCGTGGTACGGCTGGCCGTGCGACGAGCGCGTCGTCGCGCTCAACGCCGCGTGGACGGTCGAGGACGACGAGGACCGCCGCGCCGAACTGGTCGACGAGTTGCAGCGCGTGCACATGGAGAACGTCACCTACGTGCCGCTCGGCCAGTACCGGTTGGCGATCGTTTACCGGCAGGCGATCACGGACGTGATCCCGAGCCCGGCGCTGTTTTATTGGAACCTGAAGAAGGAGGGCTGACCATGCCCCGTTTCGGGCTTGAAGGGGAGAAAGGGATGACCATGCGAACGACCCGACGGCTGCTCGGGGCCGGCGCGCTGGGCGCGCTCGTCCTGGGTTTGGGAGGCATACCGGCGCCGGTGGCGGCGCAGGAGCCCGTGGTGGTGCGCTCGGTGCCGATCGGCAATCTGCGGGTCCTCGATCCGATCTGGACGACCGCCTACATCACCCGCAACCATGCCTACATGGTGTGGGACACGCTGTTCGCGATGGACGAGAACAACGAGATCCAGCCGCAGATGGTGGACAGCTACACCGTCAGCGACGACGGGCTGGTCTACACCTTCACCCTGCGCGACGGGCTCCTCTGGCACGACGGCGAGCCGGTGACGGCCGCCGACTGCGTCGCCTCCATCCGGCGCTGGGCGGGCCGCGACGGCATGGGCCAAGCGCTGATGTCCTTCACCGAGAGCCTGGAGACGGTCGACGAGCGCACGTTCACGCTCACCCTGACCGAGCCCATCGGCTTCGTGCTCGACGCGCTCGGCAAGATCGACAGCAACGTGCCCTTCATGATGCCGGAACGCCTCGCGCAGACCGATCCCAACGAGCAGATCACCGAGGTGATCGGCTCGGGTCCCTTCCGCTTCGTCGCCGACGAGTGGGTGCCCGGCAGCCGGGTGGTCTACGAGAAGTTCGCGGACTACGTGCCGCGCGACGAGCCCGCCAGCCTGGCTGCCGGCGGCAAGGTGGTGCATATCGACCGGGTGGAATCGATGTACCTGCCGGACGCGGGCGTCGCCATGTCGGCCATCGCCGGCGGGGAGATCGACCTGCACGAATCGCCGCCGACCGATCTTCTCCGCATGATCGAGGGTAACCCGGACGTCAATGCGCTGCCCAACGACCCGCAGGGCTACCAGCTCTTCATGGTGATCAACCACCTGCATCCGCCCTTCGACGACCCGAAGGTTCGCCAGGCGCTGATGTGGGGCGTCAACCAGGAAGACTTCATGGCGATGATCGTCGGCGATCCGGCGCGCTACACGCTTTGCCCGGCGGTGTACGGCTGCGGCGGCCCGAACGAGAGCCACGAGGGCGGCGAGCCGTTGATGGCCGTCGACGTCGATCGGGCGCGGGCGCTGATCGACGAGGCCGGCGCCACCGGCGCGCGCGTCGTCATGCTCGACCCGGCCGACAATGCCACGCTGCACCCGGCCGCGCTGATCGGCGCGCAGACCCTGCGCCAGATGGGCTTCGAGGTACAGGTCGACGCCATGGACTGGTCGACACTGACGCAGCGGCGCGCCTCGCGCGCGTTGCCGAACGAGGGGGGGTGGAACATCTTCATCACCAACTCGACCGCGACCGGTATCGCCAACCCACTGACGCACAACTTCCTCAAGAACTGCGAGCAGGCGTGGTACGGCTGGCCGTGCGACGAGCGGATCGTCGACCTCGGCACCGAATGGGCGCTGGAGACCGACGACGACCGCCGCGCCGAACTGGTCGACGAGTTGCAGCGCCTGCACATGGAGAACGTCAGCTACATCCCGCTCGGCCAGTACCGTCCGGACATCATCTTCCGTAAGGAGATCACGGACGTGATCCCCGGTCCGGCGCTGTTCTACTGGAACCTGAAGAAGGAAGGCTGATCGTCAGCCGACTCCGAGCGTCCCCCGCAGGTTGCTGCGGGGGACGCGCCTTGGGAGCTCGACTACATGTGGGCTTACGTCCTGCGCCGCATCCTGGCGACTTTTCCCGTGCTCGCCATCGTGGCGTTCGTGGTTTTTTCGATTCTGCATCTGGCGCCGGGCGACCCGGCGGCGGTGATCGCCGGCGACCAGGCCACCCCCCAGCAGATCGCCGAGATCCGCGCCAATCTCGGTCTCGACCGGCCCTTCGTCGAGCAGTTCGCCATCTACGTCGGCAACGTGCTCCAGGGCGACTTCGGCACGTCGATCTTTACCAACCAGCCGGTCACGCGCCTGTTCTGGCAGCGCGTCGAGCCGACGGTGGCGCTCACCATCACCACCACCATCGTCACCCTCCTGCTCGCCATCCCCGTCGGCGTGCTGGCGGCGTGGAAGGCCGGTAGCTGGATCGATCGGCTGGTGATGAGCTTCGCCGTGCTCGGCTTCAGCTTTCCCGTCTTCGTCGTGGGCTACATGCTGATCTACGTCTTCTCGATCCAGCTCGGGATCTTGCCGGTCCAGGGCTACCGCCCACTCTCCGACGGCCTTTGGCCGTTCCTCCGCCACCTGATCCTGCCCAGTCTCGCACTCGGCCTCAGCTTCATGGCGCTGATCGCCCGGATCACCCGCGCCAGCGTGCTGGAGGTCTTGAGCCAGGACCACATCCGCACCGTCCGCGCCAAGGGCGTGCCGACGCGGGCGCTCCTGTTCGACCACGCGCTGCCGAACGCGGCGGTGCCGATCCTCACCATCGTCGGCGTCGGCGTCGCCATCCTGCTCGGCGGCGTGGTGGTGACCGAAAGCGTGTTCGCCATTCCCGGTCTCGGCCGCCTCGTGGTCGATGCCATCCTCCATCGCGACTACCCGGTCATCCAGGGCGTACTCCTGATCTTTTCGGCCGTGTACGTGCTCGTCAATCTCGTGGTCGACCTGCTCTACGTCGTGTTCGACCCGCGCATCCGGTACTGAGTCCATGGCCGTCCAACCCGACATCGAACGCCCCGCCCGCGACGCCACTTGGCTCGCCACCGCTTGGCCCAAGCTCGCCCGCTTCGCGCGCCGCCAGCCCACGGTGGTCGCCGGTGCGATGCTCCTCACCCTGATCGCCATGGCCACGGTCTTCGCCCCGTGGCTCGCGGTCCACGATCCGATGTCGATCAACCCGCTCGCCCGGCTGCAACCACCCTCGGCCGACCACCTGCTCGGCACCGACGCCATCGGCCGCGACCTCTGGAGCCGTACCATCCACGGCGGTCAGGTCTCCTTGGTGATCGGCATCGTCGTTGCCGTCCTGACCACCGTCACGGGCTTGGCGCTCGGCCTCCTCAGCGGCTACATCCGCTGGCTCGACGCCATCTTGATGCGCTTCATGGACGGCCTGATGTCGATCCCGGCGATCCTCCTGGCCATCGCGTTGATGGCCGTGGCGCAGGCGAGCATCCTCACGGTCATCGTCGCCATCACCATCGTCGAGTTGCCGCGCGTGGTGCGCCTCGTCAGGAGTCTCGTCCTTTCGATCCGCGAGCAGCCCTATGTCGAGGCGGCGGTCGTGGTCGGCTCGAGGCTGCCGCGCGTCCTGATCCGCCACATCCTGCCCAACACCATCGCACCCCTGACCGTCCAGGCGACGTACATCTGCGCCGCCGCCATCCTGATCGAGTCCCTGCTCTCGTTCCTCGGTGCCGGCACCCCGCCGGAGGTGCCGAGCTGGGGCAACATCATGGCGGAGGGCCGCATCTACTTTCAGCTCGCGCCTTGGATCATCCTGATCCCCGGCGTCCTGCTGGCGACCACCGTGCTCGCCATCAACCTGCTGGGCGACGGTCTGCGCGACATGCTCGATCCGCGCTTCGCGAGGCGGCTGTGAACGCGGTGGCGGAGGTGCAGGCGGCGCCCGTCCTCGCGCTCGAGGGCCTGAAGACCTACTTCCACACCATCGACGGTACGATCCGCGCCGTCGACGGCGTCAGCCTCGCCCTGAAGCGCGGCGAGATCCTGGGCGTCGTCGGCGAGAGCGGCTGCGGCAAGAGCATGACCGCGCTCTCGATCATGGGCCTCGTGCCCCAACCGCCGGGCAAGATCGAGGGTGGCAGCATCCGCCTCGACGGCCAGGAACTGGTCGGCCTCGACGAGGGGGCCATGCGCCGGCTCCGCGGCAACCGCATGTCGATGATCTTCCAGGAGCCGATGACCTCCCTCGATCCGGTCATGCGCATCGGCAAGCAGATCGCCGAACCCCTGATCCTGCACAAGGGGATGAGCCGAAGTCAGGCCGAGCGGCACGCGGTGGAGATGCTGCGCCGGGTCCGGATTCCCGAGCCGGAGCGGCGGGCGCGCGAGTACCCGCACCAGTTGTCCGGCGGCATGCGGCAGCGGGTGATGATCGCCATGGCGCTCGCCTGCGAGCCCAAGGTGCTGATCGCCGACGAGCCGACCACGGCCCTCGACGTCACCATTCAGGCGCAGATCCTGCAGCTCATGCTCGACCTCCGGCGCGAGTTCGACACCGGCATTCTGCTCATCACCCACGACCTGGGCGTGATCGCCGAGACGGCGGACCGAGTGGTCGTGATGTACGCCGGCCGCAAGGTCGAAGAGGCGCCGGTCGGCCGCATCTTCGCCAATCCGCGCCACCCCTATACGGCCGGCCTGTTGGGCTCGGTGCCCAAACTCGACCGCGAGGGCAAGCGCGAGCGCGAGCGGCTGGTCGAGATCAAGGGCACCGTACCGAGGCTCGACAAGGACCTCCAAGGCTGCCGCTTCGCGCCGCGCTGTCCGCTCGCGAGCGACCGTTGCCGCCAGGAGGAACCCGTCCTCGAGCCGGTCGAGACCGACCACGTCACCGCCTGCTGGCACGCCGACCGAACGCAGGAGATTTTCCATGGCTGAGGCCCGGCCGCTGATCGAGGTCGACGGCCTCACCAAGCGCTTTCCCCTGACCGCCGGCCTGCTGGGACGGACCGTCGGCCACGTCCATGCGGTCGATGGCGTCTCCTTCACCCTCGGCCGCAAGGAAACCCTCGGCATCGTCGGCGAGAGTGGCTGCGGCAAGTCGACCCTGGCGCGGATGATCGTCCGCCTGATCGAGCCGACCGACGGCGCCATCCGCTACGAGGGCAAGGACATCACCACGCTCCGCGGCGAGGCGATGCGCCAGATGCGCCGCCAGATCCAGTTCGTCTTCCAGGATCCCTACGCGTCCTTGAACCCGCGCCTGCGCGCCGGCCAGATCGTCGGCGAGGCGCTGGAGAACTACGGCCTCGCCAAGGGCAAGGCCTTGAAAGAGGCGATCGCCGGCCTGTTCGCCAAGGTCGGGCTCCGGCCCGATCAACTCCGCGCCTTTCCGCACGAGTTTTCGGGCGGCCAGCGGCAGCGCCTCGGCATCGCCCGCGCGCTCGCGCTGAACCCCAGCGTGATCGTCGCCGACGAGCCGGTCTCCGCCCTCGACGTGTCGGTGCAGGCGCAGGTGATCAACCTGATGGGCGATTTGCAGGAGGAGTTCGGGCTCTCCTATCTGTTCATCGCCCACGACCTCGCCGTGGTGCAGCACATCAGCCACCGCGTCGCCGTCATGTATCTCGGCCGGGTGGTCGAGATCGCCGACCGGACGACGCTGTTCGCCAACCCGCTCCACCCCTACACCGAAGCCCTGCTCGATTCGGTACCGAACCCGGACCCGAGCCGGCGGCGCACCTCGCCCGTGGTCGGCGGCGAGGTGCCGAGCCCGATCGACCCGCCCAAGGGCTGCCACTTCCATCCCCGCTGCCCGCTCGCCGAGGAACGCTGCCGCGTCGAGGTGCCGCCCCTGCGGGCCATCGCGCCCGGCCACCGCGTCGCCTGCCACGTCCGCGCGCCCGAGGCCGCCGCCATCGCCCATGCCCACGACCAGAAGACGGTCGAGCCCGTTGGCTCGGCAGCACCGCAAGGAGCCAAACCATGACCACGACCCTGATCCGGAACGCCGCCTGGGCCGTCGCCTGGGACGAGGCGGCGGGCGAGCACGTCTACCGGCAGGGCGTCGACGTGGCGTTCACGGGCGACCGCATCGTTCACGTCGGGCCGAACTTCGCCGGCAGCGCCGACGTCACCCTCGACGGCAGCTCGCTGATGGTCATGCCGGGCTTCGTCAACGTCCACAGCCACCCGCAGCACGAGCCCTCCTATCGCGGCATCCGCGAGGAACACGGGCTGCGCAACCAGTACATGACCGGGCTCTACGAACGCTCGCAGGCCTATGGCGCCACCGACGACGCGTTTCGCGAGGCGAGCTTCGAGGTTGCGGCGGGCGAATTGCTGCTCTCGGGCGTCACCTCGCTCTGCGACATCGGCGGCATCTGGCCCGGCTGGTGCGACCTGTTCGCCCGCACCGGCCTCCGCGGCTTCGTCGCCCCCGGCTTCGCCACCGCGCGGTGGAAGATGGAGAACGACCACACCCTCGGCTTCGACTGGGACGAGGCGCGGGGCGAGAAGGGCATGCAGGCGGCCCTCGAGCTGATCGACACGCTGGCCTCGCACCCCTCCGGCCGCCTCTCGGGCGTGGTCTCGCCGATGCAGATCGAGAACTGCTCGGAAGCGCTGCTAAGGGACTCCTACGCCGCAGCGAAGGAACGCGGCGTGCCCTTCACCCTGCACGTCTCGCAAGGCGTGCTCGAGATCCACGAGATCATAAAGCGCCACGGCAAAACGCCCGTCCAGTGGGCGGCCGAACTCGGCATCCTCGGCCCCACCACCATCCTCGGCCACGCCATCTTCCTCGACCAGCACTCCTGGGTGCGCTGGTGGACCAAGACCGACCTGAAGCTCCTAGCCGAGAGCGGCACCAGTGTGGCGCACTGCCCCACGCCCTTCGCCCGCTACGGCCACATCATGGAGAACTTCGGCGACTACGTCCGTGCCGGAGTGAACATGGCCATCGGCACCGATACCACGCCGCACAACATGATCGAGGAAATCAGGAAGGCGATGACCTTCGCCCGCATCGCCGCCCGCGACCTGGAGACCGTCTCCACCGCCATGCTGTTCCACGCCGCCACCGTCGGCGGCGCCAAGGCGCTCCTGCGCGACGACCTCGGCCGCCTGGCGCCTGCCATGAAGGCCGACATCGTCCTCGTCGACCTGGACGATCCCTGGATGATGCCCGCCCGCGACCCGCTCCGCTCCCTCGTCTTCCATGCCGCCGACCGCGCCGTGAAGCACGTCTTCGTCGACGGCCAGCAGGTCGTGAAGGACCGCCAAGTCCTCACCATCGACCGCCAGGACGCCGCCAAGCGCCTCACCGCAGGCCAACAGCGCATGATGGCCAAAGTCCCCGAACGCGACTACCTGAAGCGCACCGCCGACCAGATCACGCCGTTGAGTCTCCGGGTCGTCTGAGAGGCAAGGGAAGGGGGCTTTTGGCCCCCTTCGACCCCCGGCCGACGGCTCTGCCGTC
>JBJHBG010000125.1:0-12468 GCA_050485385.1 Geminicoccaceae bacterium | reverse complement strand
GCTTCGCACTCCCCGTTCCTGCCATCGCTTTCCTCCTTTCCACGCAGCCTGGGCCATCCCAGGCTGCACGACAAGGAGGTTAAGAGGACAACTTAACGCTGCTTCCCAGGCGCGGCAGCGATGGCAAGAACTCCGGACCTTCAAATGCGGCTGCAGTTCGCCGACGATGTGGACATAGCCGCTACTTGGTCTCAGTGGTTCCGAGGGGAGGAGGGTTTTGGACCGCAGGTATTTTTGGACGAAGGTATGGGGTGCTCCCGACGTTCCCGCTCGCGATGCCCTGGCTTTCAGCCACAAAAGCACTCGCGACGCCGTTCTCACCAGCGCGCGGCCTGGCGACATCGTCGCCTACCTGACAAGCGATGCAACAGAAGCCGATACCTTGATGCGGGGACGCGTCGCTGGCGCCGTAGAAATCGCGGACCCTCCTGAGCCCGTGATGGTCGAGGCGCTGCGCGCGAACAGAAGCCGCCCCGAAGACTACCGAAAAGACGGCCGCTTCCGTTGGCCATTTGGGATCACACTCTCCCGAACCTGGAAAGTTATAGATCAGGAGGCAAATGACGCTCTCATCCCAGATCATGCTTCGAAGGGAATCCAGGGCGCCGCTACGATCCATTCAATGCGACCTGGAGAAGTGCAGCGCTTGCTCCGCCTGCGGGTGGTGGAACAGGTGGAAGGCGAGGTTGCCGACCGTCAACCTTTTTCGGCTTCCCTGTCACGCCCCTGGCGTCAGAAGGCCGGAATGCGTGCCGGATCGGAGGTTCAGCCGGGAAGCCAGTTTTATGTCGCCGTGATCGCTGATACCCACGGAACGACCTTCAAGGTCGGGTCCGGCAAGGCGGAGGATCGGTTGGCTGAGATCAACCGATACCGCCGAGCGTCACAAGGCGAAGTGCTCTGGTCCATATATCACGTCTCTGACTTCCGAACCGTTGACGCAGCTCGGGCGGCCGAGGATCAACTCTTGTTCCACGCAAAGGAATTAGGTCATATATCCAATGACCACAGCGAATTCATCGTGAATATCGGAATGAGGCAACTCCAAGACCTAATTGCGGAGGCCATTTTTATTGGAGAATCGCAAGACGAGCCTGAAGAGCCAGATAATGTATGAGCAACGCGGTCGCCACGCACATGTGCGCGATAGAAGGTTCGATTTCTACGTCCCGTCACAAGCTCCAAGCAACCGTGGGATGGGCGTGAGCGCAAGATCGCTCGGAGACCCAGTTCACCCATGCTCAGAGGCTGAGTCTATGCCTCTTGCTGGCGCATCTCGCCCGTGGGGTGATCTCCCCTGCGTCGCCCCACCGTTACCAAGTTCCGGGGGTGCGGGGGCGCGGCCACCGCTTGCCTTCACCTTCGCCTTCTACCGCCTAAAGCGTTCGGCGAATTGGAAGAGGCCGGGTTGGCGGCGCCAGCGGAGGCGTTCGGCGACCAGGACGGCGCGGACTTGGGCGAGGGAGCGGTCGAGGGTTTCGTTGACGATGACGTAGTCGTATTCGGGCCAGCGGGTGACGTCGTCGGAGACTTGGTCGAGGCGGCGCTGGATGTCGGCTTCGTCGTCGCGGGCGCGGTCGGTGAGGCGGCGGCGGAGTTCGGCGACGGTGGGCGGCAGGATGAAGACGCTGACGACGTCGGCCTGGGCGGAGCCCCTGAGCTGTTGGGCGCCCTGCCAGTCGATGTCGAACAGGACGTCGCGGCCGCTTTGCAGGGCGGCTTCGACCGGGGCCTTGGGGGTGCCGTAGCGGTTGCCGTAGACCTGAGCGTGCTCCAGGAGTTCGCCGGCCTCGATCATGGCGAGGAAACGGGGTTCGTCGATGAAGTGGTAGTCGATGCCGTCGCGCTCGCCGGGGCGCTGCTGGCGGGTAGTGACGGAGATGGAGATGGTGAGGTTGGTGTCGGTCTCGAGCAGCTTGCGGGCGATGGTGGTCTTGCCGGCGCCGGAGGGTGAGGAGAGGACCAGCATCAGCCCGCGCCGGCCGACCGACGGCAACAGCCCCGCTACGTCTTGCACCATGATCCCGTCCGTTGCCGCCACCCGGAGCCGGCTCGATAGCCGCAACCGGTGCCGGGAACAACCGGGAGGGTTGCGTTGCGTCACATTCTGATCACGGGTGCGAGCAGCGGCATCGGTGCGGCACTCGCCCGGCTCTACGCGGCGCCGGGCATGCGGCTGGACCTTTGGGGTCGCGACGCCGACCGGCTGGCGGCGGTGGCCGGAGCGGCGGAGGCTATGGGGGCCGCCCCGACCACGCGGCGGGTGGACCTGCTGGACCGGGCGGCGGTGGCGGCGGCCGTAGCGGCGGCGGACGACGCGGCACCGCTCGACCTCGTCGTTGCCAATGCCGGCATTTCCAACGCCGGCCTCGCCGCCCACGACGATCTGGAGGGTGGGGTTCTGGTGATCGCCGCGAACCTCTTGGGCGTGTGGGCGACGGTGGTGCCGGCCGCGGCACGGATGCGGGCGCGGGAACGGGGCCAACTCGCGCTGATGAGTTCGCTCGCGGGCGACCGCGGCCTGCCCTTCGGCGGCGCCTATGGCGCGAGCAAGGCGGGGGTGCGCGTGCTGGCGGAGAGCCTGCGCGCCGAGCTGGCGCCGCACGGCGTCAAGGTCAGCGCCATCTGCCCCGGCTTCGTCGCCACGCCGCTCACGGCCAAGAACCGCTTCGCCATGCCGTTCCTCGTGGACGCCGACACCGCCGCCCGGCGCATCCGCCACGGGCTGGAGCGCGACCGGCCGCGGATCGGCTTTCCCTGGCCGCTGGACCTCGCGAGCCGGGTTGCGGCGCTGCTGCCGAGCCGCTTGGTCGACCCGGTACTGCGCCGCCGGGCGGGGCGGCGCTAGACGCCGGCGCAGAAGGCGGCACCGGAGCCGTCGTCCGGGATCGCCTCGGCGCCGCCGTCGAGCCAGGCGTCGATGACGGGCCAGGCGTCGGCGGCGTTGCGGTCGTGCAGGATGCGGTGGCCGGCGTCGGGGTAGACCCGGACGGCATCGGCCGGACCGAGGGCCGCCGCCACGGCGCAAAGGGAGCGGTCGGGCACCGTGCCATCGGCGCTGCCGAAGAGGAGCAGCGTCGGCGGCAGGTCGGCCGCGTCGACCGTGGAGGCGGCGTTGGCGAGGCGCAGGAGGCCCCAATAGGTGTCGGCGCGGACCCGGCGGACCACGCCGTCGTCGTCGCGAAGCCGCTGCCGCGCCGTCGGCGAAAGGCCCGAGGATCGCGCATGGTCGACGGTCGGGCCGGCACCCGGCGCCAGCGTCGCCGCGGTGGCGAAGCCGAAGTCCCAGATGGGGCGAAAGGGCAGGTCGCCGCGCACGGCAGGGGCCGCCAGCACGAGGCGGTCGATCCCGTCGCCGCGGCGGGTGGCGAGGATGGCCACCGCCCCGCCCATGCTTTCGCCGACCACGACCAGCGGCACCTCCGGATGCGCCGCGCGGAGCAGCGCCACCGCATCGACCGCGTCGGCCACCATCGGCTCGGTGCCCCACCACCGCCCCTGCGGCTCGCTGCCGCCGAAGCCGCGCTGGTCGTAGGCCACCACCAGCACCCCGCGGTCGGCCAGCCAGGGGCCAAGCTCCTCGAACGCGCGGCCGTAGTCGCCGAAGCTGTGCAGCCCGAGCACGACGGCCCGCGGGTCGCCGTCGGGCGTCCAGCGATGGAGCGGCAGGCGGGTGCCGTCGCGGGTGCGTAAGGCGTCGGCGTCGAAGGCCGGTTCCGCCACCACGCCGGTGGGCGGGACGAAGCGCGGGCCGCAGGCCGCCAGCAGGGCGACGACCAGGGCGAGGGCCGCGCCGTGGCCGGGCCAGCTCAGCCGCCCTGCCCCGCCGCGTTCTCGCGTTGGAAGCGGCGCCACGCGGCGACGTTGCGGTTGTGCTCGTCGAGGGTGCGGGCGAAGGCGTGGCCGCCGGTGCCGTCGGCGACGAAGTAGAGGTAGTCGGTGGCGGCGGGATTGACGGCGGCGCGGATCGAGGCGCGGCCGGGATTGGCGATCGGCCCCGGCGGCAGGCCCGGATAGCGGTAGGTGTTGTAGGGGTCGTCGACCTCGAGGTCGCGGCGCAGCAGTGCCCGCCCCAAGGGCTCCTGCCCCCGGGTCAGCGCGTAGATCACGGTCGGGTCGGTCTGCAACAGCATGTTGCGCCGCAGCCGATTGACGAACACGCCCGCGACCGTCTCCCGCTCCTCGGCGACGCCGGTTTCCTTCTCGATGATGGAGGCGAGGATCAGCGCCTCCTCGGGCGAGGCGAGCGGCAGGTCGTCGGCGCGCTCGGCCCAGGCGGCCTCCAGCTCGCGCTCGAGGGCGTGTGCCATGCGCTCGACGAGGGCGCCGCGGGTTTCGCCGCGACTGAAGAAATAGGTGTCGGGCAGGAGGCGGCCCTCGGCCGGCGGCTCCGGCAGGTCGCCCGTCAGCACCGGATCGGCCTCGACCAGCGCCATCACCTCGGCGACGGTGCGGCCTTCGGGGACGGTCAGGCGGTACTGCACGACGCGGCCGGCGCGCAGCATGGCCAGCACCTCGCGGGCCGGCACGGCGGCGGGGAAGGCGTACTCGCCGGCACGAAGCTGGGCCGCCGCCCCCTCGAGGCGGACGAGGGCGAGGAACAGGAACGGCTGGTCGATCACCCCGGCGTCGCCGAGGCGCTCGGCGATGGCGCGCACGCCCATGCCCCGGTCGAGCTGCACCGTGACGGGCTCGGCGTTGGGGCCGGGAGCCTCGACCAGATGGTCGAACGCGACCACGGCGGCGACGGCGACGAGCCCCACCAGAAGTGCCAAGCCGAACAGCCGGCCGAGCCAGCGGATCAGTGCCGGAGGCCGCGACGCCATGGTGCGTCAGGCCTCGTGCCGCTCGAACACCAAGCTGGAGTTGGTGCCGCCGAAGCCGAAGGCGTTGGACATGGCGCACCGGACGTCGCGGCGCTTGGCCTCGTGCGGGACGAGGTCGAGGTCGCAGCCCTCGGAGGGGTTGTCCAGGTTGCGGGTCGGCGGGCAGATGCCGTGCTTCAGCGCGAGGATGGTGTAGATGGCCTCGACGGCGCCGGCGGCACCCAGCAGGTGGCCGATGGCCGACTTGGTGGAGGACATGGAGATCCGGTACGCGTGCTCGCCGAACAGCCGCTTGACCGCACCCAGTTCGATCTCGTCGCCGAGCGGTGTGGAAGTGCCGTGGGCGTTGACGTAGTCGATGTCGGCCGTGGTCCGGCCGGCGCGCTTCAGAGCCGCGCGCATGGCGCGGAAGCCGCCGTCGCCCGTGGGTTCCGGGGCGGTGATGTGGAAGGCGTCGCCGCTGAGGCCGTAGCCGGTCAGTTCGCCGTAGATGGTCGCACCGCGGGCAAGCGCCCGCTCGCGCTCCTCCAGGACGACCACGCCCGCGCCCTCGGCGATGGTAAAGCCGTCGCGGTCCCTGTCCCAGGGGCGCGAGGCCCGCTCGGGCGTGTCGTTGAAGCCGGTGGTCAAGGCCCGTGCCGCACCGAAACCCGCGAGTGCCAGCCGGCCGAGCGCCGCCTCGGCACCGCCCGCGATCATCACGTCGGCATCGTCCAGGGCGACCAGCCGCGCGGCGTCGCCGATGGCATGCGCACCGGTGGCGCAGGCGGTGACCGCCGAATGGTTCGGCCCCTTGAAGCCGTGGCGGATCGAGACCTGGCCGCTCGCCAGGTTGATCAGGGCCGAGGGGATGAAGAAGGGGCTGACGCGGCGCGGACCCTTCTCGTGCAACAGCACCGCGGTCTCGGCGATCTCGGGCAGACCGCCGATGCCGGAGCCGATCTGCACGCCGATGCGCTCGCGCTCCGCGTCGCTCAACTCGCCGTCGAGCCCGGCGTCGGTCACGGCCTGCTGGGCGGCGGCGATGGCGTAGAGGATGAACAGCGCGACCTTGCGCTGGTCCTTCGGCGCCAGATAGCGGTCCGGGTCGAAGCCGCCGGGCGTGTCCTTGCCCGGGACCATGCCGGCCACCTTGGAGCCGAGATCGGAGACGTCGAACCGGTCGATGGCACGGATGCCGCTTTCGCCGGCGATCAGCCGCCGCCAGTTGACCTCGATCCCGTCGCCGAGGGGGGTCACCAGCCCGAGGCCGGTGACGACCACACGTCGCATCGTCCGCTCCCGTCCGCTTACGTCAGGAAGCGTGTTCTTTGATGAAGTTGATCGCGTCCTTGACGGTCGTGATCTTCTCGGCGGCGTCGTCCGGGATCTCGCAGCCGAATTCCTCCTCGAACGCCATCACCAGTTCGACCGTGTCGAGGCTGTCGGCGCCGAGATCGTCGACGAAGCTGGCACTCTCCACCACCTTGTCCTCGTCGACGCCGAGGTGCTCGACGACGATCTTCTTCACGCGCTCGGCGACGTCGCTCATGGCCTGTTCCTTCGTTCCGCTTGCAAAGGTTGGTAATGGATCGCTCGGCTCTGGTCGTAGCGCGGCAGAGCCCGGTTGCCATCCCCGGCCGCGCTCGCCACCCCGGTAGCGCGGGTTGCTAGCATCCCGCTTACCCGCTGGCTAGGCTCCGAGCGGCCGGGACGCAAGCTCATATCATCGCCATGCCGCCGTTGACGTGCATGGTCTGGCCGGTGACGTAGGCGGCCTCCTCGCTCGCCAAGTAGAGAGCGGCGGCGGCGACGTCCTCGGCGCTGCCGAGCCGGCCTGCCGGGATCGCCGCGAGCAGCTTCTCGTGCTGCGCCGGGGGCAGCCCCTCGGTCATCGCCGTGGCGATGAACCCCGGGGCGATGCAGTTCACGGTGATGCCCCGGCTCGCGACCTCCTGGGCCAGCGACTTGCTCATGCCGATCAGGCCGGCCTTGGAGGCGGCGTAGTTGGTTTGGCCGGGATTGCCGGTGACGCCGACGATGGACGTGATGTTGACGATGCGTCCCCAGCGCCGCTTCATCATGCCCCTGAGGCACGCGCGCGAGAGCCTGAAGGCGGCGAGCAGGTTGGTCTCCAGCACGGCGGCCCAATCCTCGTCCTTCAGACGCAGGGCAAGGTTGTCGCGGGTCAGGCCGGCGTTGTTGACGAGAACGTCGACCTCGCCCGCCGCCCGGGCGAGCGCCTCGGCGCCGGCGGCGTCGCCGAGGTCGGCGACCACCACCGTCGCCCGTTCGCCGAGCTCGGCCGCGAGGCCCTCCAGCGCCGCCGCCCGGCGGCCGGTCAGGACGACCGAGGCCCCCCTGCCGTGCAGGGTGCGGGCGATGGCGCCGCCGATGGCGCCGCTCGCCCCGGTGACGAGGGCCGTGCGGCCGCTGAGGTCGAACATCGATAAGGTCTCCTCGAAATCTCAGGCGTCGGCGAGACGCGCCGCGAGCGCGCGGACGTCGTCGGCCGTCTCCAGGTTGCAGACGTCGGCACCGCCGACGCCGCGTTTGGCGAGCCCGGCGAGCACCTTGCCGGCGCCCGCCTCGACCACCCGGCCGACGCCCATCGCCGTCATCGCCGCCATCGTCTCGCGCCAACGGACGCGGGCGCAGACCTGCTCGACCAACGCCGCGCGCACGGCCGCCGCATCCGCGACCGGTGCCGCCGTGACGTTGGCGAGGACCGGCACGGTCGGGTCGGCCATCGGCACCGCGGCCAACGCCTCGGCCATGCGCGCGGCCGCCGGCTGCATCAAACGGCAATGGAAGGGCGCGCTGACGGTGAGCGGCAGGGCACGCTTGGCGCCGCTTGCCTTCGCCAGCTCGACCGCGCGGTCGACCGCGGCCTTGGCACCGCTCACGACGACCTGCCCTTCGGCATTGTCGTTGGCGACGTCGACGTCGGCCTCGGCGGCGACCGCCTCGACCGTCGCGACGTCGAGACCGAGGATGGCCGCCATGGCGCCCTCGCCCGGCGGCACCGCCGCCTGCATCGCCTCGCCGCGCAACCGCAAAAGCCGTGCCGCGTCGGCCAGATCGAAGGTGCCGGCGGCGGTGAGCGCGCTGTATTCGCCGAGCGAATGGCCGGCCGCCACGGCGGCGAGATCGGCGAAGCGCCGCCCGGTTTCGGCCTCCAGTGCCCGCACCGCGGCGATCGACACGGCAAGCAGCGCCGGCTGCGTGTTGGCGGTGAGCACCAGCTCGGCTTCCGGTCCGTCGGCCATCAAGGCGAACAGAGGCCGGCCGAGGGCGTCGTCGACGGCGGCGAAGACCTCGCGGGCAGCAGGGAAGGCGGCGGCCAGATCGCGGCCCATGCCGATCTTCTGCGAGCCCTGGCCCGGAAAGACGAAAGCGGCGATCATCAGGCACGACCAAGGGGGATGCGAAGGGGCCTTCCTCTTAGAAGCGGTCGCTTCGCTGTCAAGGCGCTTGCGGCCGACGCGACTTTGGCTATAGTTCGCGGCCTCGCGTCGGCGACGGCGCGGCAACCATCGGGCGCGGGCTATGCCGCGCCCCGCTTCGTTTGGCGGGGTGGCGACGCAGGCTCGGTGCGATGGACCAGGAGCTGCCGGCCGGTGGCCGGCGAGCAGACGAAGCCCTGCCGGCCCATGGCCGGCGAGCCGGTGCGTTGGCGCCGGTGCCACATCGAGAGAGCGATCGACGCGGATGGCGCTGTACGAACACACCTTCATCGCCCGCCAGGATCTGTCGGGTCCGCAGGCCCAGACCCTCGGCGAGACCTTCTCCCAGCTCGTTACCGACCAGGGCGGCACGGTCGGCAAGGTCGAGTACTGGGGCCTCAGGAACCTGACCTACCGGATCAACAAGAACCGGAAGGGTCACTACGTCCACATGAACATCGACGCCACCGCCGCCGTGGTCGACGAGCTGGAGCGCAACCTGCGCATCAACGAGGACGTCCTCCGCTACCTGACCGTCAAGGTCGACGCGCACGACGAGAACCCGTCGATCGTGGTGCAGGCCAAGACCAGCCGCGACGACCGTCAGCGCCGCGACCGCTTCTGATCCCGTTCCTTCCAGACGAGCCCGATCATGTCCGAACCGACTGCGCGCCCCGCCTTCCAGCCCCGCGGCGACCGCCCGGAGCGCAGCGAGCGTCCCGAGCGCGGCGACCGCCCCGACCGCTCGCGCGAGCCGCCCAACATCACCATCCGCCGGCCGTTCTTCCGGCGCCGCAAGGCTAGTCCGTTCGCGCATCCGGAAGCGCCCACCATCGACTACAAGGACGTGAAGCTCCTGCAGCGCTTCATCTCCGAGCGCGGCAAGATCGTGCCGCGCCGCATCACCGCCGTCACGGCGAAGGAGCAGCGGGCGCTGGCGCGGGCGATCAAGCGCGCTCGGCACCTCGCCCTGTTGCCATTCGTCGCGCGCTGACGCGGTCCTTCAGGATCGCCCCGAGGAGAGTTCGATGGACGTCATTCTGTTGGAGCGCGTCGAGAAGCTCGGCCAGATGGGCCAGGTGGTCAAAGTGCGCCCGGGCTTCGCCCGCAATTTCCTGATCCCACGCGGCAAGGCCATGCGCGCGACCAAGGCGGCGATGGACGCGTTCGAGCGGCGCAAGGCGGACCTGGTCGCGACCAACCTCGAGCGCAAGGCCGAAGCCGAATCGCTCGCCGCCCAGATCGGTGGCAAGAGCGTGGTGATCATCCGCCAAGCGAGCGAGATGAAGCAGCTCTACGGCTCGGTCACGGCACGCGATATCGCCGAGGCCTTCGCCGCCGAAGGTATCGTTTTCGAGCGCCGCCAGGTGCGCATCGACCAGCCGATCAAGACGCTCGGCATCTACCCGATCGGCGTTGCCCTCCATCCGGAAGTCGACGTTCAGCTCGAAATCAACGTGGCGCGTTCGCTCGAAGAGGCCGACGTCCAAGCCGGCAAGGCGGCGCCGGTGGTCGAGGACGACGGCACCGAGCCCGACGATTTTGCCGAGGATGCCTTCGCCGACGGTCGCGACTTCATGGTCGACAGCCAAGCTTGACCGAGACGGTGGCCGACGCGCGCCTTCGGTGCTAGGTCTGCGTCGACCGGGTGCGCCGATGGCGCGGGACCTCATCGGGGGAAGCAACATGGCCACGACGAAGCCCAGCGAGAAGCCGTCGAGCCCGGCACAACCCCCGATCGTCGTCAAGAAATACGCCAACCGCCGTCTCTACAACACGAGTTCCAGCAGCTATGTAACGCTCGACGAGCTCGCCCATCTCCTGCGGGCGGGCAAGGATTTCGTGGTGTTCGACGCCAAGAGCGGTGACGAGATTACTCGCTCTGTCCTCACCCAGATCATTCTCGAAGAAGACAGCAAGGGTCGCAACCTCCTGCCGGTCGGCTTCCTGCGTCAGCTCATCGGCTTCTACGACGAGACGATGCAGCCGGTCCTGCCACGCTACCTGGAAATGAGCATGGATCATTTCATGCAGAACCAGGAGCAGATGCAGCGCTACTTCGAGGGGACGATGGGTCGCTTCTTTCCGGGGGTCGGCCCTCTGAACGACATGACGCGGCAGAACATGGCCCTTTGGCAGCAGGCGGCGTCGATGTTCACACCCTTCCCGACCGCGGCCAAGGGAGCGGGAGGCGCGGATCGGCTGGAAGGCGCCACGCCCGACGTCGAGGCGATCAAGCAGCAGATCGCAGCCCTCCAGGCCGAACTGGAGCGGCTCACCGGCGACGAGACGGCGGCGCCGACGAAGCCGGCCGCTAATGCGAAGAAGGCCTGACGCCGGTATCGGTCCCGATCGCGCTACGGTCAGCGCATGTAGCTGATGTAGTTGCTCCAGTAGCGCTCGATCGCCACCAGCGACTTGTTGATGTCACCCAACTGATCTTCCGTGACGATGCCGCCAGCGAGATCGTCGGCGTTGCGCTGATAGAGTTGGTCGATCTTCTGCGTCAACTCCAGACCCTTGTCGGAGAGACGGACCCGCGTCATCCGCCGATCATGCGGCGAGCGTTCCTGCTGTAGATAGCCGTTCTCGACCAGCTTCTTCACGTTGTAGGAGACGTTCGAGCCCAGGTAGTAACCGCGTGCGGTAAGTTCGCCCACGGTCAACTGTTCTTCGTTGATGTTGAAGAGGATCAACGTCTGCACGTTGTTGATGTCTTCGATACCCAGCCGATCCAACTCGGTCTTGATGACGTCGAGAAAGCGGCGATGCAGCCGTTCGACCAGGCGGATAGTTTCCAGATAACTTTGTTTCACGCCCACACCCGAACTCACCGTCATTCCCAAGGGTCGAAATCCGACCTCCTTCAAGCGCTTAGGACCGAGCCTGCACGCATCAGGTCGACTTCAAGTCCCCTTCTAACATTCTAATGATGAACGAAAAGTCTTTTTTTCCTGCCCCGGCGTTGCTCAGGAGTTGATAGAGTTCGGCAGCGGTGGCGCCGAGCGGCGAGACCGCGCCGCCCGCGTCGGCGGCGGCCTGCGCCAGCTTCAGGTCCTTCAGCATCATGTCGACGCTGAAGCCCGCAGCGTAGTCGCGATTCGCCGGGGACGTGGGCACCGGGCCGGGCGACGGGCAGTAGGTCGTCAGCGACCAGCACTGGCCCGAACTGGTCGAGGCGACGTCGAACAGCTTCTGCCGATCGAGGCCGAGCGTGTCGGCCAGCACGAACGCTTCCGACACCGCCACCATGGAGATGCCGAGGATCAGGTTGTTGCAGATCTTCGCGGCCTGCCCCGTACCGGCGTCGCCGGTATGGACGACACGCTTGCCCATCGCCGCCAGATAGGGGCGTGCACGCGCCACGGCCGCATCGCTCCCGCCCACCATGAAGGTCAACGTGGCGGCCTCCGCACCGCCGACGCCGCCCGAAACCGGGGCATCGACCATGGCGAGACCGCGCTCGGCCGCCGCCGCATGGACCGTGCGTGCGCTGGCGACGTCGATGGTCGACGCGTCGATCAGCACTGCCTCGGCAGCCGCATGCGCGAGCACGCCGTCGCTGCTGCGATACACCTCGTCGACGTGCCGTCCGGTCGGGAGCATGGTGACGATGGCATCGGCCCCGGCCACGGCCGTGCGGAGGTCGGTCGCCGCTGCCGCTCCCGCCGCCGCCGCCCGCTCCACGAGCGCCGGCACCACGTCGAACGCGCGCACCCGGTGACCGGCCCGGACGAGGTTCGCCGCCATCGGCCCGCCCATGTTGCCCACACCCACGAAGCCCACGGTCGCCATCCTCGATCTCCCGCTCAGGAAACAGTGGGCGCGTCGCCCGGTTCCCAATCGAAGGTCAAATCGCCCGCCTCGAGCGGCGCGAAATAGGCGTCGATGGCGGCATCGTCGACGTCCTCGAGCGAGGCCGGCCGCCATGCTGGCTTGCGATCCTTGTCGACCAGGAGCGCGCGCACGCCCTCGTAGAAGTCGTGGCCCTCCAGAACCCGATGCACCATCCGGTATTCGAGCGCCATGCAGGCGGCGAAGCCCAAGGAGCGGCCGCGCCTGAGCTGCTCCAGCGCGAGCCTGACCGCCGTCGGCGAGCGCCGCTCGACGGTGGCCCATTGCGCGCGGCCCCAGTCCGATGCGGCGGCGGCGCGGCGGATGGCGTCGAGGCCGTCGTGGCCGAACACGGTCGCGATCTCGCGCGCGTGGGCCGTAGC
>JBJHBG010000124.1:0-12724 GCA_050485385.1 Geminicoccaceae bacterium | reverse complement strand
GGCGAGGGCTGCGCGCGCGGCGAGGCGGCCGGCGCCGCCGGTCTCGATGCCGCCGGCGACGACCACGGCGTGACCGTGGCGGTACTTGTGGCTGGTCGCGGTGCGCGAGGGCCAGACGTGGCGCCAAAGAGCGGGAGCGTTGGCCCAGATCGGGCCGCCCTCCACGGCGTGCGCGCGCTCGAGTGCCGCCGGATCGAGGCCGATGTCGGCGACGCGCAAGACGCCGGTCCGCCCGGCACCCGGCCACAGATGGTGCCCCGGCTTGGCGCGGCCGAAGGTGACGGTTTCCACCGCTTCGGGTGCTGCCCCGTGAATCGCGCCGGTGGCGCCATCGACCCCCGACGGCAGATCGACCGCGAGCACGGGCAGGCCCGCCGCCGCGATCCGTGCAAGCACGGTCGTCACCGCCGCCGGCAGCGCGCGGGCGAGGCCGGCACCGAACAGGGCGTCGACGACGAGACCGATGCCGGCGAGCGGCATGACGGGGTCCCAGTCCAACACCGCGTCGTCGAACGTGCCGGCGGCCCAGGCCGCATCGCCCCTGAGCGCGTCAGGCGCCGTCAGGGCGCGGACTTCGACGTCGAAGCCCCACGCCGCGAGCCGCGCCGCGGCGACGAAGCCATCGCCGCCGTTGTTGCCGGGGCCGGTCAGCACCAGAATCCTGCCACCGTCCCACAGGTCCCTCGCTCGCTCGGCCACCCGCTCGCCCGCCCGCGCCATCAACTCGATCCCGGCCGTGCCGCTCTCGACGGTCCAGCGGTCGGCCAGAGCCATGGCTCGAGGGGTCAGCAGTGCGAGGGAGGGGGCGGCTCGGTTCATCGCGGCGTTCTCGTTGCCCGTGCACGCGCTCGGATCGCGCGGCGGCGTGCCCTGCCCGACCTGCGCAAGCGTCCTTTCGAGGCGAGCCCGTGGTACCCGAAGAGCAGGTTCCTGACCATAGGATTATTATCTGAGGTTGCAGCTACCAACGCCGTACGGGTGGTGCTGGTGCGCTGGAACGGGCCGGGATCCGGGGGGCTTGCGTCCGAAGGAGGTGACGAGGGAGCGGGAGAGTACGCGCATCGGTTGCATCGTGCGCGCCGCCAGCGTAGACGTCCAGGGCGGAGGCGCGTTCCGCCCTCCTTTCGTTGCAGGCGTCGACCAGCATGAACACGGACGGCAGCATCGATGGCCCGGTGATCGACCGCCGCCGCCTCGCTTCCTTCACCGGTGGCGACGCGGCGCTGGAGCGCGAGCTGATCGAACTCTACCTCGAGACGGCGGCACTCTACGTCGATCGCATGCGACGGGCGACGGACGACGCCGCTTCATGGCGCTCCGGCGCGCACGCGCTGAAGGGTGCGAGTGCCAATGTCGGGGCGGTGGCGGTAGCTCGGCTCGCAGCCCGCTGCGAGCAGGAAGCGCCCAGCCTGGATGCGCTCGGCGTTCTGGAGAGCGAGATCGAGGAGGTGCGCCGCTCGGCGACGACCGCGGCAGCCTGACGTTCAGCCGCCGGTGACGCTCATGTGGCGGGCCACGGCCGGTGCTCGGCGGCGGCGGTCGATGACGAAGTCGTGGCCCTTCGGCTTGCGGGTGATGCCGTCGCGGATCGCTTGGCGGAGCGCTTCGTCGTCGTCGGAGGCGCGGAGCGCGCGGCGCAGGTCCGCCGCATCGTCCTGACCGAGGCACATGTACATGGTGCCGGTGCAGGTGACGCGCACGCGGTTGCAGCTTTCGCAGAAATTGTGGCTGAGGGGGGTGATGAAGCCGAGCCGGCCACCCGTCTCTCCCACCCGCACGTAGCGTGCGGGTCCGCCGGTCGCATAGGCGATGTCGGTCAGCGTCCAGCGCTTGGCGAGGTCGGCGCGCACCTTGGAAAGCGGCAGGTACTGGTCGGTGCGGTCCTCGTCGATCTCGCCCAGCGGCATGGTCTCGATCAGTGTGAGGTCGAAGCCCTCCTCGCCGCACCAGCCGATCATGCGGTCGAACTCGTCCTCGTTCACCCCCTTGAGGGCGACCGCGTTGAGCTTGACGTGCAAGCCCGCCGTCTTCGCCGCCTGGATGCCCTCCATCACCTTGTGGAAGTCGCCCCAACGGGTGATCGCCTTGAACTTTTGGGCGTCGAGGGTGTCCAGCGAGACGTTGACGCGGCGCACGCCGGAACGGACCAGATCCTCCGCGAAGCGCGCGAGCTGGCTGCCGTTGGTGGTGACGGTCAGCTCCTCCAGCCGGCCGTTGCCGAGATGGCGGCCGAGGCGCTCGACCAGCCACATCACGTTGCGCCGTACCAGGGGTTCGCCGCCGGTCAGGCGGATCTTGCCGACGCCGAGATCCACGAACGCGCCGGCCAGCCGGTCCAACTCCTCCAGGCTCAACAGATCCTTCTTCGGCAGGAAGGTCATGTGCTCGGCCATGCAGTAGCCGCAGCGGAAGTCGCAGCGGTCGGTGACCGACAGCCGGACGTAGGTGATGCGGCGCTGGAACGGATCGACGAGCATGGATTTGCCTGGTTCTCCCACGAGGTCCGGCACGCATGAGCGTGGCCTGCAGGCGGTTGTCCACCTAGCTCGGCACCGTCTAGATAGCGCCGGCATCGTGACTTGGAAAGCGGTGGCCCGAAAGGAAATACGCTGGTGAGGCTCCACTTCTGCGCCGCCGACACGGCCAAGGCCAAGGCCGCCCTCAAGGCACTGGCACAGCGTTACGGCCAGCATTCGGCGGCGGAGGCCGACGTGCTGGTGCCGCTCGGTGGCGACGGCTTCATGCTGGAGACGCTGCACGGCGCCATCGCCGAGCCCAAGCCGATCTACGGCATGAACCTCGGTACCGTCGGTTTTCTCATGAACGCCTATGCGGCGAGCGAGTTGACCGGCCGCATCGAGGCGGCGACCGTGACCAAGCTGCACCCCTTGCGGATGCGGGCGGTGCTTTTGGATGGTGAGGTCGAGGAGGGGCTCGCCATCAACGAAGTCTCGCTGCTGCGCGAAACCCGGCAGGCGGCCTCGCTCTCGCTCTTGATCGACGACGTCGAGCGGCTGTCGGATCTGGTCTGCGACGGCCTTATCGTGGCGACCCCGGCAGGCTCCACCGCCTACAACCTTTCCGCCCACGGCCCCATTCTGCCGATCGGCGCACCCCTGTTGGCGATCACACCGATCAGCCCCTTCCGGCCGCGTCGCTGGCGGGGCGCGCTCCTGTCGCAGCGGGCGCGCATCTTCGTCCGGGTCAACGACCCGAAGAAGCGGCCGGTGAGCGCGGTTGCCGACTATACCGAGATCCGCGACGTGGCGGGCGTCGAGATCTGGCAGGACGAGACCATGGCGCTCGATGTGCTCTTCGATGCCGAGCACAACCTCGAGGAGCGCATCCTCAAGGAGCAGTTCGCCGTTTGACGGGTATGCTCAGGGCCACCCCCCCAATTTGGGGCTTGCCTAGATATCCAGGGCCTCGACCAGATTGGCATGGCGCTGGATGAACGCGAAGCGCAGTTCCGGCTTCTTGCCCATCAGTTCGCCGATGAGCTGGCTGGCGGCGGTGCGATCCGGCAGGTCGACCCGGTCGAGCAGGCGGCTCGCCGGGTCCATGGTGGTTTCCTTGAGCTGCGACGGGTTCATCTCGCCAAGACCCTTGAAACGGCTGACCTCGACCTTGCGGCCCTTGAAGTCGGTCTCGAGGAGCTGCACCCGCTCGGCATCGTCGGCGGCATAGGCGACCTTCCCCCCGGCGCTGAGCCGGTAGAGCGGCGGCCGCGCGAGATAGAGGTGGCCCGCCTCCACCAAGGGGCGCATCTCCTGGACGAAGAAGGTCATCAAGAGCGAGGCGATGTGCGCGCCGTCGACGTCGGCGTCGGTCATGATGATGACCTTGTCGTAGCGCAGGCCCTCGAGGTCGAATTGCCGGCCCACGCCCGTGCCGAGCGCGGTGACGAGGTCCGCCACCTCCTTGTTGGCCTTGAGCTTGTCGGCGCTGGCACTGGCGGCGTTCAGGATCTTGCCGCGCAGCGGCAGCACCGCTTGGGTGTCGCGGTTCCGCGCCTGCTTGGCCGAGCCGCCGGCGCTGTCGCCCTCGACCAGGAAGATCTCGGAGCCGTCCCTGGCCTCGCGGGCGCAGTCGGCGAGCTTGCCCGGCAGCCGCAGCTTGCGCGTCGCCGACTTGCGGCCCACCTCCTTCGCCTTCTTGCGGGCGAGGCGATCCTCGGCCCGCTCGACGCCGTAGCCGATCAGGGCGTCGGCCACCGCCTTGTTGGCGGAAAGCCAGAGCTCGAAGCGGTCCTTGATCGAGGCGTCGATCGGCCGGACCACGTCGGGCACGATCAGTCGGGCCTTGGTCTGGCCCTGGAACTGCGGGTTCTTGATGAAGACGGAAAGGAGGATCGCGGCCCCGCCCAGCAGGTCGTCGGCGGTGACGAGCCCCGCCTTCTTCTGGCCGATGCGCTCGGCGTGGGCCTTGAAGCCGCGCAGCAGCCCGCCCCGCAGCCCCTGCTCGTGGCTGCCGCCGTCGGGGGTGGGTACGGTGTTGCAGTAGTAGCCCGCATAGGCCGTCTCGTCCTCGGGCCAAGCGAGCGCCCATTCCAGCCGGCCGCCGGTGTCGCCCAGGTCGCTCTCGCCGGCGAAGGCCGTCTCGCCGACCAACTCGCGACCGGCGGTCAGGCTCTCCAGGAAGTCCCTCAGGCCTTGGGGAAAGTGGAAGACCTGCGCCTCGGGCACGCCGTCGGTGCCGGCCAGGGCCTCGGCATCGGCGCTCCAGCGGATCTCGACACCGCGGTAGAGATAGGCCTTGGAGCGCGCCATCCGCAAGAGTCGCTCGGGGCGGAAACGGTGGCCGTGGCGGAAGATCTCGGGATCGGGGGCGAAGCGGATGCGGGTACCGCGGCGGTTGGCGGCGGCGCCGACATGCTCCAGCGGTCCCAAGGGCGCACCTTGGCGATAGGTCTGGCGGAAGAGCTGGCGGTTGCGGGCGACTTCCACCTCCAACTCGGCCGCGAGTGCGTTGACGACCGAGATGCCGACGCCGTGCAGGCCGCCGGCCGTGGCGTAGGCGCCCTCCTTGAACTTGCCGCCGGAATGCAGCGTCGTGAGGATCACCTCGAGCGCCGACTTGCCCGGAAATTTCGGGTGGTCGTCTACAGGAATCCCACGGCCGTTGTCGGTGACCGTCACCGCACCGGTGGCGTCCAGATGCAGCGAGATGCGGTCGGCATGGCCCGCCACCGCCTCGTCCATCGCGTTGTCGAGCACCTCGGCGACGAGATGGTGCAGCGCGGTCTCGTCGGTGCCGCCGACATACATGCCCGGTCGCCGCCGTACCGGCTCCAGCCCCTCGAGCACTTCGATGTCGGCGGCCGAGTAGGCGCCGAGCGCGTTTGAACCACCGTTCGAGAAAAGGTCTTCCATGTGATTGAGAATAGCGGCTTTCTCTCATGACGCTAGGAGGCACGAAGGGGACGACGATGCGTGAGGAGGGGCCGCAGGGGGATTTGGTGCTGCGCACCATGGCGATGCCCGCCGACACCAATCCGGCGGGCGACATCTTCGGCGGCTGGCTGATGGCGCAGATGGACATCGCCGCCGGCCTGGTCGCCGGGTGGCGCACCCATGGCCGTGTCGCCACCGTCGCGGTCGACGGCATGAGCTTTCTCAAGCCCGTGCTGGTGGGCGATGCGGTGGGCTGCTACGGCGCGGTGATCCACGTCGGCCGCACCTCGCTCCGTATCCGCATCGAGACGTGGGTGCGGCGCGGCCGGATCGGCGACCATCTGAAGGTCACCGAGGGCACCTTCACGATGGTGGCGCTGGACCCGAACGGGCGGCCCCGGCCGGTGCCACGTCAGGAGCCGTAGAGCAAGTGCTCGATCGGATGCGGCTGCGCCGCCACCCGGTCGATCTCGGCGTGCTTCAGCCGCACATAGGCGTCGATCAACTCGCCGGGGATCGCGTCGCCCTCGAACAGCCCCTGCTTGGCCTCGACCAGGGCCGCCAAAGCGGCTTCCAGATGGGGGGCGCAGCGGTCCAGCCCGTGCGTCTCGTCGTTGCCGAGATCGTAGACGTGGCGGTCGATCGGCTCGCCGGGATCGATCCGGCGGGCGATGCCGTCGGCCATCGCCAGCACGGCGGTCGCGAGCGCGAGATAGGGATTGGCGAGGGGGTCGGGAAAGCGCAACTCGATGCGTTTGTGTTCCGGACGTGCCGCCGACGGGATGCGGATGGCGGTCGCCCGGTTGCGCGCGCCGAAGCCGAGGATGGCGGGCTCCGCCCGGCCGACGCGCAGCCGCCGGTAGCTGTTGGTCGAAGGATTGGCGAACGCATTCAGGACCTTGACGTGGCGCAGCACGCCGCCGATCGCGTGCAGGCAGGTGTCGCTGAGGTCGGCGTAGCCTTGCCCGGCGAAGAGGTGACGCTCGCCCTTCTCGAAGCCGAAATGGAGGTGCAGACCGGAACCGGCGGCGTAGGCGAGCGGCATCGGCAGGAACGACGCCACTTTGCCGTAGGCGCGGGCGACGCCCTCGACGACGTAGCGCGCGAGCTGGATCTGGTCCGCTGCCGCCACCAGTTCGCCCGGCCCGAACTTCAGCTCGCATTGGCCGGGACCGTGCAGGGCGACGTGGGCGAGCGCCGGCACGCCCAGCCGCGACAACGCGGCGCTCATCTCGGCGCGCAGATCGAACAACCGGTCCTCCGGCTGCGCGGCGAGATAGGTCGCGGGCCAGGGCGGCGAGGTGGGGGCGGTGTCGGCGACCAGGGCGCGATAGCCGAGGGCGGTGGCGTCCTGACGCAGGTCGAGCTCGTCGAAGACGTAGAAGCCGAGGTCGACCGAGACCTCGATCCTGTCGGCCAAGCCACGAGCCCTGAGGTCGTCGCGCACGCGCACGAGGGCCGACCGGGGGCAGCGCTCGTAGCCGGAGGCCGTGGCCGGATCGGCGACGTCGGCAACGCACAGGAGGGTCGGCTGCGCGGTGAAGGGGTCGGGCCAAGCGCTGGCGAGGTCGGGCAAGAGCAGAAGGTCGCTCTCCGCCGCGTCGCGCCAGCCGGGAACGGAAGCGCCGTCGAACAGCGCAGCGCGGTCGAGCCGGTCGTCGCTCACCGCTCGGGCGTCGACGGTGAGGTGGCGCCAGCGGCCGTAGAGATCGGTGAAACGCAGATCGAGGGCCTGGGCGCCGTGCGCCTCCATCTGCTCGGTCAGGGCCGGCCGGTCCGTCATGTCGCCTCCCGCTGTCGCTGCGCGTGGCTTAGCGCAGGGGCCGAGCGTCGAAAAGGCGGATGCGCGAAGGGGCGGCCGGAGCCGCCCCTTGCGTCGACGTCGAGCGCTGGGCTCAGCAGTCGTAGTAGAGCTCGAACTCGTGCGGGTGCGGGCGCAGTCGCAGCGCGTCCACGTCGCCCTTCTTGAGCTCGATATAGCCCTCGATGAAGTCCTTGGTGAAGACGTCGCCTTCCAACAGGAAGTCGTGATCCTCCTCCAGCGCCTTCAGCGAGCCCTCGAGCGAGGCCGGCACGCGCGGCAGCTTCGCTTCTTCCTCGGGCGGCAGGTCGTAGATGTTGCGATCGGCGGGCTCGCCGGGGTCGATCTTGTTCTTGATGCCGTCGAGGCCGGCCATGAGCATGGCGGCGAAGGCGACGTAGGGGTTGCAGGATGGGTCCGGGCACCGGAACTCCATGCGCTTGGCCTTGGGGCTGTCCGAGTACATCGGAATACGAACGGCGGCCGAGCGGTTCCTGAGCGACCAGACGAGGTTCACGGGCGCCTCGAAACCCGGCACCAGGCGATGGTAGGAGTTGGTGGTCGGGGCCGCGAAGGCGAGGATCGCCGGCGCGTGCTTGAGGATGCCGCCGATGTACCAGAGGCAGAGCTGGGACAGGCCGCCGATGCCGGCTGCGTCCGCCATGAGCGGCTGGCCGTCCTTCCAGATCGACTGGTGGCAGTGCATGCCCGAGCCGTTGTCGCCCCAGAGCGGCTTCGGCATGAAAGTCGCGGTCTTGCCGGCTGCCTTGGCCGCCTGCTTCACCACGTACTTGTACTTCATCTGCGCGTCGGCCATGTCGACCAGCGGCGCGAACTTCATGTCGATCTCGCACTGGCCGCCGGTCGCCACCTCGTGGTGGTGGCACTCGACGGTGAGCCCGATCTCGGCCATCAGCATCGCCATGGTCGAGCGGAGATCTTGCAGCGTGTCGCTCGGTCCGCAGGGGAAGTAGCCCTCCTTGGCGCGGATCTTGTGGCCAAGGTTCGGACCCTCGTCGCGCAGACCGTTCCAGTGCGCCTCGACGCTGTCGACCTGGAACTTGCCGTAGTTGACACCCTGGCCGTACTTGACGTCGTCGAACACGAAGAACTCGGCCTCGGGGCCGAAGAAGGCGGTGTCGGCGATGCCCGTCGACTGCATGTACTGCACCGCCTTCTTGGCGATGCCGCGCGGGTCGCGATCGTAGAATTCCTTGGTGATCGGATCGACGATGTCGCAGATCATCACCAGGGTGGTGTGCTGGGTGAAGGGGTCGAGAAAGGCTGTGGTCGGGTCCGGCATGATCAACATGTCGGAGGCCTCGATCTCCTGGAAGCCGCGGATCGACGAGCCGTCGAAGCCGCATCCCTCGGTGATCTGATCGGCGTCGAAGGTCTGCGTCGGAAACGACGTATGCTGCCACGTCCCCGGCACGTCGGTGAAGCGGAGATCGACCATCTTCACGTCGTGATCCGCGATCGCCTTCATGACGTCCGCGGCCGTCTTACAACCCAAAGTCATTGATTGACCCTTTCATTGGTCCCAAGGAGGTCACCCGAGGCGGCGCCGCTCCCAGACCCGGCGCCGCAGCCTTCGAAGTGCGAACGCGGCCCTAGAGCGCGTCGCTGCCCCGTTCGCCGGTACGGATGCGCACGACGTCCTGGACGTCGAACACGAAGATCTTGCCGTCGCCGATGCGGTCGGTCTTGGCCGCTGCCTGGATCGCCTCGACCGCGCGCTCCACGACGTCGTCGTCGACCACCACCTCGATCTTCACCTTCGGCAGGAAGTCGACGACGTATTCGGCGCCGCGGTACAGTTCGGTGTGGCCCTTCTGCCGGCCGAATCCCTTCACCTCGGTGACCGTCATGCCCTTGAGGCCGACCTCCTGGAGCGCCTCCTTCACCTCGTCGAGTTTGAAGGGCTTGATGATCGCCTCGATCTTCTTCATCCCATGCGGCCTCCTGCCGGGGCGCACCGCTGCACGCCACGTGAATCCTGGCAATGAGGGTGCATCAATCGTGCCAACACCGTTTCGGCACGGCTGCGCGCTATGCGGGCATGACCGGTGCTAAATTGTTGCCTAGAATTTCGGCATGTTGCACAACACGTGTGCGTTGCGCGGGCGGCGTTCGGGCCGCTGCGTTGCTTGACGCTGCCGTCGCTTTCCGCCATATCGCGCCCACTCGTGGCGGGCGTAGCTCAGTCGGTTAGAGCGCCAGATTGTGGCTCTGGAGGTCGTGGGTTCGATCCCCATCGCTCGCCCCAACCCTTCCCTCAGCAGGCGATCCAGCCGCAACCGGCGCACGTATTCTCCGGTGTCGATGGCGGCGAGGGAACCGGTTTGCGGACGGTACGAGGGCAGCGGTCGGGCGCATCGCGCATTCTGGTCACCGGTGCCACCAGTGGCATCGGCCAAGCTCTGGCGGAACGCCTTGCCACCCGCGCCGACGTCGTTCTGACCGGTCGAAACGGCGCGGCTCTGGAGCGTGCGCTCGGTGGCCGCAACTCGGGTGTGGTCCGAATGGTGGCCGACCTCGCCGATCCCGGCGACCGTCGGCGCCTCGTCGAGCTTGCCAGGTCGGAACGGATCGATGGCCTCGTCAACGCCGCAGGCCTGGGCACGCTCGGCAACTTCGTCGACAACGATCCTGCTGGCGAACAGGCCTGCATCACGGTCAACGCGGCGGCCTTGGTCGAACTCAGCCGCGCCTTGGTGCCGGACATGATCGACGCCGCTCGCCGAAGGAGCGGCCGTGCGCTGCTCGTCAACGTCGCCAGCGCCTTCGCCCTGGTGCCCGTTCCCCAATTCGCGGTCTACGGGGCTACCAAGGCGTTCGTGCTCAGCTTCACCGAGGCCCTGGCGAGCGAACTGGCGCGCGAGCCCATCGACGTGATGGCGCTCTGCCCAGGCCCCACCCGATCCGATTTCGGCAGCCGCGCCGGCTACGCCCGAGCCGCGTTGCCCGGTGCGCTGTCGGCGGCGCGGGTGGCCGAGGTCGCGGTCGCCGAGATCGGCCGGCGGACGGTGGTCTTCACCGATCCGGCGAGCCGCGCGACCCTGGCGCCGATCACGCGGGCGCGGGCCGTGGTCGCGCGGATGATCGATCTCGGCATCGGGATCGCGCGGCGGGCCTGACCGGCGGCCGGCTCAGTCCGCGTCCGGCGCCTTGGCGTAGTCGGCGTCGCTCACCGGCTCCATCCAGTCGGCGGTCACCCCGTCCTGGCTCTCCTGGATGGCGACGTGCGTCATGAACGCATCGGGTGCCGCACCGTGCCAGTGCTTCTCGCCGGGCGGGATCCAGACGACGTCGCCCGCCTTGATCTCGCGCACCGGCCCGCCCGCCGCCTGGGTCCGGCCGACGCCGGCCGTCACGTAGAGGGTCTGGCCGAGGGGATGCGCGTGCCAATTGGTCCGAGCACCCGGTGCGAAGCGGACCAGGAGTGCCCGCACCCGGGCCGGCGCCGGCGCGTCCGCTATCGGGTTCTGCCAGACCTCGCCGACGAACGACGTTTCGGGTGCGCGTTTGGTCGCCACCGAGCCCGACCGCCTGATCTCCATCTCGTTCTCCCTCTTGCGTTGCAACGCCATCCTAGGGCGAACTCGGCGCGCGTCGAGCCGCGCCGCCGCATCCGTGTCCAGATGGAGCCATCGCATGAACCTCGCCCGCTTCCCCCGTCTGCGCCTCGCGCACCTGCCGACGCCGCTGGAGCCGGCACCAAGGCTCACCGCAGCGCTCGGTGGCCCGGAGATCTGGATCAAGCGCGACGACTGCACGGGTCTCTCCACCGGTGGCAACAAGACCCGCAAGCTGGAGTTCCTGATGGCGGAGGCGGAGGCGGAAGGCGCCGACTTGGTGCTCACCCAGGGCGCCACCCAGTCGAACCACGCCCGGCAGACGGCCGCCGCCGCCGCCCGGCGCGGCATGGACTGTCACCTGTTGTTGGAGGACCGCACCGGCTCCAAGGAGGCGGACTACCGCCACAACGGCAACGTCCTGCTCGACCATCTGCACGGTGCCACCACCGAGGAGCGGCCGGGCGGTCTCGACATGAACGCCGAGTTGGCGGCGGCGGCCGAGCGCTTCCGGGCCGCGGGGCGCAAGCCCTACGCCATCCCCGGCGGCGGCTCCAATCCCACCGGTGCGCTCGGCTACGTCAACTGCGCCATCGAGTTGGTCGCACAGGCGAACGACTTGGGGCTCGACGTCGACCACCTGATCCATGCCACCGGCAGCGCCGGCACGCAGGCCGGGCTGGTGGTCGGGCTGAAGGCCATCCACGCGGCCATGAAGCTGCTCGGCTTCGGCGTGCGGGCGCCCAAGGCGAAGCAGGAGGAAAACGTCTTCAAGCTGGCCGCGGCCACCGCCGAGAAGCTTGGCCTGCCGGGGCTGGTGCAGCCCGCGGACGTCGTCGCCGACACGGACTACGTGGGCGCGGGCTACGGCATCCCGCGCGCCGACACCATCGAGGCGATCGAGCTGTTCGCCCGCACCGAGGGCATCCTTCTGGACCCCGTCTATTCCGGCAAGGCCGCCGCCGGGCTGATCGCCTATTGCCGTCAGGGCCGGTTGAAGAAGGGCGAGACGGTGGTCTTCCTGCACACCGGCGGTGCGGTCGCACTCTTCGGCTACACCGCCGCCTTCGGGGCCGCCGCTCGATGACCGCGCGGTGCGTCGTCGGCGTGCTCGGTGGCATGGGGCCGGAGGCGACCGTGCTCTTGATGCAGAAGGTCATCCACGCCACCCCGGCCGACGACGACGCCGACCACGTGCCGCTGCTGGTCGACTGCAACACTCAGGTACCGTCGCGGATCGAGGCCCTGGTGGAGGGGACGGGCGCCAGTCCGGCGCCGGTGCTGGTCGCGATGGCCCGTCGGCTGGAGGCGATGGGCTGTGGCGCCCTCGCCATGCCCTGCAACACGGCCCACGCCTATGCCGACGACATCCGCGCCGCCGTCGCCATCCCGTTTCTCGACATGGTCGACCTTGCCGCGACCGCCCTCGCCGCGCATCTGCCGGAGGGCGGGCGCGTCGGCATGCTCGGCTCGACCGCGCTGCGCAATGTCGGGCTCTACGAGGGGCCGCTGGGCCTGCGGGGCCTCGACGTCGTCTACCCGGCGCGACAAGCGGAACTGATGGTGGCGTTGAAGGCCTTCAAGCGGCGGGCCGACGATCCGCAGGCCCGGGCGAGCCTGCATGCCGCCGCGCTGGACATGGTCGCGGAGGGAGCGGAAGCCTTGCTCGTCGCCTGCACCGAGTTCTCGCTGGCGACCGACGCCCTGCCGAGCACCGTACCCGTGGTCGATGCGCTCGATGCGCTGGTGGCGGCGGTCGTCGAGGCGGGCGGTTCGGCGCGCATCGGCCGCGACCGCAGCGTGGGAATGACGTAGACTGCATCCGTTCGAGGTGTCCTCGATCCGGAGGCGGCGATGGCGCGGCTGGCGGTTCGGCAGTTGAAGCGGCGACGTTGCGCCGCACCGCGGGCCGAGGAGCGCCGCACCCGGGCAACCGCGCCGGACCTGATGCC
>JBJHBG010000123.1:0-13084 GCA_050485385.1 Geminicoccaceae bacterium | reverse complement strand
GATCCGGATCGTCGCCGACGCGGCCAAGGGCACGCTCACCGTCGCCGACGACGGCATCGGCATGACCAAGGACGAACTGGCGAGCCATCTCGGCACCGTCGCCCGTTCCGGTACCGCCCAGTTTCTGGAGACCCTGAGCGGCGATGCCAAGTCCGACAGCCAGCTCATCGGCAAGTTCGGCGTCGGCTTCTACGCTGCGTTCATGGTCGCCGACGAGGTGGCGGTGTTCTCCCGGAAGGCCGGCCAGGAGAGCACCTGGGTCTGGCGCTCCGACGGCCGCTCCGGCTTCACCCTCGACGAGACGGACGTGCTGGTCGAGCGCGGCACCGCCGTGGTCCTCAAGCTGAAGGACGACGCCAAGGAGTTCCTCCAGGCCGCCAAGCTGAAGGAGCTCGTGCGCACCTACTCCGACCACGTCGCCTTTCCGATCCGGCTCGGCGCCCCCGGCGAAACGCCCGGTGCCCAGAGCGGCGAGGTCGAGCAGATCAACACCGCGAGTGCGCTTTGGCGGCGGCCGAAGAGCGAGATTACCGAGGAGCAATACACCGAGTTCTACCATCACAGCGCGCACGCCTTCGATCAGCCCTTCGCCCGTCTGCACTTCGCCGTCGAAGGGCTCTTGAGCTATACGGGGCTCCTGTTCGTGCCGTCGATGGCGCCGTTCGACCTCTACGATGCCCACCGCCGGCACGGCGTGAAGCTCTACGTGCGGCGCGTGTTCATCACCGAGCAGCTCGACGAGCTGTTGCCCCGCTATCTGCGCTTCGTCGCCGGCGTGGTCGACAGCGACGACCTGCAACTCAACGTCAGCCGCGAGACGCTGCAACGCAACGCCGTCGTCGCGAAGATGCACCAAGGGCTCGTCAAGCGCGTGCTCGACGAGTTGGAGCGCATCGCCAAGCTGCCGAAAGAGGACGGCAATCCCGACTATCTGGCCTTCTGGGAGGCGTTCGGCGCCGTCTTGAAGGAGGGGATGTACGAGGATCAGGCGAACCGCGAGCGACTGGTGAAGCTCGCCCGCTTCCGCTCGACCGCCACCGACGGCTGGGTCGGCCTCGAGGAGTACGTCGCCCGCATGAAGCCCGGCCAGGACGCCATCCTGACCATCTCCGGCGACAACGTCGAGGCGCTGAAGGGCAGCCCGCAGCTGGAGCAGGCGCGGGCCAAGGGCGTGGAGGTGCTGCTCTTGACCGACGCCATCGACGACTTCTGGCTGCCGGTGACGGACGGCTTCGAGGGCAAGCCCTTCAAGTCGCTCACCCGCGACGCGGTGGACCTCTCGACGATCGAGGGCGGCGAGGCGGCGGCGGACGAGCCTGCCGCCGACGATCCGGCGCTCGACCGCCTGCTGGCCCGGATGAAGCTCGCCCTGCAGGACGCGGTGAAGGACGTCCGTCGCTCCAAGCGACTGACCGAGAGCGCCGTCTGCCTCGTCGCCGACGAGGGCGGCTTCGATCTGCGCTTCGAGCGCTTCTTGAAGCAGCACAAGCAGCTCGGCGCCCTCGGCGGCCGCATCCTGGAGGTGAACGCGACCCATCCCCTCATCAAAGCCATGGCGGAAGCATCGGAGACGGACGCCGAGCGCGTCGACGAGCTGGCCCGCCTGCTGCTCGACCAAGCCCGCGTCGTCGAAGGCGAGCCCCTGCCCGATCCCGGCGGCTTCGCCCGTCGGATGGGCCGGCTGTTGCAGGCGAGCCTGGCGCCGGCCGCGAGGTGATCCCGGGCTTGGGTTCCGGGCGGCGGGGGCCGGCACCGGCGGAACCGCCGCCGCCGCGGTTCCTCTACCTCGACGACACGGCCGGGTTCTACGCCGCGCACGCGGCGGTGCACCACTACAGCAACCTCCGCTTCTTGATGGTGCCGGTCTTCTTCACCCTGTCGATCGGCATCGTCCTCGCCCTCAGCCAGTTCGACCCGTGCAGCGTCGCCGGCGCCATCTGGCTGTTCCAGGCCTTGGGCATCGTCACCGCCGGGTGCTTCGTCTTTCTGGAGTTGTTGGTGACGGCCTACATCCGCCACGCCGTCGACTTCTGCCGCAACCGCGCGGTGGACTCGCACTATGCCAGCGACGGCGGGATGCGATGGACCGGAACGTGGTTCGGCTGGCGCGGCTACACGCCGTTGCGTCATCTGGCGACCTTGGTGTTCCTGGGCGTCTATGTCGCCTTCGTCGCGTTCTGGTGGTGGCTGCCCGGCGGCCTCTCGTTCGAAGCTTGCGAAGATGTCGCGGTCGTCACCCTCTGCGATCTGTCCGCCATCGCTCGGCTCTGCCCGGTAACGCCGGTGCCCTAGCCGGGTCCGTTGCCGCCGACCACCGCGGCCGTGGCTTCGCGAAGCGGCACGGCTGCCCCTGTTGCATCGGCGATGCGCTCGCTATAACGCCGCATCGTTCCCCAGCCGCGAGTCGTCCCATGGCCGATCCTGCCCGCTCCCCCGAGAACCGTCAGCGCGCCCTCGAAGCGGCGATCGGCCAGATCGAGCGTGCGTTCGGCAAGGGCTCGGTCATGCGCCTGGGCCAAAAGGAGCAGGTGATCGAGATCGAGACCGTGCCGACGGGCTCGCTCTCGCTCGACATCGCCCTCGGCATCGGTGGCGTGCCGCGCGGCCGGGTGATCGAGATCTACGGCCCGGAAAGCTCGGGCAAGACCACGCTGACCCTGCACATCGTCGCCGAGGCCCAGAAGCTGGGCGGCACCTGCGCCTTCATCGACGCCGAGCACGCGCTCGATCCGGGCTATGCGCGCAAGCTCGGCGTCGACACCGACAACCTCCTCATCAGCCAACCGGACACGGGCGAGCAGGCGCTCGAGATCGCCGACACGCTGGTCCGCTCGGGCGTGGTCGACGTGGTCGTCATCGACAGCGTCGCCGCCCTGGTGCCCAAGGCCGAACTCGAAGGCGAGATGGGCGACAGCCTGCCGGGCCTCCAGGCGCGCCTGATGAGCCAAGCACTCCGGAAACTGGCGGCGAGCATCAACCGCTCCAAGTCGATGGTGATCTTCACCAACCAGATCCGCCTCAAGATCGGCGTGATGTTCGGTAGCCCCGAGACCACCTCGGGCGGCAACGCCCTCAAGTTCTACGCCAGCGTCCGGCTCGACGTGCGGCGGATCGGTGCGGTCAAGGACCGCGACGAGATCGTCGGCAACCAGACCAAGGTGAAGGTGGTCAAGAACAAGATGGCGCCGCCGTTCAAGACGGTCGAGTTCGACATCATTTACGGCGAGGGCATCTCGAAGACCGGCGAGCTGATCGATTTGGGCGTGAAGGCCGGGCTTGTGGAGAAGTCGGGGAGCTGGTTCTCCTACGGCGATCAGCGCATCGGCCAGGGGCGCGAGAACGCCAAGGCCTTCATGCGCGACAACCCCACCGTCGCCGCCGAACTGGAGCAGGAGATCCGCCGCCGCGCCGGCGTACTCGCCGACGACCTCACCGATCTCGGCGGGCCCGAGCCCACCGACGACCTCTGATCCTTTCGGAGTCCGAGCCACCCCATGGCCAGCGTCAACGCCATCCGCAGCGCGTTCCTCGACTATTTCGCCAAGGAAGGGCACGAGGTCGTCGCCTCGTCGTCGCTCGTCCCGCACAACGACCCGACGCTGCTCTTCACCAACGCCGGCATGGTGCAGTTCAAGAACGTCTTTACCGGCATCGAGCACCGCGAATACCGCACCGCCGTCACCTCGCAAAAATGCGTGCGTGCCGGCGGTAAGCATAACGACCTCGACAACGTCGGTTACACTGCACGGCATCATACGTTTTTCGAGATGTTGGGGAATTTTTCCTTCGGCGATTACTTCAAAGAACGGGCGATCGAGCTGGCTTGGCGGCTGGTGACCAAGGAATTCGGGCTGCCCAAGGAGCGCTTGCTCGTCACGGTCTACGCCGAGGACGAGGACGCGGCAGCCTTGTGGAAGAAGATCGCCGGGCTCGGCGACGAACGCATCCTCCGCATCCCCACCTCCGACAATTTCTGGGCGATGGGCGAAACCGGCCCGTGCGGACCGTGCTCCGAGATCTTCTTCGACCACGGCCCCGACATTCCCGGCGGCCCGCCCGGCAGCCCGGACGAGGACGGCGACCGGTTCATCGAGATCTGGAACCTGGTCTTCATGCAGTTCGAGCAGGTGACGAAGGACGAGCGCGTCGACCTGCCGCGCCCGTCGATCGACACCGGCATGGGCCTCGAGCGCATCGCCGCCGTGCTCCAGGGCAAGCACGACAACTACGACATCGACCTCTTCCAGGCGCTGATCGCCGAGAGCCGACACCTGACCGGCACGCCTGCGGAAGGGGCGGCAGCACCGTCGCACAAGGTCATCGCCGACCACCTGCGCGCCGCCTCCTTCCTGGTGGCCGACGGCGTGATGCCGTCCGCCGAGGGCAGGGGCTACGTGCTTCGGCGGATCATGCGCCGCGGCATGCGCCACGCGCAGCTTCTGGGCGCCGAGGCGCCGCTGCTGCACCGCATGGTGCCGACACTCGTGCGCGAGATGGGCCAAGCCTTTCCGGAGCTGGTTCGCGCCGAGGCGACCATCACCGAGGTGCTGAAGCTGGAGGAAACCAACTTCCGCCGCACGTTGGAACGCGGCCTCCGCCTGCTCGACGAAGCGACCGAGACCATGGCGGGCGGCGACGAGCTGGCGGGCGAGGTCGCCTTCAAGCTGTACGACACCTACGGATTTCCGCTCGATCTGACGCAGGACGCCCTGCGCGCCAAGGGCATCGGCGTCGACCTTGCCGGCTTCGATGCCGCCATGGCCGAGCAGAAGGCGGCGGCGCGGGCGAGCTGGAAGGGCTCGGGCGACGCGGCGGTCGAGGGTCTCTGGTTCGACCTGCGCGAACGCCAGGGCGCCACCGAGTTCCTCGGCTACGCGACGACGCGCGCGGAAGCCGTCGTGGTGGCGTTGGTGCAGGACGGCCGCGAGGTGCGCACCCTTGGGGCCGGCACCGAGGGCGTCGTCCTCACCAACCAAACGCCCTTCTATGCGGAGAGCGGCGGCCAGCAGGGCGACCGGGGTACGATCGTCACGGCGGACGGCCGCTTTGCGGTCGAGGACACCACCAAAGCGGCGGGCGATCTCTGGCTGCACCGGGGCCGCGTCGAAGCGGGCGAGTTGCGGCGCGGCGACACCGCCGAGTTGGTGGTCGACGCTGAGCGCCGCGACGGCCTGCGCCGCGCCCACTCGGCGACACACCTCCTGCATGCGGCCCTGCGCGGCCATCTGGGTGGCCACGTGGCCCAGCGCGGCTCGCTGGTAGCGCCCGACCGCCTGCGCTTCGACTTCAGTCATCCGAAGCCGATCGACGCGGCGACGCTCCTCGCCATCGAGGACGAGGTCAACGCCTTCGTCCGCCAGAACGCTGCCGTCGAGACGCGGATCATGGCGCAAGAGGACGCCGTCGCCGCCGGTGCGATGGCGCTGTTCGGCGAGAAGTACGGCGACGAGGTGCGGGTGGTCACCATGGGTGCCACAGCGGAGGGCAAGACCTACTCGATGGAGCTTTGCGGCGGCACCCACGCGGCGCGCACGGGCGACGTCGCCGTGATGAAGGTCGCGAGCGAGAGTGCCGTCGCCGCCGGTGTGCGTCGCATCGAGGGCCTGACCGGTGCGGCGGCGCTCGGCGCCTTCCACGAGGAGGAAGGGCTGCTCCGCCGCTCCGCCGATATCCTCAAAGTGACGCCCGCGGAGCTGCCGGGCCGGCTGGAGGCGCTGTTGGACGAGCGCCGCAAGCTGGAACGCGAGCTGGCCGACGCGCGGCAGAAGCTCGCCACGGGCGATACCGGCGGCGGGATCGAGGAGGTGGCCGGCATCAAGCTCGCCGCCCGCACGCTGGACGGCGTGCCGGCCAAGGACCTGCGCGGCATCGCCGATCAGCTCAAGCAGCAGCTCGGCTCCGGCGTGGCGCTGGTGGTGAGCGGGGTCGACGGCAAGGCCGCCATCGTCGTCGCCGTGACGCCGGATCTGACCGGGCGCGTCAGCGCGGTCGACTTGGTGCGCGCCGGCGTGGGCGCCTTGGGCGGAAAGGGCGGCGGCGGACGGGTGGACTTCGCCCAAGGCGGCGGACCGGACGCCCAGGCGGCAGCCGCAGCCGTGGCCGAAGTGAAAGCGGCACTCGATGCAGCGCTCCAGAGTGCGGCCTGATCGTCGAAGACGCTTGCCGGCAGGTCGCGGGCGGGCCAACCAAAGGCAGTTTCCGCACCTGGGATGGGCGCTTGTTCTATCAGCTTCTCGAATGGCAACGGCAGCTCTGGGTGCCCTTGATGGATGCCTCGCGCTGGGCAACCGGCCCCGCCCGTTCGTTCCTGCCGCTACAGATCGCCGGTAGCGACCTCGCGGCCCGTCTGGTCGACGCGCTGGAGCCCGTCCAGGCCAACCTCGCGGCCTTCGTGCAGGCCGACGTCACCGGCCCCTTCGATGCCCAGGCGACGGCGATGGGTCCGTTCGTTACCGCTTGGCGGCTGCGGGCGGCAAGGGCCGACCGCGTGCCGGCGGTCCTGGTGCCGCCCTATTCGGGCTACGTTGCCGGCGTCACCAGCCCGCTCGTGGCCGCCATCCTGCGGCACCGTCCGGTCGTCGCCCTGGAATGGCGGGACGCGCGGCTGGTCCCGGCGGCGGACGGTCCGTTCGGTCTCGTCGATCAGGTCGCGGCGGTCGAGCGTGCCATCGTCGAGGCCGGGCCCGGGGCCGTGGTGGTGGGGCTGTCGCAATCGGTGGTGGCGGTGGTCGCGGGGGCCGCGTTGGCGGCGGCCGCCGGCTGCAAGCCTGCAGCGCTGGTGCTGCTGGCCGGCCCCTTCGACACGCGCGAGGGTAGCCACCCCTTGACCACGTTCCTCCGCCTGCAACCGATGGCGGCCTTGCAGGGGCAGCTCACCACGGCGGTACCGAGCCGCTATCCCGGACATGGCCGGCAGGTCTATCCGGGCGTGCTCCAGCTCGTCGCCTACGCCTTCGGCAACGCCCCCCTCTACCTCGGCGCCCAGGCCGGGCTGCTCGCCGAGCTGACCGACGGCCGCCCCGCCGAGCGCACCCGCGAGCACCGCGACCTGCACAGCCTCCAGGACGTGCCGGCCGAGCTCTTCCTCGACACGGTCACCGTTGCCTATCGCCAGCACGCGCTCGCCCGCGGCACGCTCGCCTTCGCCGGGCGTCGGGTCGAGTTGGAAGCGCTGCGCGGCGTCCGCCTGTTGACCGTCGAGGGCACGGCCGACGAGTTGGTGGGCCAGGGGCACACCCACGGTGCCGCCGACGTCCTGCCGCACGGCGGCGCCCGCCGGTTGACGGTCGAGGGGGCACGCCACCACGAGATGTTCACGGGCCAGCGCTTCGCCGAGGCCGTGGCGCCGCACCTGGGCGAGTTGGTGGAAGCCGCATGACGCGCGTGCTGTTCGTCTGCACGGGCAATATCTGCCGCTCGCCCACGGCCGAGGCGATCCTCCGGGTGCGCGCCGAGGTGGCACGGCTGGCGGTCGACGTCGACAGCTGCGGCATCAGCGACGAGGAGCGCGGCAATCCACCCGATCCGCGCGCCGTGGCCGAGGCCGCCCGGCGCGGCATCGCCCTGCCGCCGCGCCGGGCCCGGCCGCTTTCGCTCGGCGACTTCGACCGCCCCGGCCGCGTGATCGGCATGACGCGGGGCCACGTCCGCGCCTTGCAACGCCGCTTGCCGTCGGCGAGCCCGGCCTCGGTCCACCTGCTGCTGGACTTCAGCCCGGGCCTCGAGGGGCGGGACGTCCTCGATCCCTGGTTCGAAGTGGGCGCCAACGACTTCGCCGAGGCGTTCGACCTGATCGAGCGGGGCATCGACGGGCTCGTGGCGCGGCTTCTGGCCGAACGCGGCGGTGGTTGAGCACGGCCGGATCGAGACGCTGCTCGGCAGCCCGGTCCGCGCCAGCGAGCCCGCCACCGGCGGTTGCCTGTTCGACGTCCGCCGCGTCGTCCTGGCGGACGGGCGCGTGGTCGCCGTCAAGACGGGTCAGAGCGACGTCGGCGACCACCTCCGGCTCGAGGCGCGCATGCTGGCGGACTTGCGCCGCGCGGGCGCGCCGATCCCGGCGGTCGTCGCCGTGGCGGACGACGTCCTCGTGCTGGACTGGGTGGCGCACGACCGACGCCCGTTGTCGACGGATGGACAGGAACGGTTCGCCGCCGAACTCGCCGCCCTGCACGCCCATCACGCCGATGCCCCTGGCTACGCCTACGACACGGTGATCGGCCGGCTGGCGCAGCCCAATCCCTGGACATCGAGCTGGATCGCCTTCTACCGCGATCAACGGCTGTTGGCGCAGAGCCGGGCGGCGGTCGCGGCCGGGCGGCTGGAGCCCGAACTCGCACGGGTGCTCGAGCGGCTCGCCGCCGACCTCGACCGTTGGCTGGTGGAGCCGGCCCGGCCGTCGCTGCTGCACGGCGATCTCTGGCAGGGCAACCTGCTGACGCGGGGCGGGCTGCCGGTCGCCTGGATCGATCCCGCAATCTATTTCGGCGATGCGGAGATCGAGCTGGCGTTCGGCACCCTCTTCGGCCCGGTAGACGCAGCCGTGCTCGACGCCTACGCCGAGCACCGCCCCATCGCACCCGGCTTTCTGCCCACGCGCCGCGCGATCTACACGCTCTATCCGCTCCTCGTGCATCGGCGTCTGTTCGGCTCCAGCTATGCCCGGCCGATTGCGGAAATCCTGGCATCGCTCGGATACAGGCCGTAAGGTTCGACGTCGTCGTCGCGACTTGGTCTCTACCGCGAGTAGTGTGCTTCAGGAGGACCGCTGCATGGCCGCCGTTACCAGCCGCTCCATCATCGGCGCCATCGATGCGGCCGACCGTGCCGTCGCCATGCTGGAGCGGGAACCGGCGCCGACCGGCTTCGCCCGCCGCCCGAGCCATGGCGGCGGCCTCGCCGAGCCGCGTCGGACGGCGTTTGCCACCGCGCCACTTGCCTTCGCCAGCCTGGGGCCGAACCATCTGCTCGCCCAATTGACGGGCGAGGGCACGGGTGACCTCGACGACACCGACATGCTGGAGGTGCTGCTGTTCCTGAGCGGCGCGAAGGTCGACGCGCGTGCGCTTGCCGAGGGTCTGGTCGCCCGCTTCGGCAGCCTCGGTGCGGTGCTCAACGCTACGACCCTGCAACTTCGCGAACTCGACGGCATCGGCGAGATGACCATTTCGATGTTCAAGGCGATCCAGGCGACCTTGCGCCGCGTGCTGCGCGCACCGCTGGAGCAGCCGATCACCATCGGCTCGTGGCAGGCCCTGGTCGACTATCTCGGCGTCGACATGCGCTACGAGCGGGTCGAGACGCTGCGGCTCCTCTTTCTCGACCGCAAGAACAACCTGATCCGCGACGAGACGATGCACCGCGGCACCGTCGACCACACCCCGCTCTACCCCCGCGAGGTGGCGAAGCGGGCGCTGGAGCTGCACGCGTCGGCGCTGATCATGGCGCACAACCACCCATCGGGCGACCCGACGCCGTCGCGGGCCGACGTCGAGACCACCAAGCAGGTGCAGGCCGCCCTCGGCACGCTCGGCATCGTGCTGCACGACCATTTGATCCTGGCCTCGCGCGGCATCACCAGCCTGCGCAGCCTCGGCCACGTCAAGACGGCCTGAACGGCGGCGGCCGGATCGTACCATCGGGCACCGACCCGCCCGCCACGCAATTTTCCCTGTCCAACCGCGTCCGGCGCCAACTATAGTGCAGCGCAGCAAAAGCGTGTGCAGAGGGATGAGCTCGTGAGCGACGAGGTGCTCTACTACATCGACGATCTCGAGCCGGGGATGACGGCGGTCTTCGGCAAGACCATTACCGAGGCCGACATTTTGCTGTTCGCCGGCGCGTCGGGCGACACCAACCCCGTGCATCTGGACGAGGAGTTCGCCGCGAAGACCATGTTCGAGGGGCGGATCGCCCACGGCCTGCTGGTCTCGAGCCTGATCTCCGCGGTGCTCGGCACGCGGCTGCCGGGGCCGGGCGCCATCTACATCAGCCAGAGCCTCAGGTTCATGGCGCCGGTGCGTCCCGGCGATACCGTCAAGGCCCGCGTCACGCTCACCGAGGTCGACAAGGACCGCAAGCGCGTCACCTGCGAGACCAGTTGCACCGTGGGCGACCGTGTGGTGGTCACGGGCGAGGCCAAGCTGATGGTGCAGCGTCGGCCCGACGCCGCCTGACCGTCGACCGCGCCGGCCACTTGCTGCACAAGGGACGCGAAAGTGATCCCTTACGGGTGGAGCCGGGCGCATGAAGGTGAAGATCGAGGTCGACTGCACGCCGGAGGAGGCCCGCGCGTTCCTCGGCCTGCCGGACGTGCGGGCGTTGCAGGAGCGGCTTTTGACCGAGATGGAGGCGCGCATGGCGGAGTACGTCCGCCAGAGCGACCCGCAGACCTTGGTCGAGCACTGGCTGCCCTTCGGCGTGAAGGGCATGGAGCAATGGCAGCAGATGTGGGCGCAGATGCTGACGACGGCATCCGGTCTCGCGCCGAAGCCGCCGCGCCCGCGGGACGACGGTGACGACTGAGCGGCCGCAGCCGACGCTCTACGCGCCGATCACCGCACCCGGCCGTGCCGCCGTGGCCGTCGTCCGGCTCAGCGGTGCCCGCGCCTTCGCCGTTGCCCGCCGCCTCACTGGCGCGTTGCCGCCGTCGCGCCGAGCGGCCTTGCGGCGGTTGGCCGATCCGGCCGACGGTACGGCCATCGACGACGCGCTGGTGCTCGCCTTTCCGGCTCCCCACAGCTTCACCGGCGAGGACGTCGTGGAGTTCCACCTGCACGGCGGGCGCATGCCGGTGCAGCGCCTGTTGGACGCACTGGCGCGCGAGCCGGACTTTGCGCCAGCGGGACCGGGCGCGTTCACCCGCCGCGCCTTTCTCAACGGCCGGCTGGACCTGACGCGCGCCGAGGCCATCGCCGATTTGGTCGACGCCGAGACGGCGGCGCAGGCACACCAAGCGCTGGCGCAGCTCGACGGCGGCTTCGCCGGGCGGATCCAAGGCTGGCAGCGGCGCCTGACGGCGATCCGGGCGCAACTCGAAGCGACGCTCGACTTCGCCGACGAGGACGATGTCGCGGTGCGCGCCGCCATCGACGGCACGGCGCTCATCGCCCTGCTCGACGAGATCGAGCGTGCCCTGGCCGAACGGCACGGCGAGCGCGTCCGCGGCGGCCTGCGGGTCGCACTGACCGGGCCGCCCAATGCCGGCAAGTCCAGTCTGCTCAATGCCTTGGCCGGACGCGACGTGGCGATCGTGCACGACCGGCCGGGCACCACCCGCGACGTGCTGGCGGTCCCGCTCGACCTCGCCGGCCTGCCGGTGACGCTGCTCGACACGGCCGGCCTGCGATCCACGGACGACCCGGTCGAGGCCGAGGGCGTCAGACGGGCCGAGGCCGCCGCCGCAACCGCCGACCTCGAACTGCGCCTGATCGACGGTGCCATCTGGCCGGCCTGCGGTGTACCCAACTCGGCTGCGGCGAACGTCCTCGACGTTCTGAGCAAGGCGGACCTCGTGACGGCGCCGGTGCCGGATGGGCTGGTAGCCGCCAGCGTGCGCACCGCCGACGGGCTCGACGCGCTGCTGGCCGCGCTGACCGGACGGGCAAGGGCGTTGCTGGAGACCAGCGCCGGCGGGGGCGCGCCGGCGACCCGCGCGCGGCATCGCCACGCCATGGCGGCGGCGGCGGAGCGGCTGCGCGCTGCCCTCGGTCAGGACGACCCGGTGCTCCGCGCCGAAGACCTGCGGGCGGCCGCCGACGGCCTGGCGACGATCACCGGCGAGCGCGGGGTCGAGGCACTGTTGGACGCGATCTTCGGCGCGTTCTGCATCGGCAAGTGAGCGTTTCACGTGAAACGCCGGCCGGCTCAGTCCGCCGTTTCACGTGAAACGGGCCGCTCGCCCCGGCGGTCACGGTCGCGGGCCAGCGCGAGTTCGGCGACCTCCGCCCGCAGGTCGCCCAGCCCCGCCGCCAATCGGCGGAAATCCGCGCGCCGCAGCTCCAGGTACTGCACGTAACCGAGCGCGATGACGTCGGCGGTGCGGCGCTGCCCGGTCAGCAGCGAGATCTCCCCGAAGACGTCGCCCGAACCGAGCGTGCGTCGGCCTTCCGGCCACTGCACCGAAACCGCGCCGTCGACGATGAAGTACATCGCGTCGCCGCGGTCGCCGCGCCGGATCAGCCGTTCGCCGGGCACCGCCAGCCCGGCATGCAGGCTGCGCTTCAGCCGGCGGCGGGCGCGGCGGTCCAGCCGGTCGAAGAAGGGAACCCGCGCCAGCATCGCCTCCCGGTCGATCGGCAGGTCCACCGTCGGCACCCGCGTCGTCGCCCGGCTCCGCTCCTTCACCTGCTTGGACAGCTCGACATAGGCCGCACCGCTGAGCAGGCCATCCGAGCGCAGCTCGCGGTACAACTCGTCCTCGAGGCGGAGCGAGGCGCGTTGCAGGAAGAGCGTCTCCAGCTGGCGAGCGTAGTCGGGATACTGCACGCGCAGGGCCTCCAGCGCGCGCTGATGCGCCTCGAGCCGGGCGGCGAGCAGGGTGTCGACGCGGCTCGCCGCGTCGGCATCGGTGACACGGCCGAGTTCCTCGGCGACGTCGCGGCGGAGCTGGATCAGCACCGACCGGCGCACCAGCGTCACCTCGTAGCGCAGCGCCAGGCTCTGGCCGAGCGGCCAGCCCCAGCCCAGACGCCGGTAGACCCAAAGCGCCAGCCGCAGGCGCCAGTCGTAGTCCAGCTCGCGCTTCGCCGCCGCCGCCAGGGCCGACATGCCGTGGGTGCGCAGCGCCTCGGCCAACGCCGCTGGCCCCGCCGCCAGCACGGCCGCCGCACTGCGCGACACGAAGCCCTCGTCGAACAGCTCGCGGTAGCGCTCGGCCTCCCGCTCGGTGATGCCGGCGATGGCCGCCGTGAGCCGGTCGCGGCGGTCGATGTCGCTGGCCGAGGTCTCGCCGTCGTCGCCGATCGGCGTGGGTGCCAGGGGCTCTGCGGCGTCGAGCCGGAGCGTCGCCCGCAGTTCGGCCACCCGCTCCTGGAGGCGCGCGCTGACGGCGCGGCTGGCGCGGTCCTTCAGCACCTGGTCGAGCGGG
>JBJHBG010000122.1:0-13249 GCA_050485385.1 Geminicoccaceae bacterium | reverse complement strand
GCCGCCCGAGACCCCCCGAACGGCCCGAAAAGCACATCGAGCGCGTTCGCGTACCCGCGCCCAACCCCGCCGCCCCGCTCATCACTCGTTCAACGGCGCCGAGAGCGGGGTAGTTCGAGGTCTCCAGCAGACCACGTGTACAGAGAGGGTATTCGCCTGACAGTGCCGCTTCGGTAGGCGGGCTCAGGCGGCCGCCGGTTGGACGTCACTGGTCTTGTCTGTTGTCGGCTCCTCCTTCTTCGCTCCGGGCAGCTTGATGCCGGCCTTGAAGGCCTGCAACGGGGTTCGGCCATTCATGCCGCGTCCCTGATGCGGGCTGGCCCCGAAGCCGACAGGCCGCTTGATCGTGCCGGGAAGGGGAGTATCCGGTTCTCCGGGCTTGCCTTTGCGCCGGGATGCCAGCGATGGACGACGAACTGTTCGTGGACGGGGAGACGGCAGCCCTGGTGGATGGGGCGGGGCGGGCCTTCGATGCCTGGCTTTGGCGCTGGGACGTCGCGCCGCCGGGAACCGGTGCGCGAACGCCGATCGGTCCGGTCGCGGCCCTCGGCCATCTCGCCCGCACGGCGCACTGCCGTCGCGTGCCGGTCGGGGTCATCGGCCCGCGGGAGCCTTCGCCGCGCCAGTGGAAGACGGCCGAGCAACTCGGCGAGGTGCTCGCCGGGATGGGGCTCGCCGTGCTCTGTGGCGGCAAGGGCGGGGTTATGGAGGCGGTCGCCCAAGGTGTCGACCGCAAGGGCGGCCTCTGCATCGGCCTCTTGCCCGAGGACGACTGGCGCGCCGCCAACCGCTTCGTGGCGGTGCCGCTCGCCACCGGCATCGGCAAGGCGCGCAACGTGCTGATCGCCCAGGCGTCCGCCGCGCTGGTCGCCATCGGCGGGCAGTACGGCACGCTCTCCGAGGTCGCCTTCGGGTTGCACTTCGACAAGCCCGTCTTCGGCTTGGACGGCGCACCGGAGGTGCCCGGCGTCCGCCACGTGGCGAGTGTCGATGCCGTCGCCGAAGCGCTCGCCCGCCACCTGCTGGCCCTGCCCGAGACGTCATGAGACCGTCACGCTCGGTGCCCATCTAGACGGGACGGGAAAGGACGGGGAATGATCGAGCTGCGGGACGTCACACGGCGGTTCGGGACCACGGTGGTGCTCGACGGCATCGGCCTCGCCGCCGCCGCGGGCAGTTTCCTCGCCCTGCTCGGCCCGTCCGGCTGCGGCAAGTCGACCCTGCTGCGGATCATCGCCGGCTTGGACCGGCCGACTGCGGGCACGGTCCGCTTCGGCGGTCGCGACGTGCTCGGTCTTTCCGCCGCCGAGCGCAACGTGGCGATGGTCTTCCAGAACTACGCGCTGTACCCGCACTTGACCGTGGCCGAGAACGTGGCGCTGCCCCTGGCCATGCGCGAGCTCTCCCGGCTCGACCGCTCCCTCTTGGGTTGGCTCTCCCCAGGCGCGCGGGCGCGGCGGCGGACGATCCGCGCCAAAGCCGAAGCGACGGCCCGACTGCTCGGCATCGAGCCGCTGCTGCACCGCAAGCCGAGCGAGCTGTCGGGGGGCCAGAAGCAGCGGGTTGCCGTCGCCCGCGCACTGGTCCGCGAGCCCTCGGTGTTCCTGCTCGACGAGCCGCTGTCCAACCTCGACGCCAAGCTGCGCGTACAGATGCGGGCCGAGATCGTGGCCTTGAACCGCCGCACCGGGCGGACCTTCGTCTACGTGACCCACGACCAGGCCGAAGCCATGGCGATGGCGGATCAGGTGGCGGTCATGCTCGACGGTCGGATCGCGCAGGCAGGCCCGCCGCGCGCCCTCTACGAAACGCCCGCCAACCGCGCGGTGGCGGCGTTCGTCGGCACGCATCCGATCAATTTCGTTCCCGGACCGCGGGGGGGGGGCGGTCTCCCTGCGGCCTTCGCCCGCGCGAGCCTTCGGGCGCCCGGCACCGGGGACCTCGTCCTCGGCATCCGCCCCGAGCATCTCCGGCCGCAGCGCGACGGCGCCGTGGCCGGGCGGCTGGCCCGGGTCGAGTACCAGGGGGCCGAACTCCTGATCGACCTGGTCCTCGACGACGGCACGATACTGCGCGCTTCGGCGCCGGGCGACTGGCGGCCGCCCGCCGCGGGCAGCATCGTCAGGCTCGGCTTCGAGTTTCGTCACCTGCACCTGTTCGATGCCGCAACGGGCGCGCGCCTGCCGGCGCCGGGCGGCGCGGAGGCCGCGGCATGCGACTGACGGTGCGTCGTTGGCGCGAGCCCCTGACCGACCTCTGGCTGGCGGGGCCGGCGACGATTGCCATGCTGGTCTTGATCTTCGTGCCGGTAGTGATCGTGGCGGTCCTGTCGTTCACCGACTACCAGTTCGGCGCACGCAGCTTCGTCTGGGTCGGCCTCGACAACTACCGCGTTCTCTTCACCGACCCGGTCGCCCGCCGCGCCGTCACCAACACGTTGCTCTACGCGGCGATCGTGATCCCGGCTTCGATCGTCCTCGGCCTCGCCGTGGCGCTCGGCCTGCATGGCCTCGCCCAACGCGCCCCCAGCCTGTCCGCGGTGCTGCGGGCGGCCTACTTCCTCCCCGTCGCGGCGACCCTGGTCGCGATGGCGGTGGTCTGGCAGATGCTGCTCCACCCCAATCTCGGCCTCGTCAATCAACTGCTCGGCCAGATCGGCATCCGCGGGCCCTCCTGGCTCTCCGACCGCGGTCTCGTGCTCTACACCCTCGCCGTGATCGGCGTCTGGCAGACGGTCGGCTACAACATGGTGCTGTTCCTCGCCGGCCTCGCAGCGATCCCGAAGGAACTCTACGACGCCGCCCAGATCGACGGCGCCGGGCGCAGCTGGGAGCGCTTTTGGACCGTCACGTGGCCGATGCTGGGGCCGACCACGCTGTTCGTCACCGTAGTGACCGCCGCCAGTGCCTTTCGCGTTTTCGAGACCGTTGCCACGCTCACCCGCGGCGGACCCGCCTTCGCCTCCGACGTCTTGGTCTACGCCATGTACCGGGAGGGCTTCGTCTACTTCAAGGCCGGTTATGCCAGCGCCATCACCATGGTCTTCTTCGCCCTCGTCCTCGCCGTCACGCTGTTGAAGTTCCGCGTGCTCGAGCGCCGGGTGCACTACCGATGACCGCCGTCGGCCGCACCCTGGCGCTGGCAGCGCTCGTCGTCGGTGCCGCCCTGGTCCTGGTGCCCTTCTTCTGGATGCTGTCGCTGTCGCTGAAAGGGCAGGCCGAGATTTTCTCGCCGACGATCGCCCTGTTGCCGGAGACGCTGCGCTGGGAGAACTACGTGCGCGCCTTCGAGCGGGTCCCGCTGGCCCTGTTCCTCGTCAACGGTGCGGTGGTCTGCGCCGGCATCCTGGCCTTCCAACTCCTGTTCGCCGTGCCTTGCGCCTTTGCCTTGGCGCAGCGCCGCTTTCGCGGCCAGACGGCGATCTTCGGCCTGGTGCTGGCGGGGCTCCTGGTGCCGTTCCACGTCACCGCCATCCCGATCTTCCTCGGCCTCGCGCAACTCAAGCTGCTCAACACCTACTGGGCCCTGATCGTGCCGTTCGTGGCGTCGGTGTTCGGCATCTTCCTCTTCCGCCAAGCGATCCGGGCGATGCCCAGGGAGCTGTTCGAGGCGGCGCGGATCGACGGCCTGTCGGAGACCGCGATCGTCTGGCGGATCGCCTTTCCGCTCGCCCTGCCGGCCGCCACGGCGTTCGCCATCTTCTCGGTGGTGGCGCACTGGAACGACCTGTTCTGGCCGCTGATCGCCGTTTCCGACCCGCGGCTCGCCACGCCGCCGCGCGGCATCCTCTACTTCCGCGACGAGGAGGCCGGCACCGACGTGGGGCCCCTCATGGCCGCTGCCGTCGTCGTCGTGGCGCCGATGGTGCTGGGCTTCCTCGTCGCCCAGCGCCGTTTCATCCAGGGCCTCGCCACGGGCGGGCTCAAGGGATGAAGCCTTCGTTCTCCCCCCAAGCTGGAGACCAGCCATGAACCGTCCGTTGCTCGTCTTGACTGCCCTCGGCCTCGTCCTTGCGGGCAGCGCCTCGGCGCAGGAGACCACCATCCGCGTGCACTACGGGATCCCGACCATCTGGGCCAACGCCCAGGCCCAGCTCGCCGAAGCGTTCATGGCCGACAATCCGGACATCCGCATCGTCATCGACGGGCCGGCCGAGAGCTACGAAGAGGGCGTCCAGCGGCTCCTCCGCGAGAGCGTTGCCGGCACCCTGCCGGACGTCGCCTTCGTCGGGCTCAACCTCTGGCGCGTCCTGGAGGCCCGCGGTCTCGCCCAACCGCTCGACGACTTCATCGGCGACGCGGCGGCGTTCGAGGCCATGGGCTATACCCCGGCGCTCCGCTCGCTCGGCCAGTTCCAGGGCGTGCAGTACGCGCTCGGCACCTCGGCCTCGACCCTGGTCACCTACGTCAACCCGACCCTGGTCGAGCAGGCGGGCGGCTCGATGGCCGACTTTCCGGCCGATTTCGACGGCCTGATCGAGCTCGCGGCGAAGATCGATGCGCTCGGCCCGACCATCGACGGGATTTGGACCCAACGCCACGACTGGCGCTTTCAGTCGTTCCTCGGCGCCCATGGCGGCCGTCCGCTGACCCCCGACGAGAGCGACATCGCCTTCGACGACGCAGCGGGCATCGCCGCCGCCCGGCTCTTCCAGCGCTTCGCCGCGGAAGGCGGCATGCAGAGCTACGACGTGAACGCAGCACGCCAGGCGTTCCCGGCGGGCACGCTCGGCATCATGCTGGAAAGCTCGTCGTTGTTGACGCGGTTTCTCGAGGGCGCCGGCGACCGCTTCGAGGTGGTGGTCAAGCAGCTGCCGATCATGGCGCCGCCCGAGGACGTGTACTTCCCCACCGGTGGCTCGGCGCTCGTCATGCTCGCCACCGACCCGGCGATGCAGGAGGTGGTGTGGCGCTACATGCTGTTCGTGACCGGGCCCGAGGGTGCGAAGATCATCGTCGAGACGACCGGCTTCGCGCCGACCAACGCCCTCGTCGTCGAGGACGAGAGCTATCTCGCCGAGTTCTACACCGCCAACCCGATGCACCGCCCGGCGCACGAGCAGATCGCCCGCTTCGCCGGTCCCTGGTACGCCTTTCCGGGCCCCGAGGGCGTGGCGGTCACCGACCTGATCGCGGCCGCGATGGAGGACGTGAGCTTCGCCGGTGCCGAACCCGAGACCGCGGTCGAGCAACTGGCCGACACCCTGCGCACACGCCTCGGCATGCGGTGAGGCGGCGCGTCGAGCCGCCCGCAGCGGCCATCGCCTCGGCCCGCCACGAAGGCAACTTCGTGCCGGGCGAGTTGGCGTGCGCGCCGCCGGTGGAGCGTGACCCTGTCATGCGGAGCGCGTCGAGCGGCGTTGGCGCCGAAGGTGTGTTAGGGTCTTTGCTCGACGGGCCGGCGGACAACGCACCGGGACTTGCCGCGCCGGTGACGCTGCGGGCCGATCGTTCGGTCGAACTGGCGTTGCGCCGTGGCGCCAGGGATTGGCGCAGCGGCTGCGGGCGCCTTCGCGAGCGGAAGTTTCGGCAAAAGTGGGGGTAGGCGATGGAGACGCGACGACTGGGGCGGACAGGGCTGGAGGTCTCGCTCTTGACCTTCGGCTGCGGTGCCGTCGGCGGACTGATGACCAAAGGCGACGCCCGCGATCAGGATCGCGCCGTCGCCTGGGCGCGCGATCACGGCATCAACCATTTCGACACGGCGCCGCTCTACGGCAACGGAGCCTCCGAAACCAACCTGGGCCGCGCTCTGGGGAGGCACCGTGGCGACGTCATCGTCAGCACCAAGGTGCGCCTCGAGGCCGGCAACCGCGGCAACGTGGCGGCGGCAATCCGGTCGTCGATGGAAGCGAGCCTGCGGCGGCTGCAGCAGGACTCGGTCGATCTCTTCCAACTCCACAACACGATCGGGCCGGGGGCAGGGGCCGACGCCTTGCCGGTGGGCGAGGTGCTGGACGACGTCCTGGCGGCGTTCGAGCAGCTGCGTGACGCGGGCAAGACGCGCTTTCTCGGCTTCACGGCCAACGGCGATCCCGACGCCCTGCACCAACTCGTCGCGTCGGGCCGGTTCGACACGGCGCAGATCTTCTACAACGTGCTCGCGCCATCCGCCGGCGAGCCCGTCGCCGCCGGCTATCCGGGCCAGGACTACGAGCAACTCCTGACCGCAGCGCGCGACCACGACGTCGGATCGATCGGTGTCCGCGTTCTCGCCGGCGGCGCCCTCTCGGGACGGGAAGCCCGGCATCCCCTCGGCATGGCGGTGGTGGCACCGATCGGCTCGGGCAGCGACTACGCCGCCGACGTCGCTCGGGCCAAGCGGCTGGAGCCGGTCATCGCCGCCGGTCATGCCGCCAGTTTGCCGGAGTTGGCGATCCGCTACGTGATCGCCAACGCAGCGCTGTCCACGACCGAGATCGGCATCGCCACGCTCGACGAACTGCAACAGGCCGCGCGCGCCATCGAGAAGGGACCGCTACCGGCGGCGGCGCTCGCCCAGATCGACCGGATCCGCGCCGAGTTCGTGGGTGAACCGGCATAGGACAGGGTGCCGGGTCGTGACCCCGAGCGGCTCGTCGTCGCCGATGAGCGAGGCCGCCAGAGAGGGCTGGCGATGGCGCAGGGTGGCGTTCGCCGCGCGTAGGGGCCGAAGGGGTGGACGGGGTTGCCCGCGCCGCGGGCAGTCGCTATATGTTGCAACGCAGCAAGGGTCTGGGTGCTTGTTGCGGGGCGCTCGCCCCAGGCCGGCTCGCCGGCTGCGAAGGTTCGCCTTCGGCCCAGACGTTTAGCCTCCCTGATCAAGCTCGCCGGGTCTTCGGACCCGGCGCTTTTTCCTGAAGGCGGACGCGGCGTCCGCACGCCGTCGGCCGCTGGCAATGGTCCATTGTGGTCCAGGGACCTATGGTGCAGCGGGGACGCTTGGAGGAGCGCGCGACCGATGCCGGCAACGCGCGAACGGCCCGCAGCGCCCGTACGGCCGACCGTCCCCGGTGCCGCAACGGCGGTCGAACCCATCGATCTTCGCCCACGTCACTGGCTCTGAACGCCCAAGAGCGCTGCCGCCTTGTTGCGGATCTCGACCAACGCCCGACGGCTCACGGCACCCTTGCGCTCGGCCCGTCGCGCCCGCCAGTCGAGGCTGCGGACCTGGTCCGCGAGCGCCACGCTCGGCGGGTCGCCGTCGAGCGCTACCTCGAACGGGTAGCTCTCGATCCGCGTCGTCGTCGGGCAGCAGGGCATCAGTCCCATCCGCCCGTTGTAGGCCGCCGGGCTCAGCACCACCGCCGGCCGATGACCCGCCTGCTCGTGCCCCGCCTGCCGCGTGAAGCCGAGCCAGACGACATCGCCAGCCTCGGGAACGTAGCCGGCCACTCAGAGCGCTTCGCGGCCGACCGGCGCGCCGAAGTCCGCCTCGTCATGGAGGTTCTCCGCGCACACGCCGTCCAGCAGGTCGTCCAGGCGCGGCAGCGGCGCGGTTGCGGGCTCGATGACGATCCGCCCTGCCTCGACGCGCACCTCCACCGCATCGTCGACGCGAAGCCCGCTTTCGGCGAGAACCGATGCTGGCACCCGAAGCGCGGCGCTGTTGCCCCATTTCTTGATCACGGTGTGCATGGCGCGACCTTTCGCATCTACTATGTAGAAACGTCCTGGCCGGGCAGCGATCAAGCTCGGCGCCCGCGCACGGCCGCGACCGCAAACGACCGCCGATCGCATCCCGCTGCGTTGCCTGCGTCATGACGCCTTCGGCGAACGCCTACATGACGTAAGCCGGCCGCTCGATATCCCCCGGCCAGATCGGAGTTTGGATGACCCCACGGAGTGAAGCGAGTCCTCTGCCCGAGGTGAGCCGAGTTGGGTTTGCCGGTCAACCTGCCCAGTTCTCTAGGACGCTGGTTTGTCGATCGAGGGAAGGAGATGCACCGACCGTCGCCTCGCCGCGAGCAGCACAAGACGCCACCACGTGGTCCAGAATCAATTCCAGAGCGGCACTGGCATCGGCGGAGCCTTCGGGCGAAGCGTAGCGCGGGGCCTCCCACACCACGTTCCGAGGGCACGGCCCTCTGCGGGCGCGCCGCCAGTGATCGGTTCGTCGGCCGACGGGTCGCAGAGAGGATCCGGCTGATCGGTGTCACCCCTCATCGAGACCGGCGCTGTATCGCCAATGGGGCTCCGACCCCTCCCTGAGTTGCAGCGTGGAGATCCGGCGACGGAAAACCGGGGCGGCCCCGGCGCGGCGTTCGACGTTCAGAGCCGCACGCGGCGCCGGCTTCGGTCCGCGGGCTCGGCAGTGTTGGCCGCGGACCAAGCCGCATCGGCAGGATCGGCGTCGGTCGGCAGCGTCGGCGCGGCCGCCTGAGCGCTGCGGCGTTCGCGGAGATACGCGATCAACGCGCACATGTCGGCCACGCCGTCGTCGTCGTCGATGCGAACCATGTGGACTTCGCCGGGGCCGATGATGGCGATGTCGACCCGCCAGGAGGTGTTCGTCTTGGACATGGTGATGGGGTTCCGGTTGCAGAGATGGTGATGGGGATGGTCCGGCCGATGGCAGGGTGCCTATCTCTGGCGCCTCGCAACGGCCGGCTGGTCGCGTGGGCCGGGTTGCCGTGGACCGTGGCGGACCCGTACGGCTTGGGGTCGGTCGCTCCGTCGCATCGATGCTCTCCTTGCCCTTTGCCGAACCGGCGATTTCGCCCGCTAGTCCCTCGCGTGGTGTCGATCCCGACGGATCGCGTCCTCGAGGTCACGCACCTGCGCTTCGAGGCGGGCGACCCGCTCCGCCAATTGCGGCGCGCCCCGGACGGGCTCGTCGCCATAGGGTTGCTGCTGCTCGGCCAGTCCGAAGCGCGCCGCGTCAGGCGCCGCGTGGGTGAACAGGGGCTCGGCCAAGTCCAGAAGCTGCCAGGGTGGCGCGTCCGGACGCCGCCCCGGGTTCGGGGCGAGACGCGCGCGACACGTTCGCCCCAGGCTGGTGGCGTTCCAGCCGTGTTCGGCCGCGAAACGCTCGACCACCGCCGCCTTGATGCTGACCTGGTCGCCGACGTGCGGACCCTGCACGATCTCGGCGAAGCCGAAGCCGACCCCGCTCTGCGGCCAAGCGGTGATCGTGATGCCCGCGACGAACGTCCGGCCCGTCGTCATGGCTGACCTCCCCCGCACAACGAAAGCCGTGCGGGCGCAGCACCGCGGCATTGGGGCAAGACACGCGACGCCCCGCGCCGACTCGAGCCGACGGCATGAGGCGATCGCCGGCGATCGCCGCGGAACGTACGTATGGCTATGGTCGCGGCTCGCTCGTTTCCGAGCGGCGCAACACGGCTCGGAAAGCGACGGGAGACTCTAAAGGTGGGCGACATGGCACCACTCACTGGGGATAGGGATAGTAGTCGATAAAATTTTAGCCGTTCGGGTGCGCCGGCGCAATGGGTTTGCTGGCCCGGCGGATCGACGCAAAGGGGGACCTAGGGTTGACGCAATGGCCTGATCTCGTTCGACGGGCGCGGTGGACCATTCACTGCAAGCCGCGTGGTGGCGAGCAGGAGGGACGGCCGTCGCTCAATCCTTGAAGGCGTAGGTCAAGCCGCGGGTCAGCGGCTCCAGCATGAAGCTCATCAGCGTCCGTTCGCCGCGAATGACGACGACGTCGACCGGCAGACCCGGGCGGAAGGGCGTGGCCGCGTCGTCCTCCTGCGGCAGCCTGACGCGCGCCATGTAGTGCGGCCAGTTGTTGCGGTCCCCGGCGAAGACGAGGTCGGCGGATACGGTCACCACCTCGCCGCGAACCGGCGGCGCCGAGCGGCGCGCCATCCCAGGCAGGTAGATGTCGGCGGCCATGCCGACGGCAACGTGGTCGACGTCGCGCGGGTTGATGCGCACGTCGACGACCAGCGGATCGTCCAGCGGCACGATTTCCATCAGGACCGAGCCGGGGCCGACCACGCCGCCGACGGTGTTGACCGTCATGTTCACGATCGTCCCCGCCGCGGGCGCGCGCATCTGCAGGTCCGCGAGGCGATGCACGATGCTCCGCCGGTTCTCGCGCAGCGAGTAGATCTCCTTCTGCACGAGTTGCAGTTCGCCTTCGACCGCCTCCTGGTAGCCGGCGCGAATCTGGTTGATCTCCAACTGGTGGAAGTCGGCCGAACGCCGGGCGTCCTTCAAGGCAATGTCGAGCTCCGCGATGCGCCCCTCCAGCTGCGCCAGCGCACGCTCCAGCTCCAGCAAGCGGCGGCGCGGCGCGAAGCCCTTCTCCGCCAACATGCGCGTGTCCTCGAGTTCCGACTGGGTCAACCGAACCCGCTGCTGCTGTTGGAACAGCTGCCGCTCCAGCCCCTCGGCGGCGTCGTTGGACTGGCCGACCTTGCTTTCGAGGCTGGTGATCCGCGTCTCCAGGGCCGAGCGGCGGGCGCGAAAGATGCTCTCCTGGTCGCCGACGACGCGCGACGCCTCCGGGAGCAGGGACGTCAGCACGGGCGACGGGAACTCGATCCGCTCGGCGCCCCTCCGCTCCGCCTCCAGCCGGGCCTCCTTGGCCTCGGCCATCAAGAGGAGCTGTTCGCTGCGGGTATCGGCCGCGAGCAGCTCCTCGTTCTTGAGGGCGACGAGCGCCTGGCCGAAGGCGACGACGTCGCCGTCGCGCACGAGGATCTGCTCGATCACCCCGCCTTCGGGATGCTGGACGAGCTTGCGGTCGCTGTCGACGACGACGGTGCCGGGGGCAACGACGGCCGAGCTCATGGGGGCTGCGACCGACCACGCGACGAACCCGCCGAGACTGAGGCTCAGGACGAAGACCCCCCAGACGACGTGACCGCCGGGCCTGAGCCTCGCGGCGACGGCGCAATCGGGTTCCGGGTCTTGGAAGGTCTCGGCGTTGCGCCGGTCGTTGCCGGTCATCGTACCGTTCTCACCTTGCCGTCGTCGGCGGCGGCACCCGGCTCGCTCGCCAAACGTGGGCGCATGACCTCGGCGATCGAGGCATGGGCCCTGAACGTCGCCGCGCGACCGCGCTGCAGGATCAGCAGGTGATCGGCGAGATGGAGGAGTGCCGGTGACCGCGAGGCGATCACGATCGTGCAGCCGGCCGACTTGAGCTCGCGCAGTGCCGTCGCCAGCTCGTTCTCCGCGGCGTCGTCCAGATGAAACGTGGGCTCGTCGAGCACCAGGTATTTGGGTTTGCGGTAGAACGCACGCGCCAACCCGATCATTTGCCGCTCGCCGCTCGACAGGCGCAGTCTGGGATCGCCGAGGGGAGTGTCGTAGGCATCCGGCAGCTGCAGGATCCGCTCGTGCGCGCCGGCCAGCCGGGCGGCTTCGACGACGGCCGCGTCGTCGACCGCGGCGAAACGGGCGATGTTCTCGGCCACCGTGCCGCCGAACAACTGGAACTCCTGCGGCAGGTAGCCGATCGAGCGGCCCCACTGATCGCTCGGCCAATCGGCGAGGGATGCGCCATCCAGTCGAATCTCGCCCATCGTCGGCGGCTGCGCTCCCGCCAACAGCCGGCACAGGGTGCTCTTGCCGGCACCGACCGCGCCGACGACCGCCAGCGTCTCGCCGCGGCCGACGTCGAAGGTCAGGCCGCGCAGGACCAGGGGACCGCGCTCGCCGTAGCGGAGTGCCACCTCGCCGACGGACAGATGGCCCTCGGCGGTCGGCAGCCGCGTCCGGCGCCGGTCGCCCCGATCGGCGGCGAGTTCGTCGAGCCGGCGCCAAGCCTGTCCGGCGTCGACCAGTTGAAACCAGCCGCTCGCCAGTTGCTCGACCGGGCCGAGCGCACGGGCGAGCAGCAGGGAGACCGCGATGATCGCACCGGGCAGAACGGCTTGCTCGACCGCCAGCCACGCCGCCGCCCCGAGCGACGCCAGCAACAGGGCCGAGCGGAGGCCGCGGCTCGCCGCGCGCGCGAAGGCGACGGCGTAGCCGGCGCGAAGCTCCTGGTGCAAGCGCTCGCCGCGCCGGGCGAGCAGGTGGCTCTCGACCTCGTCGATGCCGCCCATCGCGCGCAGCGCGTCGTTGTCGGCCCCGAACTCGTGCAGCTTCGCCGCCATCCGGCGATCGACGCGGCGAAGGCCATCCTGAGCCCGCCGTGCCCAGATGGCGGCCGCCAGGCACACCACGACCAGGACCGCCGCACCGACGGCGGTGACCGCGCCGAGATAGGGATGGATCGCGGCGATGATCACGATCGCAAGAAGCGCCCACGGCGCGTCGAACACCGCCAGGGTGACGGGGCCGGCGAGCGTCCGCCGCACTACTTCCAGGTCGTTGGCGGGCTGCCCCGGCGGCGTCGCGCCGTCGCCACGCAGGCCGGCCTTGAGCGCCGTACCCGACATCCCGATCGCCACCTTGGCGGCGAGTTGCACCAGCAGGCGTCCCCGGATCAGGTCCAGCAGGAACGATGCGAGCACCATCGCGCCGATCAACAGGGACAGCACGACCAGCGTCGTGACGCTCTGCGTGGGGAGCACGCGATCGTAGATCTGCATCGAGTAGAGCGGCACACCGAGCAGCAGCAGATTGCCGCCGAGACTGAACAGCGCCACCGGGGCCAGAAAGCCGAGGTGGCGACCGAGTCGGCGGACGAGGCCATTGCGCGGTCGATCCTGGCTGCCGGCCGCGCCGGGAAGACGGGACCCGACAGCGCTCATAGGGCGTCACCCTCGGGCACGGTGTCGGTCGCGGACTCGTTCCAATCGACGTCGTCGAGTGGGAGCGGATACCGGTCGGCACCATCGCCGGCACCGGCCGACCGGCTTGGCGCCACCTCGGGCAGCAGCCAAAGCTGGTCCTCGACGAGCACGGCACCGTCGGCGGTGTCCGTCGCCTCCGCCCCCCCACGCGGCCCCGGGCTCAACATCGCGAGGACCGCCTCGGCTACCGCGCTCGGGACGCCGGGCCCCGCCGCCGGGTAGTCCACGTCGGCGGCATCGCCCGCCGACTCCAAAGCCACGTCGGCGGCATCGCCCGCCGCCGCCAAGGCCGCGGCGGGCACGTCGCTCCGGGCCTCGTCGATCGCTTCCGACCGCCGGTCGCCGGCGGCCGACAGCGCCCCCGCCCCGGCCCCTTGGCGGGGCGCCACCCCCGGGGCCCCCCCCCCCTAGGCGAGGGAACGGAACAAGACCAACCCCCGGGCGACGAGGGACCGGGGGGGGGCGGCCCCACCCCGTGCTGGTGCGGGGCCGCGGCGGGGGCGGCCCGGGGGGGGGGGGGGCCGGGCCGGGCGGGGGGCGGGCCCCGCGCAC
>JBJHBG010000121.1:0-13337 GCA_050485385.1 Geminicoccaceae bacterium | reverse complement strand
GGATGAAGGCCCGGTCGACCTTGAGGATGTCGAAGGTAATTTCCCTGAGGCGCAAGAGCGACGCTTGGCCGCCGCCGAAGTCGTCGATGGCGAGCCGCATGCCGGCGCCGCGTATCGTCTCGATGAACTGGCGCAGGCGATCCGGTTGCTCGTTGAAGGAGGCTTCGGTCAACTCGACCGTGAGGGCGAGGCCGCGCGCCTGCGTGGCCAGCCGCAGGGGCTCCAGGATGGCGAGCGCGTCGCCATGGCCGACCAGCCGCGCATCGAAGTTGATCGCCACCTCGCCGCCGACCGTCGCCAGCACGTCGAGGTCGACCAAGGCCCGGTCGATCTGGACCTGGAGCAGTTGCAGGGCCCGTTCGGGGGAACTGGTGAACAGCGTCAGGAACTGCGAGGGACCGAGCACCCCGCGGGTCGGATGCACCCAGCGGATCAGCGCCTCGACGCCGACGGGCTCGAAGCTGCGGGCATCGACGAGCGGCTGGTAGTGGAGTTGCAACTCGTCGGACTTGAGCGCGCGGCCGAGCGCGTCGCGCAGTTCGCTGCGGTCGCGGCTCCGCGCCGCCATGGCCGGCGCGAAGCTCTGCCACTGCATGCCGCCCCTGGCCTTGGCCTCGTAGAGCGCCTGGTCGGCGGCGGCGAGGAGGTCGCTCGCGGTCAGGGCATCCTGCGGCAGCCGGGCGATGCCGATGCTGGCGCCGACGGCGATCGCCATGTCCTCCAGGTCGACCGGCATGCCGGCCTCCTGCAGCAGGCGCTCGGCGACCTCCACCGGCGCCCGCTCGTCGCCGTCGACCTGCAACAGACAGGCGAACTCGTCGCCGCCCCAGCGGCAGAGCCAGTCGCCGTTGCGCACGCCGCTGGCGAAGCGTCGGGCGATCGTCGCCAGCACCTCGTCGCCGCAGTCGTGACCGTGACCGTCGTTCACCTCCTTGAAGCGGTCGAGGTCGATGAACAGCAGCGCCAAGCGCTTCTGCCCGCGCCGCGCCCGCTGGATGGCGAGCTCCATCTCGTCGGTGAAGGTGCTGCGGTTGAGGAGACCGGTGAGCGCGTCGGTGCGTGCCGCTTCGGCGAGGCGCTGCTGGCGCTGCACGTCGAGCCCGTCGTCGCGCAGGACGAAGAGGTAGACCGTCTCGCCCTCGTGCTCCGTGCGGCCGATGCTGACCATACAGCGCACGCCGCGCCGGCCGCGCGCGCCGACCACGGCTTCCAGCACCATCGGTGGGCCGCCGCCATTGGCGAAGTAGTCGCCGATCAGCGCTGCCGGATCGCCCCCGAAGGGACCGTGCAGCAGGGCGCCTAGCCCCGCACCGGTCAACCTGTGATCGGGTTCGGCCGCGATTTCGCGAAATCGGCAATTGTAGTGCCGAATCTGGCCGAGTTGATCCACGATGACGGCGGCGTCGGGGAGGCAGTCGAGGAATACGGTCGGTTGAGGCGTGGTCACGCGCGACGAGGAGCCCGGTTGCGATCGATGCCTCGTTCCATACGCTACAAGCCGCCGGAGTGCGAGGGAAAGGCGGCGAGGGGGGGATCGTTGCCGTGGGCGAAACGCTGTCTTCGCGTCGGATCGGCTGACGTCGGCCGGTTCCGGCCCCATCCTGTCGGTTCGAAAGGAGAACGACCATGGCTTTGGTTCGTGGGTTGCATCACGTCACCGCCATCAGCGGCCCGCCGCAGCGCAACCTGGACTTCTATCGGGGCGTACTCGGGCTGCGCTTCGTCAAGAAGACGGTGAACTTCGACGATCCGACCGTCTATCACCTCTACTACGGCGACGAGGCGGGCACGCCCGGCTCGGCCTTGACCTTCTTTCCGTGGGAGCAAATGGCGCCCGGCCGGCGCGGTCGCGGGGAGGCGAGCGAAGTGGCGTTCGCGGTGCCCGAGGGCAGCCTCGGCTTCTGGCGCGAGCGGCTGCGCGGCGAGGGGCTCGACGTCGGTGAGGGCGAGCGGTTCGGCGAGAAGCGCCTTGCCTTCGCCGACCCCGATGGGCTCGGCCTCGCCCTCGTCGAGCCGGCAGCGGACGATCCGCGCGCCGGCTGGGGCGGTGACGGCGTCGGCACCGAACACGCGATCAAGGGCTTTCACGGCGTCGTGCTCCGCCTCGGCGATGGGGTGCCGACCGCGACGGTCCTCACCGGCCTGCTCGACTATGCCGAGGCCGCCAAGGACGGCAACGTCACGCGCTACGCCGGCCCCGCGGGCAGCGCCGCCCGCTTCGTCGACATCGAGCTGACGCCGGATGCGCCGGGTGCGCGTCAGGGGCTGGGCTCGGTCCACCACGTGGCGTTCAGCGTCACCGACGATGCGGCGCATCGAGAGGTGCGCGCCCGCATCGCCGCTGCCGGCATCCACGTCACGCCGGTGATCGACCGCGACTATTTCCGGGCGATCTATTTCCGCAGCCCTGGCGGCGTGCTGTTCGAGGTCTCGACCGACGAGCCCGGCTTCATGATCGACGAGCCGAAGGAAGCACTCGGCCAAGGCCTCCGCCTGCCGCGCCAGCACGAGCATCTGCGCGCACGGTTGGAGCGCGTCCTGCCGAGGCTGGTCTGATGCATCGGCATCTGGCCGGCTACGACTACTGGCTGGAGCCGGGCGACGCCGAAGCGGCGCCGCTCGTGCTCCTGCACGGCACCGGCGACGACGCCCGCTCGTTCCTGGCGCTCGGACAGAGCGTGGCGCCGAAGGCCACACGGCTTGCCGTGCAGGGCAACGTCGACGAGGGCGGCATGGCCCGGTTCTTCCGCCGTACCGCCATGGGCGTCTACGACATGGCGGATCTCGCCGCGCGGACCGAGGCCTTCGCCCGCTTCCTCGACGCTGCGATCGAGGGACATGGGTTGGACCGCGCCCGGACGGTCGGCCTCGGCTACTCCAACGGCGCGAACCTGCTGGCCAACCTCGCCTTCAATGCACCCGAGGCACTACGCCGCCTCGTGCTGTTGCACCCCTTGATGCCGTTCGATCCACCGGCGGCGGACTTGAGTGGCATGGACGTACTGCTGACCGCCGGCCGCCACGACCCCATCTGCCCCTGGCCACGCACCGAGCGGCTGGCGGGCGCGTTCCGCGACCGTGGAGCGACGGTACGCGTGGTTGCGCACCAGGGCGGGCACGAACTGGCGGCCGAGGAATTGGCGGCGGCGCGCGAGTTCGCCGCGTCGTAAAGAAGACGGGGGGCTTTTGGCCCCCCGTGCCCCCATGAGTGCTGACGGTCGCCGCCGCCGGCCGGGGGTGCAGAGGGCCAAAAGCCCCCTGCTCCTGCCTTCGGCTGCCCGTGGTTCAGACGGCGGCCGCGCGCTCGCCGAAGCGGCGGTGCGGACGGCCCGCCGGACGGCGGGTCGCCCCGGCGGGTCTGCCGGCGCGCTGGTGGCCTCCTGCGGGCCGGCCATGGCGGACGGGCTCGGGCTCGCCTTTGCGCTCGACGTAGCGGCGGATCGCGTCGAGCTGCTTGCGCTCGCCCGGATCGCACAGCGAGATGGCGATACCCTCGCCGCCGGCGCGCGCCGTGCGGCCGATGCGGTGGACGTAGGTCTCGACCTCGACCGGCAGGTCGAAGTTGATGACGTGCGTGATGCCTGGCACGTCGATGCCGCGGGCGGCGATGTCGGTCGCGACCAGGACGCGGGCGTCGCCGGCGCGGAACCGCTTCATCGCCCGCTGGCGGGCACCCTGGGCCTTGTTGCCGTGGATCGCCTCGGCGTCGATGCCGCCCTTCTCCAGGTGCTCGCACACCCGGTCGGCGCCGTGCTTGGTGCGGGTGAAGAGGATCACCCGCTCGAGCGCCGGATCGGCGAGGAGGTCGATCAAAAAGGCGCGCTTCCTGGCCTGCGGCACCATGTGGACCTGCTGCTCGATGCGCTCGACCGAGATGGTCTTCTCGGCGATTTCGACCCGGACGGGATCGTCGAGCAGTTCGGCCGCCAGCTTCTCGACCGCCTTGGGCATGGTGGCGGAGAAGAGCAGGGTGTGCCGCTTGGCCGGGATCAGGGCCGCGATCCGCTTCATCGCCGGAGCGAAGCCCATGTCGAGCATGCGGTCGGCTTCGTCGAGGATCAGCGTCTCGACGGTGTCGAGGCGGACGAGCCCTTGGTCGACGAGGTCGAGCAGGCGGCCGGGGGTGGCAACGAGCAGGTCCACGCCCTTGGCCATGGCGCGGGCTTGGCGCGACTGCGGCACGCCACCGACGATCACCGTCTGCCAAAGCCGCGTGTGCTTCTTGCCGTAGAGGATGAAGGCGTCGGCGATCTGCTGGGCGAGTTCGCGGGTCGGCGCCAGCACGAGCGCCTTGGTGCCGCGCTTGGTGGTGGGTGCCGGCGCGGCGAGGAGGCGGCTCATCAGCGGCAGCAGGAATGCGCCGGTCTTGCCGGTGCCGGTCTGGGCGATGCCGAGGAGGTCGCGGCCTTCGAGCAGCGCTGGGATGGCCTGCGCCTGAATCGGCGTCGGCGTGGTGTGGCCTGCGTCGGCGAGGCCGCGCAGGAGGGGCTCGGCGAGGCCGAGCTCGGAGAAAGAAACAGTCAAGTTTTCGTCCTAGCGGCGCCCTGATGTCCGGCGCCGAGCCGCCCTTCGCGCGCGTGTCGATGGGCGGGGGTCACATGGGTGACTAGCTCGGGATGTGGGGCAGCCACAGCGGCCCGTCGCGCGATCGCGAGAAAGACCATTGATGTGTGCGCAGATTTGCTGCGCCGCGTCAAGGACGACGCTGCAAGCCTCACCTGCCGGTACGGCGGATCGCCTGGATGGCCGCATCGAGGGCGCCGAGGAAGCGCGAGCGGTCCTGCTTGCCGAACGGGCGCCCGCCGCCGCGGATCTGACCCGTGTCGCGCAACTCGGTCATGAGGTTGCGGCTGGCAAGGTCGTTGCCGATCGACTGCTCGGTGAATTCGCGCCCCGTCGGTGCCAAGGTGCGCACGCCCTTGGTGACGCACCGATGCGCCAGCGGAACGTCGCTGGTCACCACGACGTCGCCGGGCTGCGCGGTTTCGGCGATCCAGTCGTCGGCACGGTCGAGCCCCTCCGCGACCAGCACGAGTTCGATCAGCGGGCTTTCGGGCAGACGCAGATAGCCGTTGGTCACCACCAGCGTGCGCAGGCCGTACCGTCCGGCGACGCGATAGGTCTCGTCCTTCACCGGGCAGGCGTCCGCGTCCAGATAGATGATCGTCAAGGACCGATGACCTTCTCGCCTTGCATGCGGACCTGCGGCGGCCAATCTTCTGCCGCATGTCGTCCCACGTCGCCTGCCACGATTGCGGTGCCGTCCATCGCCGCCAAGCCCTTCAGCCGGGGCAGAAGGCCCGTTGTCGGCGCTGTGGGGCGACCCTCTACCGTCGCCGCCACCAGCCGCTGGAGCGGGGCATCGCATTGCTGTCGGCGGCGTTCGTACTCTGGGTGTTGGTCCATTTCCTGCCCTTGGTGACGCTCCGGCTCGACGGCGTCGCGCACACGGCCACACTGCATGCCGGCGTGCGCGCCATCGCCGATGCCGGGCTGTGGCCCCTGGCGCTCCTGGTGCTCGCCTTCGCGAGCCTCGTGCCCGGCACCAAGATCGCGGCGAGCCTGTTCGCCGCCTTGGCGGCGAGCCGCGACTGGCGGCATCCCGCAGCGCGCCTCGCCTTCACCCTCGGCCAACGGCAGACGCCCTGGGCCATGCTGGAGATCTTCCTCCTCGGGCTGATCGTCGCCTACGTCAAGTTGCAGAGCCTCGCCCACGTCGAGGTCGACGTCGGTATCCTCGCCCTGGCGCTGACCATTCTCTGCATCGCCGCCGCCGATACGGTGCTGGAGCCCGAGGCGGTCTGGTCGCGGATCGGCCGGCCGCAGGCGCCGCATGCGGCCGCAGGCACCGCCTGCCACACCTGTCATTGGCTCGCCCCCGCCACGAGCCGTCGCTGTCCGCGATGCGGTGCTGCACTGCATCGGCGCAAGGCCCGTTCCGTACAGCGAAGCTGGGCATTCCTGATTGCCGCGGTGGTGCTCTACGTGCCGGCGAACGTCTATCCCATGATGATCATCAGTCAGCTCGGGCGAACCGATCCGGCGACCATCCTCGGTGGGGTGGTCGATCTCGTCGCCGCCCAACTGTACGGTATCGCCGCCATCGTCTTCGTCGCCTCGATCCTGGTGCCGGTGGCGAAGATCGTCGGTCTGACGTGGCTGCTCGTCGCGACGCAGCGCCACTCCGCCGACAGCCTACGCTCGCGCACCAAGGCCTACACCGTGATCGAGTTCGTCGGCCGCTGGTCGATGGTCGACGTTTTCATGGTTGCGATCCTGGCGAGCCTCGTCAACGTTCCCGGGCTGTTCGCGATTCAACCCGGGATTGGAGCCTTTGCCTTTGCGGCCGTCGTCATCCTCACCATGCTCGCCTCCGCGAGCTTCGATCCGCGTCTCGCCTGGGATGGCGCTCGGGTGAGCCGTGGCCGCGGTTGACCGACCCGAGGACGACGACGCGCTGCCGCCGGAGGTCGCGCGCAGCCGGACCATCTCCCTGGTCTGGCTCGTCCCGCTGGCAGCCGTCGTCGCCGGCCTTTGGCTGCTATGGGACGCCTATCGTCAGCGGGGCCCCGAGATTACCATCGAGCTGCCCAACGCCGAAGGGCTGGAGGCCAACCAGACCCGCGTCCGCCTGCTCGACGTCGAGGTCGGCATGGTGACCGACCTTACCGTCGCTCCCGACTTCAGCCACGTCGTCGCGACGGTGAAGATGGATCGCGACGCCGAGCCCTACATGGTCGAGGGCACACGGTTCTGGGTGGTGCGGCCGCGGATCGGGCCGGGCGGCGTGAGCGGGCTGGGGACGCTGCTCTCCGGCTCCTACATCGCCGTCGAGCCGGGCATGGGCGAGCCCGCCTCGAGCTTCACGGCCCTGGTCGATCCGCCGCCCCTGGCGCCGCCGGGCGTCGGCAGCACCTTCGTGCTCACCACCAACCAACTCGGCGGCGTGTCGCGCGGGTCCGGCGTCTACCATCGCGGGCTGCGCGTCGGCCAAGTGACCGATTACCGGCTCTTGAACGACGACAAGGGGCTGGAGATCGACGTGTTCCTGCCGGCCGAGCATGCCGACCTCGTGCGCGGCGACGCGCAGTTCTGGCTCGCCAACGGCATCGAGTTCGCCTTCGAAGGCGGTAGCTTCCGCGTTGCCATGACCTCGCTCGAGGCGTTCCTGACGGGCGGCATCGCCTTCGAAAGTCCGGCCGGCTCCGCCGCCGAGCCCGCCACCAACGGCGTGACCTTCGCGCTCTACGGCACGCAGCAGGACGCGGAGGATGCGCGCGGTGCCGGCACCGCACCCTTCGTCGCCTATTTCGACGGCGCCATCGGCGGGCTGCGTCCTGGCTCCCCCGTCCTGTTCCGCGGCGTGCGCGTGGGGCGAGTGGTCGACGTGCGGTTCGAGTACGACGAGGACACCGGGACGATCCGCGCGCCCGTGCGCTTCGAGCTGTTCGAGCGGCGCCTGTTCGTCGACGATCTGATGACGCCGGACGAAGCGCGCAGCCACTTGGACGTGCTGGTCGGCCGTGGCCTGCGCGCCCGGCTCGCCACCTTGAACTTTCTGACCGGCGACCTCGCGATCGGTTTCGACGAGTTGGCGAGCCCGGCGGCAGCGACGATCGACTGGGACCACGACCCGCCCGTTTTTCCGTCGGTCCCCGGCTCGCTCGACGAGTTGCAGGCGACGTTGCAGGACGTGCTGACGGCGTTCCAGCGGCTGAACCTGGAGGAACTGGGCGACGACGTCCGCAACATCCTGGGCGGCGTCGCCAACCTCGTGAACGCGCCGGCGCTGACCCAAGGCATCGACGACGTTGGGGCCGCCGCTGCCGCGGCTCGCGTTCTCGTCGAGGGCATCGAAGCGCAGTTGCCGAGCCTGCTCGCCGCCCTGCAAGGGACGTTGCAGGGCGCGGATGGCAGCGTGCGCGACCTGCGCCGCGTGTTGGGCACGACGACCGATCTCCTGCGTAGCGTCGAGCAGGTCGTCGACGGCGCGCAGACGGTGCCCTACGACACCCAGAGGTTGGTGCAGGAACTCAGAGTCTTGACGCGTTCGTTGACCCAGTTCGTCGATTTCCTGGACCGCAACCCCGAGGCGCTGCTCCGGGGGCGGCGATGAAGCGGCGTGCGGTGCTGGCGGGCGGGCTGGCACTGGTCGGCTGTGCCGCCAGCGTCGAGCCGCGCTTCCACAGTTTGGCGCCCAGCCTCACGAGTGCTCCGGCGGCCGTACCGTTGAGCGTGGGGATCGAACCCGTCGACGTGGCCGCCGTGCTGGCGCGGCGCGAGTTGGTGCTGCGGCCGACGCCGACCGAGGTGACGTTGACCGGCGACGACCTTTGGGCCGAGCCCGTCGATTCCATGTTGCAGCGGGTGCTGGCCGAGGACATCGCCCGTGCCTTGGGCATCGCCCAGGTGGTCCGTCTGCCGACCCGCGTGCCAAGCACGCCGGATCGGCTGGTCGAGGTGCAGATGCTCGAGCTGGAGGGCCGCGACGGCACGACGGCGGCGGTCACCGCCGTCTGGCGCATCTTCGCCGGCCGGCCGCCGCGGGTGATCCGCGACGGCCGCACCGCATCGGCCATAGCCTACGCCCCGAGCGGCGACGTCGCGGCGCTGGTCCGCGGGCTCAACGAAGGCGTCGCCCGGCTCGCCCAGGACATTGCCCAAGCGCTGCGGGAAACGGCCTAGGGGGAGGGGCGCCGGAACGGCGCCCGGGGGGGTTCCAGGGGGACCATCGAGTCCCCCTGGCCCTGGTCGTTCTCGTCAGGGCAGCAGCACGCTTTGGCCGGTGGTCTTACGGCCTTCCAGTTCCGCGTGGGCGCGGGCGGCTTCGGCGAGGGGGTAGGTCTGGTTGACGTCGACCTTGACGATGCCCTTGGTCATCGCGTCGAGCAGGTTGCCCGAGACCTCGTCCAGATCCTCGCGGGTGGAAATGTGCGGGAACAGTGAGGGCCGCGAGAGCCGCGCGCAGCGCGGGCTGAGGACGCCGAGGTCGAACGGCGCAACCTTGCCCGAGGCGTTGCCGTAGCTGACGAGATGGCCGTGCTTGGCGAGCGAGCCGAGCGAGCCCTCGAACGTATCCTTGCCGATGCCGTCGTAGACGTATTTGCAGCCATGGCCGCCGGTGAGGTCCATCACCTGCTCGGCGAAGGCGCCGCCGCGGCCGGTGACGACGACGTGGTCGGCGCCGTGCGCCTTGGCGAGTGCCGCCTTCTCGTCGGTGCTGGTGGTGCCGATGACGACGCAGCCCTTGTGCTTGGCCCACGCCGTCAGGATCAGCCCGACACCGCCCGCCGCCGCATGCACCAGCACCTTGTCGCCGGGGCCGGCCTCGGTCATGCGGTGCAGCAGGTATTCGGCGGTCATGCCCTTGAGCATCATCGCCGCCGCCTGTTGCTCCTCGATGCCGTCCGGCAGCTTCACCACCCAGCGCACCGGCACGTTGCGCTCGGCGACGTAGGCGCCGGGCGTGTTCCAGACATAGGCGACGCGGTCGCCCTCGTGGAAGCCGCGCACGCCGGGGCCGACGTTCTCGATCACGCCGGCCGCCTCCATGCCGATCGTGCCGGGGGGCTGGAGCAGCGGGTAGAGCCCGGAGCGGACATAGCAGTCGATGAAGTTCAGGCCGATCGCCGTATGGCGGATACGGACCTCGCCCTCGGCCGGGCCGGACAGCATGACGTCCGCCGTCTTCAGGACCTCCGGCCCGCCGTGGCGGTCCTGCACGATTGCGAGCACCATCGGAACGTTCCCCCTCGTGTGTTGGCGTCGCCTAGCCGAGCTTCTGCCCGGCGGCGTAGTCGAAGTAGAGCTCGCGGGCGCGGCGGTAAACCGGTCCCGGCTGCAATTCACGGTCCTCGAAGCGCACGATCGGCATCACCTTGCCGTAGTTGCCGGTCGAGAACACCTCGTCGGCGGCGGCGAAGTCCTCGACCGTCAGCGTGGTCTCCAGGACGTCGATCCCGTCGGCGACGAGCAGCTCCGCCACCCGCTGCTTGGTGATGCCGTTGAGGAAGGTGCCGTTCCAGGCGGGCGTCATGGCGATGCCGTCCTTCACCAGCCAGATGTTGGCGGTGGCCAGTTCCGCGACGTTGGCGCAGGGGTCGAGGATCAGCGCGTTGTCGAAGCCGCGCTGCCGGGCCCAGACCAGGGCGCGTTGGCCGTTGGGGTAGTTGCAGCCGGCCTTGGCGTCGATGGGGGCGGCGTCGCGCGGTGGGCGCCTGAAGGGGGCCACCGTGACCGAGGCGCCGCCGGGTTCGGGCATCGGGCTCTCGTAGACGGCGAGCAGGAACTCGGTGCTGTCGGGCTCCGGCGCCACGAAGCCGCGCATGGCGTAGAACATCGGCCGCACGTAGTACGCCTTGCCCTGCGGCAGCCGGGCATGGGCTTCGACGGTCAAGCTCAGAATGTCCTCGGCAGACTTGCAGGGCTCGAGCAACATTTTCTTGGCGCTCTCGACCACGCGTTGGCAATGAAGGTCGAGGTCGGGTGCCGTGCCGTCGAAGATGCGCGCACCGTCGAAGACCGACGAGCTCATCCACATGGCGTGGTCCATCGGCCCGAGAACCTTGGGCTGTTGGTCGTGCCAGCGACCGTCGTGCCAAAACGCTGCGTCCATCCGTATCTCCTCCCGAGCGGCGGCACAGTAGGCAGGCGGCAACGCGGCGCCAAGGGGAGAGCCGCACCGAGGAGCCCACTTGGCGCTGGACCGTCCGTTGGAAGTTGCCGCCCTCGCCGAAGCCCGACGTCTGCGCGCCATCGCGCTGGGTCTGCTCGCCTTCGCTTGCTTCGGCGTACTCGACGGCTCGGCCAAATATCTGGGACTACTCGGCTTCCACCTCGTCACCGTCGTCTGGTTCCGCTTCGCCGGGCACGTGTTGCTGTCGTCCTTGACGATGCGCGGCGCCGATCCGGTGCGCCTCTTCCGCACGCCGCGCTGGCGGCTGCAGATCCTGCGCGGGCTGCTGCTTTCCGGCTCGACCATGTGCAATTTCCTGGCGCTCCGCCATCTGCAGATGGCGGAAACGGGGGCCATCAACTTCGCCATCCCGCTGGTGGTCGCGGCCCTCGCCGTGCCGGTGCTGGGCGAGCGGGTGGGGCCACGCCGCTGGGCCGCCATCGTCGTCGGCTTCCTCGGCGTGCTGGTCATCATGCGGCCGACGCCGGCACTCTTTCAGCCGGCGATGCTCTTCGGCCTCGGCACCGTGGTCTGCACGGCGTTCTACGTGTTGGCGACGCGGATGGTGGCACAGACCGACGGGCATCAGACCTCCAACGTCTACGCGGCCCTGGTCGGCCTGGTCCTGACGACCCCGCTCGTGCCCTTCTTCTGGACCACGCCGACCGGCAGCGAGTGGATCCCGATCCTTTGCCTCGGCCTGTTCGGCGGCCTCGGCCATTACCTCCTCACGGCCGCCAGCCAGCATGCGCCGGCACCGGTGCTGGCGCCGCTCTGGTACACCCAAATCGTCTGGATGATCGTCATCGGCTTCCTCGTTTTCGGTGACGTGCCGGACGTGTTCACGCTCGGCGGTGCGGCGATCGTGCTGGCGAGCGGCCTCTACGTCTGGTATCGCGAGCGGGTACGCGCCGGCAGCGTCTAAGACGTTCGTAGCATAACACCCTCAACAATTCGTCCATGGCGCGTGGTCAGCCTGGCGGCTCCTTCGCATCGAGCATGGAGCCGATCCGGATGCTGCGAATTTCGACGGGTCTGTCGTTGCCGGCCAAGACCACCCTAGCCGCCGTGGCGGTCATGATCGTGGCGGTCGCCGCGGTGGCCTCGGCCATTCTCGCCGCCGTCACCGCCGACGCCGAGCGGGCGGCCCAGGCCCGCCAGGAGCGGAGTCTGCTCGTCACGGCGACGCTGCTCCAGCGCGCGCACCCCGAGTTCCGTTTCGCCGTCGACGGGGAGGGGCACGTGACCCGCATCGACGCACCCGCCATCCCCGAATTCGCCGATCACGCAATGATCGACGAGATCGGTGCCCTGACCGGCGAGACGGCCACCGTGTTCGCCTGGGATGGCGCGCGCGGCGACTTCTTCCGTCGCACGACCAACATCCGTGCGGCCGACGGCAGTCGGGCGGTGGGCACCCCGCTCGGCACGGCGAGCGCCGCCTTCGACCCGGTGGTCGGCGGTGAGCGCTATCGGGGCGAGGCCGTGATCTTCGGCCAGAGCTACCGTACGGTCTATCAGCCGATCTTCGACGCGGGTGGGCGCGTCGTCGGGCTGCTCTACGTGGGCGTCTCGGCCGCTGCCATCGCGGCGGCGCAGGCGACGGTGATCCACAACGCGCTGCTCGCCGGCGGCATCACGATGCTCTTGGGCGCCATCGCCGTCGCGCTCGTCGCCGTCGTCGTGCTGCGGCCGGTGCCGCGCCTCACCCGCACGATGGTGGACCTCGCCGCCGGCAAGACCGACGTTGCCATCCCCTACCTCGATCGCCGGAGCGACGTCGGTGCCATGGCTGGCGCACTCGCGGCCTTCGCGCGTGCGGTCGATGCGTGGTGGTCGACCCGCAGGGCGTGGGCGTGATCTTCAACGAGGGCCTGGTGCGCTACGCTCTCGGGCTCCAGGGAGACGGCACTCGGCATGCGGCGGATTCCCGCGAGCAGACGCTGCCGTTGGCGAAGGCAACGGTGGAAGACCCGTTCGAAGTGTGGTTGACGCCGCGGCGGCGCCGCGACGGGCGGTTGGTGCTGAGCAAGCGCTACATCGGCCTCTTTCGGCGGGAGACCGGGCGCGATGCGGAGATGTTCGTGCTGGTCGACCGGCACCTGGACGGCTGGGGAATCTGGAACGCCTATCGCAGCGACGTCGACCTGCACCGGCGCGGGCAGCTCATTTATCGGCGGTAGCTGGACCGCTGTCGGCGACAGATGGACCGCGAGCCGACCCCCTTGGCGGGCCTCGCGGCTCCTCGGGGCTACGAACGTGGCCGGGCACTCACCCCTTCGGCCCCTGAATCATACATCCTGGTGCGTCTCGAAACAACGGTGCCCGCGCCGGTGGAGAGGCGCTACGGTGCGCGCATGCCCTCGCCCCTGAGCTGCGCCGCCCTCGTGCTCGCCTGCCTCGCCGTCGTCGACGGCGACACGCTGCGCGTCGAGGGAGAGCGGGTGCGGTTGTTGGGCATCGACGCACCGGAGGTGGGTGAGCCGGGGGCGGCCGCGGCGACGGCGGCGCTGGAGCGGCTGGTCGAAGACGGCGTGCGCTGCCTGCCGCGCCCTGGCCGCGAGGGCCGCGACCGCTTCGGCCGGGTGGTGGCCGTCTGCTACGGCGCCGACGGCCGCGACGTCTCGCGGCCTTCGCGCGTGCGGTCGATGCGGCGACGACG
>JBJHBG010000120.1:0-13465 GCA_050485385.1 Geminicoccaceae bacterium | reverse complement strand
CTGCGTGCAGGATCGACTGCGCCAGCTCCTCGAGGTCCGGCCGGGCTCTGAGCCGTCCCGCCAGTTCCTCGGCGTTGCCGATGACGACCGTCAACAGGTTGTTGAAGTCGTGGGCGATACCGCCGGCGAGCTGGCCAACGGTCTCCATCTTCTGCGCCTGCACGAGCTGCTCCTGCGTGCGCTTGTGCTCGGTCAGGTCGTGGATGATGCCGACGAAGGCCATCTGGCCGCCGCGCCGGGCCTCGCCCACCGAGAGGTGCATCGGGAAAGTGGTGCCGTCCTTGTGCCGACCCTCGACCTCGCGGCCGATGCCGATGATCCGAGCCTCGCCGCCCTTGCGGTAGTGCTCCAGATAGCCGTCGTGCTCGTCGCGGTAGGGCTCCGGCATGAGCAGCTTCACGTTCTGGCCCTGCACTTCGTCCGCCGTGTAGCCGAACATCCGCTCGCAGGCGGGATTGAACATCGCGATGCGCCCCTGGTCGTCGATCAGGATGACGCCGTCGACCGCCGTCTCGACCACCGCCCGCAGGCGGGCCTCGCTCTCCCTCAGGGCGCGTTCGGCCTGCTTGCGCTCGGTCAGATCGTGGACGATACCGACGAACGTGGTGCCGCCGCCCTGGCGGGCCTCCCCGACCGAGAGATGCATGGGAAAGGTGGTGCCATCCTTGCGCCGCCCCTCGACCTCGCGGCCGATGCCGATGATTCGCGGCGCGCCGCCTTCGCGGTAGTGCTGCAAATAGCCATCGTGCCCGCTGCGGTAGGGCTCCGGCATGAGAAGCCTGACGTTCTCGCCCCGCACCTCGTCGACCGCATAGCCGAAGAGCCGCTCGCAGGCGGGGTTGAACATCAGGATGCGCCCCTGGTCGTCGATCAGGATGACGCCGTCGGCCGCCGTCTCGACTACCGCCCGCAGGCGTTCCGCATCGAGCTGGCGCGTCACGATCCGGCTCCGGACGATGGCGCCCTCGGGCTCACCCGCCAGCACCCCTAGGGTCGACGCCGCCGTTCGCAGCCTGGCCCATGCTCGTCTCTCCTTGCGCCCGCGGAAGCCGACCGGGGCGCCTCGAAGCGAACGGAACGAGCATAGTCACTTCGGCCATCCCGGCCGCGTCCTATCGTCGCAGCCAACACCTTGAGGTTGAGAACTTAAACCTGTTCTTCAACCCTTTCAAGACGTCGCACGCCAAACGAACGGCGCCACAGACCCCGAGGTCGATGGCGCCGTCGTTCAGGTGTCGGGTCGGTCGGATAGACCCGAGCGTTCGGTCTCAGTCGGAGCTCGCCTGCTGCATTTCGGGCGCGCTACGGAGCTCCGGGAAGCTCTCCAGCATCGGTGCGCCGCCCAGCGGCAGGTTGTTGCCGTAGTGGCAGGTGGCACAGTTGGCCTTCGGGGCGTCGCCGAGCTCGGTGCCGAGTTCCGCGAGACGCTCGACCGGATAGACCGGCCCGAGCGGCTCCAGGTAGTCGACGTTGAGCGCCCGGGTCATCCGAATGCCGTACCAAGCGCTGTACCGTTGCGGCGGCACGGCATCCCAGCTCGCGAAGTTGCGGCTGTTGTGACAGAAGGTGCAGTTCTGCCCCATCGCGTCCGACACGTGCATCATCAGCCCGTAGGTCCAACGCGTGTCGTTGATGCTGACGTAGCTGCCCTCCGCGTTCATGCCGCGACCGTAGATCGGCAGGGCGTCGTCGGTCTGCGCCACCCTGATCTCCGCATCGTTCAGCAGGAACGGCGTGAAGGGGTCGATCGGCAACGACGACAGAGCGGCGGCCTCGGAGACCTTGGCCATGTCGCCGGTGTTGCCGAACATGCCCTGCGGACCGGTGGCGGCGGTGAACCAGATCTCCTCCGGCGCCGGGTGCCCGCGGTGGCAGGTGTAGCAGGTAACGCCGGTGTCGCCGACGTGGCTCTGCCACTCCGAATTGATGGCCCAGGTCATCTGGAACATCCGGCGCGAGACCTGGTGCGTGTACATCGAGTCGTCGGCGAGATTGTTCTCGTCATGACAGTACGCACACCCGGCATAACCGCCGTCCAGCGGCGCCACCCACTCGGTCATCTGATCCATCAAGCGGTTGAACTGCTCGGTGGTCAGGTGGCCGAGGATCTGCACGTTCTCGTAGAACTCGCCGGCAAGGAACGCGTCCTCGTCGACGTTGTCGGGCCAGTAGGCGAGGCCGGCCTCCACGAACTCGGCGAAGGGGAAGAGTTCCTCCGGCGCTTGGTGACGGGCGGCGTCGCGAGCGAGCGTCCGCGGGTTGTGGACCAATTCCGTCCCCAGCCCGCGATAGCCGTGCTGCTCGGCCTGGATCGGCGGCCGGTCCCATCCGGCCGTCGTCAGCATGGCGATCGTGAGCAACGCGGTTGCGCCGATCACCAGGGGGATACCGATCTTCATTGCGCTGCTCCCTGCAAGGTCGCCGGGTCCGGAGCCAGCGGGAAGACGGCCGGGTAGCTCGGCGCGAAGTCGTGCTTGACGGCCCAGAGGTACCAATTGTCGACCACCGTGCCGGTGAGCAGGATGCCGATACCGCCGGTGATCACCGTCAGAACCGCGAACCACCACGCCCAGCGATGGATCGATTCCATCGTGGCGTTGAAGCCCATGGTCCACCTCCAGAACAACGCCGCCCGCTCGGCGGCCGTGCCGCGGTCCATCATCTGCTCGACCTCGCGGTCACCGCCGACCCGGGCCGTGGCCAGGATGGTGGCGCCGTGCATGGCGAACAGCAGGGTGGAGCCGTAGAGGAACGCGATCGAAAGCGCGTGGAACGGGTTGTAGAAGAGGTTGCCGTAGCGGATCGAGAACGCCGCCGTCCAGTCGAGGTGCGGGAAGATGCCGAACGGCACCGCCTCGCTCCAGCTGCCCATCGCCAACGGCCGGATGAAGCCGAGCACCAGGTAGAGCCAGATCGCCGCGGCGAACGCCCAGGCGACGTGGGTACCCATGCCGAGCTGGATCGCCCGGTTGTAGGTGCGGATCCACCAGAGGATGATCGACGCCGTCAGGAAGAAGCCGGCCATCAGCCACCAGCCGCCCTCCGCCATGGGCGGAATGCTGAGGCCGTACTCCGCCGAGGGCGGCTCCAGGGCCAGCCAGAAGAGCTGGCGGACGAACTGGACGGGATCCCAGTCGACCGAGGCCCACATGTTGAAGCCGATGATATTGAAGGCGGTGAGACCGAACAGTAGCGAGACCACGCCCGTCCAGCCCAGGTAGACCGGCCCGATCTGCGCATTGCCGATCTTGCCGATCCAGTAGTTGAAGACGGGCTTGCCGACGCGGGGGTCGTTGCCCACCGGCGGAAGCGGCACACCCATCTCGGGCGTGTGGCGCACCTGCACGTGGGTAAAGATCGTTTGGAACTCAGCCATCTTGCGTGCCCTTTCCCTAGCCCCAGATCGGCAGGTTGAGCCACCAGCCCCACCATTCCGGCCAACCGCGGGTCCAGAAGGGCCCACTGATCACGATGCAGATCGCACTCCAGAAGCCGGCGTTGAGCGCGAGGAACAGGCCCACGCGATGGATGCCGAGCGTGCCGACGGAGTAGCCGATGAAGTCACGGAAGAACGTATCTTCGTGATCCGGCGTCCTGACCGTCTCGCCCTTCTTCGGGTTCATGGCGGATAGGATGAGACCGCCGTGCAGCGACAACGCGAGCGTCGTTGCGAAGAAGAAGCTGATGGCGAGCATGTGCGCCGGGTTGTAGTGGAAGTGCAGATACTGGTAGCCGACGTTCGACACCCAGTCCAAATGGCTGAAGATGCCGTAGGGAAAGCCGTGTCCCCATGCCCCCATGAGGAGCGGCCGGATCACGACCAGGGTCACGTAGGCGAAGATGGCGACGCTGAAGGCGATGGGGATGTGGTACCCCATGCCGAGCTTCTTGGAGATCTCCGCCTGGCGCAGCGCCCACGACACGAAGGCGCCGATGGCGCAGATGGTGATGAGCTGCCAGAGCCCGCCCTCCTTGAGCGGGGCCATCGCCAGCCCGTAACTCAGATCGGGCGGCGCGATGTTGATCGTCCAGGGATTCCAGGTCGGCCCGATCGCGGCACCCCAGAAAATCAAGGCGGTGCCCAACGCCGTGAAGAAGATCGTCGTTATCCCGAAGAAGCCGACATAGAATGGCCCCACCCAGAAGTCGAACAGATCTCCGCCAAGCAGCGTCCCTCCGCGGACGCGGTATTTCTTCTCAAAACTGAGCATGGCCATCGTTGTTTCCTCCGGTCTCTTTGCCCGGAACGGGCGGCCTCCTCGAAGCGGTCCCGGCAGCGGGAGGAGCCGGGGATACCGAATGGCTCGAACCCGCTGCCGCCGTGGACCGATCTCGGAGGCGATGCCCTAGACGGTCAGGACCGACATCGCCGCCGTGACGCTCGGGGCGACCGATCCTTCGATCCAGTTGTACTTGTCGGTGCTGAGCAGGATGAAGTGGATCAGCAGCGCCAGGGTGAAAAGGAAGGCGAACAGCGCCACGAGCGTCCGCCTGGGGTCGAAAAGCAGCCAAATCTTATGCATAGGTTCCGTCTCCGTAGGTGAGCGCGCTGCGGGGGGTCGCCAACGCGCCGCTTGATGGGGCCGAGGCTCAGAGCCAGGGACGCCACAGCCAGACGAGGAGGTGCGCCACGACCGCGACGCCCACGAAGATCATGAAGCTCTTCATGAAGATCCCGTGGAACTCCTGCGCCTCGCTTTCGGTCAGCCCCGTGAGGGAGCCTGCCCTCTTGTCAACATCGGTAGCCATATCTGTAGTCTCCGGATGATGGCCCTCTCAGCCGTTACCGCGCTCGTCCCGCGCGGCGGGGATCGACTGCCGCGATTGCCCCCGCGGCGGGGATCGCCCCTCCGCACCCGCCGCCCCCGCGAGGGCGACCGGGTTCGAGGGGAGCGAAGGGATCGCGCCCTAGCGCATGAAGGCGAACGGAACGAAGGTGCCGGCGAGGGCCTTGGCCTCGCCGATGATCGACCGCCGGCCGTCCGTCGGCGGCAGACTGGGTCGCCAAGCGCGCGGCAAAAGCCGTGCGACGCAGGCGACCAGCAGGAAGTAGACGAAGGCCGCAACCAGGATCAGGCGGAATTCCCGCGCCTTCTCCCGCCGCACCTTGGTCAACGAGACCGGATGTGTCGCTACTGCAGCCATGGTACCCCACCCTGGTTGACGGCCTCGCGGCCAGCGATGGTCGCGGCAAGGGCCGCGACGGACGATCGGTGGCGAGCGCCACCGCGCGACGACTGGATGTCGCGCTCGACGAACCGCCTCATGCGGCTCGTCCTTGCGCGAGCTTGGAACGGGCGACCTCGACCCGGGCGGCGCTCACGCGGTCCTCGCCGGCGTTGCGCGCCGACTGTTCCGCGGCGTCGCGCAGCCGCTTGGCGGCCGAGATGCGGGTCAGGATCGGGAAGGTCTCGACGAGGTCGTCGAACTGCCGCTTGGCGTCCTCGTCCCACGGCAGTTCCTCGTGCAGCCGCGAGGGCGTCGGCTCGACCGCATCGAGGTCGGTGCCGAGCGGCAGGATGTGGAACAGCGCGTCGAACAGGCCGTTGCACACCTCCTGCACCAGGTAGGTGGCGCCGGCGTAGCCCATGAAGGGTGTACCGGTGTGGCGGCGGATGATGGCACCCGGGAACGAAGCCGGGATGTAGCCGGCTTTCGAGCCCATCTCGGCGAGATACATGCGCTCGTTGTAGCTGCCGAACACGATCAGCGGCGTACGCTCGCGGATCGCTTGGCGGACGGCGTGGTTGTCCGGCTTCACCCCGGCGCGACGGGCGTAGGCGAAGGTGCAGGGAAAGCCCAGCTCCGTCTCGAGGAAGTGCCGCACGCCGCGGGCATAGGTCTCACTGGCGACGATGCCGAAGCTGGCCGTGCCGAAGAAGTCTTGCGTCACCGAGCGCCACAAGTCCCAGAGCGGCTTGATCGTGGTGTGCTTCTCGCGCTCGATGAACGGCTGCGGGTCGAGGCCCAGCAGCTCGCCCAGCGTTTCCAGGAACTTGGTCGTGCTGTGCAGCCCGATCGGCGCCTGGAGGTAGGGGCGCTCCAGCCCCTCGCACAAGGCGCGGCCGAATTCGCGGTACAGGCAGACGTTGACGTCGGCATCGACCAGCTTCGGCACGTCCTCGAGGTGACTGCCGAGCGGGAACACCAGGTTCACCTCGGCGCCGATGCCCTCGATCAACCGGCGGATCTCGGCAAGATCGGACGGCATGTTGAAGGTGCCGTAGATCGGGCCGACGATGTTGACGCGGGGCTTGGCGCTCTCGGGCCGGGCCTTCTTCCGCCCCGGCTTGGCGCCGCGCTTCAGGCCGTACTCGCTCCACAGCCAGAACAGCGCCCGGTCGGCGCTCTGCCACTGGTCCTCGTCGATGGTCCGCGGCAGGAAACGCTGGATCGAGGTGCCCTGCGGGGTGACGCCGCCGCCGATCATCTCGGCGATGGAGCCGGTCACCACCACGCTCGGCAGGTCCGGATCGAGGGTCCGATGCGCGCGCCGCATGGCATCCTCGGTGCCGTGCTGGCCGAGTTCCTCCTCGCCGAGCCCGGTGACGACGATCGGCAGTTCGTGCGGCGGCAGCGCGTCGGTGTAGTGCAGGACCGAAGTCACCGGCAGGTTCTCGCAGCCCACCGGGCCGTCGATGATCACCTGCAGGCCCTTGATCGCCGTGAAGACGTAGACCGAGCCCCAGTAGCCGCCGGCGCGATCGTGGTCGATGATCAACATCAGCCGAGATCCTGCGTCGTGGTCTTGGGCGCGGCATTGCGGGCCATCAGCTTCTTCTGCTTCTCGCGGAAGGCCGGCCGGTCGCGCGGCACGTCTTCCCAGATGCCGGTGGCATGGCCGGTGCCGACGCCGTCGAAGAACGTCCGCATGGCATCGAACCGCCCCTTCTTCTCGATGGCGGCGTTCACCACCTCGGCGAGCGAGCCGGCACCGGCCGGCCCCATCAGCGGGCGGGCGGAGATCAGGTTGGTGAAGTAGAGGCCGGGGATGGCCCGCTCCTTCGCCTTCTGCACCACGGGCGTCGTGCCGATGGCGAGGTCGGGGGCGAATTCGTCGACGGCGGCGAGGTCCTGCTCCAGCGAGGCCCGGAACCGAACTTGGACGCCCTTGGCCTCCAGCCACTCGCGGTCGGCGGCGGACCAGGGCGACTTGGCACAAGCGCTGCCGACGTAGCGGACGTCGGCGCCGCTCTCGATCAACAGGCGTGCGACCAGAAGTTCCGACCCCTCGTAGCCGGACAGCGTGATCCGGCCCCGGATCGGCTTCGCCGCCAGAGCGCCTTGGATCGCCGGCAGGATCTTCGCCTTGGCCGCGTCGAGCTTGGCCGCCTCGACGTTGCAGGTGTTGGCGATGGCCTCGAGCCAGGCCGCCGTGCCCTCCACCCCGACCGGCGCGGAGCCGACGATCGGCCGGCCCGCCGCCTCGAACTCGCGGATCGAGGCCGTGTAGAAGGGATGGATGGCGGCGACCGCGGCGCAGTCGAGCGCCGCATAGAGCTCGCGCCACTCGCGGGTCGGCACGACCGGCCCCTGGGCGAGCCCCAAGGGCTCCAGCATCATGCCGATGCCGACCGGGTCGGCCGGGAACATCTCGCCCAGCAGCGTGACCGTGGGCTTCTGCGCCCGCCCGCCGCGCGGCGCCATCACCGGGCCAGCCTCGGCTTCTTGCCGGGCGTAGTGCAGCATCGCCCCGGCGAGCACGTCCTTGGCCTCGGCATGGGTCGGCACACCGAAGCCCGGCACGTCGATGCCGACGATGCGCACGCCGTTGATCTCCTTCGGCAGCAGCCGGAGCGGCACACCCGAAGCGGTGGGAACGCACAGATTGGTGACGACCACCGTATCGTAGAGCGCGGGGTCGGCGAGGTCGTAGACCGCCGCCCGGATGTCCTCGAACAACTTGCCCGTCACCAGCGTCTCGGAGTTGAACGGCACGTAGCCGACCGGCCGCCGGGCGCCATAGAAGTGCGAGGTGAACGTCAGGCCATAGACGCAGCAGGCCGAACCCGACAGCACCGTCGCCGTCCGCCGCATGCGCAGCCCCACCCGCAGCGAGCCGAAGGCCGGGCACATGCTCTGCGGCCGGTCGTGCGGCCCGACCGGGTAGTCGGCGGCATAACGGTCGAGCGTCTCGCTGGCGCCGCTCGCCCGCGCCGCCGCCTCGAGCTGCGCCTTGCCGCCGTGGCAGCCGATGCCGTCGCCGGCGGCGACCGGCGTCGGTTCCACCGCCGCCGACGGCTCGACCACGGGCGCCGTGCCGGCGTCGTCGTAGACGACTTCGGCGGCACCTGGGGCCGGCTGATTTCGGGTGCGGATGAGGGTCATGCTGGGTCCTTTGCCGGGTCAGACGTCGTCGTAGACGACCTCGAGGGTCGGCTTCTGGACCGCATGCTTGCCGCACATGTCCTCCATCGACGCCGGTTGCAGGACCACGTCGCGGCCGACCGCGTCGGCGGTGAACAGGTTGAGCAAGCCGTCCTGGTTCAAGGGCGTCGGCCGCATCGGCGGCGCTTCGGCGACCTGGGTCGCCAGTTCCTCGAACAGCGGCGCCCAGCGGCCGCCGGGCTTGCCGACGATCTCGTAGTTGGCGCTCTTGCGGCGGATGTCCTCGTCGGCCGGGATGGCCGCGAGGACCGGAATGCCGACGGCATCGGCGAAGGCCTGGGCCTCGCCGGTGCCGTCGTCCTTGTTGATCACCAGACCGGCGACGCCGACGTTGCCGCCCATGTTGCGGAAGTAGTCGACCGCTGAGCAGACGTTGTTGGCAACGTAGAGCGATTGCAGGTCGTTGGAGCCGACGACGATGACCTTCTGACACATGTCGCGGGCAATCGGCAGGCCGAAGCCGCCGCAGACCACGTCACCCAGGAAGTCGAGGAGCACGTAGTCGAAGTCCCAGTCGTGGAAGCCCAGCTTCTCCAACAGCTCGAAGCCGTGAATGATGCCGCGCCCGCCGCAGCCGCGGCCGACCTCGGGGCCGCCCAACTCCATTGCGAACACGCCGTCGCGCTTGAAGCAGACGTCCTCGATCCGGACCTGATCGCCGGCCAGCGTCTTCTTCGACGAGGTTTCGATGATGGTTGGGCAGGAGCGTCCGCCGAAGAGCAACGAGGTCGTGTCGCTCTTCGGATCGCAGCCGATCAAGAGCACGCGCTTGCCCTGCTGCGCCATCATGTAGCTGAGATTGGAGAGGGTGAAGCTCTTGCCGATCCCGCCCTTGCCGTAGATGGCGATCACCTGCGTCTCTTTGGTCGCAGGCGTCACGGGGATCGGGTCCGGACCCTGGGCCGCTTCGGCGCGCAGGCGCGCGGTGCGCGCGTCCACGGACTTGGTGGCGGCGAGTGTCATGGTGTCCCCCTTCAAGAGCACTGTCTCCAGTCCAGCACCATCTTCAGACAGGCCGGATCGCCGAACGCCGTGGCGTAGGCGGCGGGCGCATCGGTCGCTCGACGCCGATGGCTGATGAGGTGGTCGAGCCGCAGGCGGCCGGCCTCGACGAGCGCCTTGACGGCATCGAGGTCCGGCATGCGCCACTCGGCGGCGACGACGATTTCGGCCTCGCGCATGAAGGCCGGCGGAAACGCGAAGCGCACGGGCTCGGCGTAGAAGCCGGCCAACACGATGCGGCCGCCGGGCGCCAGGCGCTGGATCAGCTCGTCGAGCACGGCGGCGTCGCCGCTGACGTCGACGATGCAGCGATGGTCGCTGCGCTCGTCGGCTTCCGGCCGCAGCACGGTGTAGCCGTCGTTGCCTCGGGCGCGCACCTCGTCGCGTTCCCAGACCACGGGGGCGGGCTGGCCGAGGGCGATGGCGGTGCGGGCGAGCAGGCGGCCGAGCACACCGTGACCGACCACGAGGTCGATGGGACGCTCGGCCTTCTCGATGGCGTGGTAGGCGGTGGCGGCAAGCGCCAACAGGACGCCGCTTTCCCCGAGACCGTCGTCGACCGGCACCACCCGGGCGCCCGGCACCACGACCCGTGCCGCGGCGCCGCCGAACAGGCCGCGGACCGCACCGAAGCAGCGCGCACCGGGCACGAACACGCGCTCGCCGATCCGCCGGCCCGAGGCCGCGCCGGCGGCAGTGACGCGACCGACCGATTCGTAACCGGGAACCAGGGGGTAGCCCATACCCGGGAAGGGCGGCATCCGACCGGACCACAGAAGCCGCTCGGTGCCAGTGCTGATGCCACTCCACTCGACGTCCACGACGACGTCGTCGGTGCCGGCCGCTTCGAGCTCGACCGCAGTGAGCGCCAAGCGCTCCGGAGCCTCGATGACGACGGCAAGAGTGTTCATCCACGGCCTCCCAACCGGCGTGCCGACCCCGATCGAGGCAGACACCGCGGATGTCACGGTAACTTTACGATAAGAGTTGTCAAGCAACACTTACACTCCATCCCGTCATGTCGACCGCTCCGCGACGAGCAGGCGTGTGAGCATCGGCCGGGCGGTCGCAACGCGGCGGACGGCCCCGAAGCCGGCCTCCTGGAGCAGCGCCTCCAGCTCCTCCGGGCGACGGGCGCGGCCCGACCCCATGGCCCAAAGGTAGAAGCCGAAATAGGCGGCCCCCATCGGCTCGGCGCCTTTGGTCCCGGCCATCGGCTCGGCCAGGACGAGGGTGCCGCCCGGCGGCAGCGCGCGATGCACGGCCCCGAGCAACACGCGTACGGCGGCATCGTCGTGGTCGTGGACGATGCGCACGAGCGAGACGACGTCGGCGCCCTTGGGCAGTTCGTCCTCGAGGAAGCTGCCGCCGAAGGTGCGCACCCGTGCCCCGTAGCCGGCGGCGGCGAGGTGCGCGTCGGCCCGGCGGGCAACCGACGGCAGGTCGAACAGCCAAAGGTCGAGCGTTGGCACCCTCGCCCCGACCGCCCGCAGGAAGCCCCCTTCGCCCCCACCCACGTCGAGCAGGCAGCGGTGGCGGGAAAAGTCGTAGGCGTCGAGCACGTCGCCGGAGACGAGCGGCTGCGAGGCCGACATCAGTGCCGAGTAGGCGGCGACCTCCGGCTCGTCGAGCGAGCCCGGCTCGCCCGCGCCGGCATAGGCCCAATAGTCCTGGAGCCGCCCCTCACCCCGCTCGCGGCGCAGGAGTGCCACCGGGTCGGCGAGATCGGCGTAGAGCAGCGGGTGGTGCTCGATCATGGCGACGACGCCGGGATTGGCGCGCAGCGCCGCCCCGAGATCGCCGAGGCCGTAGCGTCCGCGGCCGGCGTCGCGGACGAGACGCAGCGAGACGGCGGCGTCGAGCAGCCGGGCCGCCGCATCCTCGGCAAGACCCAGGCGCCGCGCCAGTTCGGCGAGCGTGCACGGCCCCGCCGCCAGTGCGTCGAACAGCCGCAACCGCACGCAGGCGAGCAGAACCTGGGAGTAGACGAAGCCGGCGCAGAGGTCGAACAACTCGCGCGAGCGGCGCTCGGCGACGCGGCGGGTCAGAGGAAAACGTGCCGCCCAGCGCTGGAAGCGAGGATCGCCCAACAGCCGGTCGCGCCAAGCGAACCAACGCTCGATCAAGCTACCGCCGGCCGGCGGCGCTGCCGCGGCCATCCTCGCCGCCCGTCAGGCGGCGGCCGTACGGGCGAGGCTCTTGGGCAAGAGCCGCCTTGCCTCCTGCTTGACCAGGGCTTCGAGATCGCCGGCGCCGCGACAGGGCGGAATCGCCTGAATGGCACCCGCAACCAAGCGCTCCAGGCGGTCGACGGCGCCCGCGACGCCGAGTTCCAGCGCCGCGCTCGGTCGCGCATGAACGCTGTCCTGGCCGACCGGCTTGCCCATCTCCAGGGCGTCGGCGGCGGCGTCGTGCAGGTCGTCGGCAACCTGATAGGCCTCGCCCAACCGCTCGCCCAACGCCTCCCACGCCGCCGGATCGGCGCCGGCGGCGGCGGCACCGCAGGCGGTGGCCGCAACGAAGAGCGAGCCCGTCTTGGCCCGCTGGTAGGTCTGCAACACGGCCAGGGGCTCGCTCTCCCAGGCTTGGCCAGCGACGATACCGGCGGGCCCCCCGACCGAGCGGGCGACCGACGCGAGGAGGCGGGCCGCCCGCGTCGGTGCGGCTTCGACCGTGCGGGCCAGAGTCTCGAAGGCCAGCACGATCAGCGCGTCGCCGGCCAGCACCGCGACCGGCTCGCCGAAAGCGGCATGCACCGAGGGCTGGCCGCGGCGCGTGGCCGCATCGTCGAAGCAGGGCAGATCGTCGTGGACGAGGGAGGCGCAGTGCAGGATCTCGATGGCGGCCGCAGCCGCGTCGGTGAGGTCCGGCCGGTCGTCGCCGCAGGCGTGGGCGACCGCGAGGCACAGTCGCGGCCGGACCCGAGCGCCGCCCGAAAACACGGCATGGCGCATGGCGGCAGCGAGCTTGGGGGGGCAGCCGGCCCCACCGGCCCGATCGACCGCAGCCTCGAGGGTCTGCTCGATGCGCCTGATCAGAACCATGCTCCGCCTCCCGAACGGCTTTCGATGTGTAAGGTATCGTTGTCATTTATGAATGTCACGTTTTATGGACAGTACGCAGCCGGTACCATTCGGCAACAGCGGAGAGGAGCAACGAAGGCGCATGCGACGGACGCGGGCGGTCGTCATCGGCGCCGGCATCGGCGGTCTCGCCGCTGCCGTCGATCTCGCGCGCCGGGACGTCGACGTGCTGGTGATCGAGCGGGCGGCAGCCCCCGGCGGCAAGATGCGCGAGCTGCGCATCGGCAGTGCCCGGCTCGACGCGGGCCCCACGGTCTTCACCATGAAGTCGGTGTTCGACGACCTGTTGGCCGATGCCGGGACCGCGCTGCACCGCCATCTCGACGTGCGGCCGATGGTCACCCTCGCCCGACACGCCTGGCCGGACGGCAGCCGGCTCGATCTCTTCGCCGACGTCGAGCGCTCGGCCGAGGCCATCGGCACCTTCGCCGGTGCGGCGGACGCGCGGGGCTTTCGCAGCTTCTGCGCCCGCAGCCGGGCGATCTTCGAGACGCTGGATGCGACGTTCGTGCGGGCCGAGCGACCGAGCGTGCTCGGGCTCACCCGCCGCGTCCTGCCGCAGGGCCTCGCAGCACTCTGGGGCATCACGCCCTTCACCCGGCTTTGGACCGCACTCGGCGAGCACTTCCACGACCCACGCCTGCGCCAGCTCTTCGGTCGCTACGCGACCTATTGCGGCGCCTCGCCCTTCCAGGCACCGGCCACGCTGATGCTCGTTGCCCACGTCGAGCAGGAGGGTGTGTGGATGGTCGAGGGTGGGATGCACGGGCTCGCCCGCACGCTCGCCGCCGTCGCGGAGGGGCTCGGCGCCCGCTTCCGCTACGGCACCGGCGTCGCGGCGATCCGCGTCGCAGGCGGCAGGGCCACGGGCGTCGACCTCGACACGGGCGAGCGGATCGAGGCCGATGCCGCGCTCGCGACCGCCGACGAGGGCGCGCTCGCGGCCGGGCGCTTCGGCGACGCGGCGAAGCGCGCCGTGCCCGGCGTGCGGG
>JBJHBG010000119.1:0-13709 GCA_050485385.1 Geminicoccaceae bacterium | reverse complement strand
GTTGGTGGAAAGGGCCAACTCGAGATGGCCGCCGCGCATCAGCCGGAGGTTGTCGAGGGTGCCGCCGGTGACCTCGGCGGTGACGTTGAGCTGCGAATAGGCCCCGCTGATCACGCTCGCCATGGCACCCCCCAAGGGATACCACGTGCCGCCGACGGTCGAGGTGCCGAGCGAGAGGAACTGGCTCTCGGGTTCGGCCATCTGTCCGTTGGCGGCGTGGGGGACGGCTGCCACCCCGGCGGCCAGCATGAGGCCCGCGCCCAAGCCCAACAGGCGGGCGCTGATGGTCCCTTTGGTCGTCATCGTTAGCTCCCCTTTGTCGGAGGCCCGTAAGGGGCCCTTCTCGTGGGTCCGGCGGACCAGCCATGCCGAACATCGCGATGCTAGGCGCCGGTCAACGAACGATCAACCCGGACGCCGGGCCTGCATCAGCTTCCTATCTGCAGCGGCGAGGACAGGCTGCGCAGCGCCGCCAGCACGCTCGGCGCGACGCTGCGGCTGGTCCGGGGGTTGGTTGCCGAGGGGCGATTGCGGCTGGTCATCGAGAGACCGATGTGGTCGGCCTCGACCTCGACGTGGTGGATCGCGCCGGGAACGGTCGGATCGGCCCAGACCTCGACCGCGGTGCGATCGAGGCCCAGCCCGGCGAGGCCCAACGTCACCGCGACGTTGAAGTGGTTCGGAAAGGCGCGTGCGGCATCGCCAGCGCTACCCTCGAAGACCTTGATCGGCTCGGTCGGCGGCGTCCGGAAGTCGAAGCCACACTCGATGACGTAGGCTTCGGCGACGAGCGAGTCCGGTCGCACTCGGGAGGTCAGGCGTACACTCCGAAGATCGCCTTCGGCGGCACCGCGGACGGCATCGAGCCCGAGCATGGCGCCGCTGGCGATGCGGATGCGCCCGCCATGGCGGCGCGCGAGCTCGACGATCTCGGGGTTGGAGGCGAGCGCGCCGACGCTCACCGGCACCAGCGTCCGCCCTGCCTCGAGCACCAGCCGGGCGATCTCGGGAAAGGCGGCTCCGGTGGCGCACTCCACCACCACTTCGGCATGGGCCGGCAGCTCGGCCACCGTCACCACCGCCGGCCTCGGTACCAGGGCTTCGGCATTGCGCCGCGCCTTGTCGAGGTCGAGCGCCGAAATGGCGACCAGCCGCGCCTCGGGGATGACACCATCCGTCAGCCGGTGCGCGAGCTCCTGGCCCACCGTGCCGAAGCCGGCGAGCGCGATGGTGAGCGGCTGCCGGCCGGTGTCGCGGACGCTAGGCGTCGACATGTTCTGCTCGAATGGTGCGCAACTGATCGGCGAGTGGCCGGACGGTCGGCAGCGACGCGAGCGACCGCAGCGTCCGGAACAACTGCTCGGTCCGCTCCGGATCGGCCACGCTGCCGACGAGGCCGCGAAACTTCGAGTCGATCTCCTCGGCACGCAAGGGCGTTTGCGGGTAGCCCCTCGCGACGTCGTTGCGGCCTCGCCTGACCTCGCCGCTTGCGAGTTCGAGCACGAGTTCGGTTGCGTAGGCCTCGGGGAAACGGGCCGCGAGTTCTCCATCGTCCGCCTCGACGGCGATCCGCCCGCTGGTCTCGCGGACGGCCCGATCGCTTTCCCGCCGATCGACGAAGAGATCGCGCACCTGGAGCCCACCGCCGGCGGCGGCCACCGCGAGGACGTACTGCGCGCAATGACTCTTCAAGGGATTGCCGTCGACGCAATGAATCCCGGCTCTGGCGAAGCGCATGGTCAGACGGCGGATGTGCTCCACCTCGATGCGGCCCGCCGCCATCATCCGCGCCAGGAGGTCGAGGGCCGGATGCAGGAAGGCGACGCAGGGATAGGGCTTGATGGCGAGCTGCATGATCCCGTCGAAGCGCTCGCCAAGGGCCTCCACCAGCCGTTGCGGCGACGGATCGCGACTGAAGGCGTGGAAGGGAGAATGCGCGCCGTCGAAGACCCGTCGAGGTCCGCCGAAGCCGTCCGCTGCGAGCAGCGCTGCGGTGATGCCGTTGCGGGCCGCCATGCCCATCTGGAAGGGCCGCGCGTGCTCACTCGCATCGCTCTCCCAGGCCATCAGCCCGGACGCTTGGCATGCGGCAAGGCCGAGGGCTCGCTCGACGGCCTCCTCGTCGAGTCCGAGCAGCGTCGCCGCCGCGGCGGCCGCGCCGAAGCATCCGCAGACGGCCGAGGGATGGAAACCCAAGGCATATTGCTCGGCCGGCCCGAGGGCGATCGAGAGGCGATAGGTCACCTCGCAACCGACGGCGACCGCCTTCAGGAACGCCTCGCCCGAAAGGTCGCGATGCTCGGCGAGGGCGAGTGCGGCCGGGACCATCACGGCAATGGGGTGCAGGATGCCCTGCGGGTGATGGGGCTCGACGTCGCAGGCATAGCCCATGGTGCCGTTGGCGAGTGCCGCACCGGCGAGCGAGGACTTGAAGCCCTGGCCGACCACCGAGGCGCGCGGCTGCCCGCCTTCCGCGCGCACGAAGGCGGCGATCCGCCGGCCGGTGGAGACGTCGCGGTGGCAGGCGGCGACCAGCGCGCCCGTGCCGTCGAGCACGAGTTCGCCGGTCCGGGCCGCGACCGCCGCCGGCAGGGGCCGGGCCGCCATCCCGGCGATCCAGGCCGAGAGCGTCTCGGTCAGCACACTCATCTCGTCCCCCGGGAACCCGCTCCCACGGTATGGGACCTCCGTTTCGCACACAACGGGTCTGGCACCAAGGGCCGTGCCCCAACGGGTGGCGCAGCGGGGCGGGCCGCGTGGGGAGCCCGGCGGATCGACGCCACCGACGTGAGGGTTCGCCGGAACGGCCGGGTCGCGTCGGCTTTCGTCGCCACGACCTTCGCCCAGGAGACCGAGCCGGCCGCCAAGGCGCAGCCGCGCAGCGTCGCCGACCAGATCCGCCCGACGCTGCCGACGCTCTCGGCGCTGATGGACGAGGCCGAGACCGGCGTCCTCGCCTGCCCGAGCTTCCCCGGAGCGCAGCCCGCCAAGGTCCACCCGCCATCGTTTCGAACGGGGCTGCCATCGTCCGCCTCGTCGGCGCCCGCCCGCTCCAGCCGAACGACGAACGGGCCGTCCAGCGTGCCCGCTCCATCCCGCCCGAAACCATCGCCGCCACTGCCGCCATCGCCGATGATCCCACCCCCTGCCTGCCCATGCCGCAGAGCCGAAACGGCCGACCATGGCCGGAGCGCCTCGGCCAGCTAAACCAACCCGCGGGACACGACCAGGCTTGCCGCTCGCGTTGCGCTCGGCGAGCGTCGGCAACCTCCTGGCGATCCTGTACGGCCGCCCACTACGCCCTTCGTTTCGCGTCGGTCCCCGGACTTGGAGGAAGCGCCCGGACCGTCCCCGATCCCCTGGACGACACGCACACGACGATCGATCCCAGCTTTGCGGGAAGCGCTCGAGAGGTCGCCGCGACACGCCACCCAACCCGCTTCACGAAGGGTCGGGGTCACGCCCGCATCGGGCAGTGCTCGCTCGGCAACCGCCACCGACGACGCCGCTCGAGCCGGCCAGCATCGAGCGGCGTCCTCGGCGTCTCAGTTCTTGGTCAGATTCCAGGCGGTAAAGAGCAGGGCATCCGGCACGTCCTGCACCTCGTTGCGCCACGCCACCGGCGACAGGAACTGGCCCGTGTTGATGTACGGGAAGAATTCGTAGAAGCGCTTGTGAATCGCGTCGATCACCTCCATCTGCGCGTCATGGCCCGTCGCGTCCATGAAGGAGACGCGCAGCCGCTCCAACTCCTCGTCCTCGGGCCAGCCGAACCACGCCGTCGCGCGGTCGCCGCTCGCGACCAACGGCGGGCTGGTGAGCGGGCTGGACATCGGCACGCCGGTCCACCACGTCGGGAAGAGGTGCCAGCCCACGTTCGGCGACGTCGCCGGATCGTCGTCGCGCGTGCGCCGGGTGGTCAGGGTCGACCAATCCATCGCCTGAGCGTCGACGTTGACACCGATCTCCTGCAGCGCGCCGACCATCACCAGCATGTTGTTGTAGATGATCTGCTGGTCGGTCGGCAGCATGACCACGATCGGCTGCTCGAAATCGTAGCCAGCTTCCGCCAAGAGTTCGCGCGCCCGCTCCGGATCGCGCTGCATCCACGGTTCGGCATGCGCGTCGGTCTCGAACGGCGAGTTGCACATGAACACGGCGTAGCAGACGATCTCGTATTCCGGGTTGCCGACCTGAGCCGCCAGGAACTCGCGCTGGTCGACGAGCAGTTGAAGGGCCTGCCGTGCGCGCGCGTCGTTGAACGGCGGATAGAGGAAGTTCGGCCGGATGTGCCCCATCTTGCCGAGCGGGTCGAGCACGGCGACGGTGATGTTGGGGTCGGCGTCGAGCATCGGCAGGAGGTCCATCGGCGGCACCTCGTAGACGTCGACCTGGCCCGCGATCAGCGCCTGCGTGGCCGTGTTGGTGTCCGGAATGTAGATCCAGTCCACCCGATCGACGTGGACCACCTTGCCGCCGGCGAAGCCGCTCGCCGGCTCGTCGCGCGGCACATAGTCCTCGAACTTGCGATAGACGACGCGGTCGCCCGGCACCCACTCGTCGTCGGAGAAGACGAACGGCCCCGAGCCGATCATCGTCGTTACCTGCTCGTCCGGGTCCGTCAGCGCTTCCTGCTCGCGCATCACCGGCAGGGGCAGGGTCGGGTTGGCGAGCACCTGGAGCATCGGCCCGAACGGCTCGGCGAGCCGGATCTCGAAGGTGCGCTCGTCGACCGCCACGATCTCGTCGACGCGCGACATGAGCGCTTGGCCGTCGGCGCGCTTGACCGACCATCGCTGGATGGAGGCGACCGCATCCTTCGCCTCCACCGGCGAGCCGTCGTGGAACAGAAGCCCCTCGCGCAGGGTGAAGGTCCAGAGCAGGTCGTCGTCGCTCACCGTCCAAGTGTCGACCATCTGCGGCTGCGGCTGCAACTCGCCGTCGAGCGCGAACAGCATGTCGTAGATCATGTAGCCGTGGTTCTGCGTGATCGCAGCCGTGGTCCACACCGGATCGACGTTGCGCAGATCCGCCTGCGGCACGATCCGCACGATCGTCTCGGCGGCGGCCGGACCGGCCATGCCGACGAGCAGCCAGGCGCCGGCGGCCGTGGCCAAGAGCTTGTCGCTACCTCGTCTCATCGTCGTCTCTCCGTTGGTGAATGCAGTGGCGAGCCCACCCCGCCTCAGCCGCGGGGCGGTTGGACGAAATGCCCCGGTGCGACCTCCTCGAGCGGCAGGGCTTCGGGCTCGAAACCCCAGGGCCGCACGGGCGACGGGATCTCGTCGGTCATGAGGTTCGTCTGACGGCGCCGTTGCCGCGGGTCGGCGACCGGTACCGCGGCGAGCAACTTCCTGGTGTAGGGATGGCGCGGGTCGTCGAAGATCGCCGCCCGCGGTCCGAGTTCGACGATCTCGCCCAGATACATCACCGCTACGCGATGGCTGACGCGCTCGACCACGGCGAGGTCGTGGGAGACGAACAGGTACGACATGTGGAACTCGTCTTGGAGGTCCATCATGAGGTTCACGATCTGCGCTTGGATCGACACGTCGAGAGCGGAGACGGCCTCGTCGGCGATGATCAGGCTCGGGTTGAGGCTCAGCGCTCGGGCGATGCAGAGCCGTTGGCGCTGGCCGCCCGAAAACTGGTGCGGATAGCGGCGGGCATGCTCCGGCAAGAGCCCCACCCGGCGCAGGAGTTCGGCGACCCGGTCCCGCAGCTCGCTGCCGCGGGCGAGGCCGTGGATGCGCAAAGGTTCGCCAACCAGATCGGCTGCGGTCAGCCGCGGGTTCAACGAGGCGTAGGGGTCCTGAAAGATCATCTGCATTTGCCGCCGCACCGGCTCCATGGCGTGGCGGCCGAGCTGGGTGATGTCGCGCCCGCCGAAGACCACGCTGCCCCGGGTCGGCTCCTGCAGGCGCAGGACGGTCCGCGCCGTGGTCGACTTGCCGCAGCCACTCTCGCCGACCAGCGCCAGCGTCTCCCCGGCGGCGAGCGCGAAGGACACGTTCTCGACCGCGTGGACGGCCGCGCGGGGGCGGCCGAGGAGCCCGCCGCGGATCGGAAAGCGCGTCACCAAGCCGTCCACTCGAAGGAGCGGGCCGTTCGCCGCCACCACGTCCGCGCGCCGGCGGGCGGACTCGACGGCACCCCTGGCTTCGCTGCCGGGTGTCTCGATCTGCTCGAAGCGCGAGGGTGTGGTCTGCCCGCGCATCGCCCCGATGCGTGGGACGGCGGCGAGCAAGGCCTTGGTGTAGGGGTGCTGGGGACGGTGAAAGGCGTCATCGACCGACGCCGCCTCCACCGTCCGGCCGTCTCGCATCACCACCACGCGGTCGGCCATCTCCGCCACCACCCCCATGTCGTGGGTGATGAACAGCACCGCCATGCCGATCTCGCGCTGCAACGTCTTGATGAGGTCCAGGATCTGCGCCTGAATGGTGACGTCGAGGGCGGTGGTCGGCTCGTCGGCGATGAGCAGTGCCGGCCGGCAGGCGAGCGCCATGGCGATCATCGCACGCTGGCGCATGCCGCCCGAGAGTTGATGCGGAAACTCGTCGATGCGCTTCTTCGCCTCCGGCATGCGCACCAGCTCGAGCATGTCGAAGGCGATGCGCTGCGCCTCCTGCTGGCTCTTGCCCTGGTGCAGCCGCACCGCCTCGATGATCTGATAGCCGATGGTGAAGACCGGGTTGAGGCTGGTCATCGGCTCCTGGAAGACCATCGCGATCTCGTTGCCGCGGATGTCGCGCAGCACCGGCTCGGGCTGCTCGACGAGGTCGACGATGGCCCCGCCACGACGACGGAAGCGGATCCGGCCATGGCTGATGCGGCCGCCGCCGAGTTCGTTGAGCCTGAGCAGGCTCAAGGCCGAGACCGACTTGCCGGAACCCGATTCCCCGACCAGCGCCAGGGTTTCGCCGCGGTCGATGTGCCAGGAGACGTCGTCCACCGCGGTGACGTCGCCGTCCTCGGTCGGAAACACGACCGTCAAGCGCTCGACCGCGACCAGTGCCGCCGCTGAAGTCGGGGGAGCGGCCCCGTTGCCGGCGGCGGCGTCGGGTACGACTTGCCTCATTCGTGCCGCGCCTGCTTGCGCAGCCGTGGATCGAGAGTCTCCCGCAGGCCGTCACCCAACAGGTTCACGGACAGGACCACGAGACTGAGGAAGAGGCCAGGAAACAGCAGGAGCCACCAGGCCACCGTCACGTAGGTGCGGCCCTCGGCCATCATGTTGCCCCAACTCGGTACGGCCGGCGGCGTGCCGGCGCCGAGGAAGGACAGGATCGCCTCGATGATGATCGCCGAGGCGCAGACGTAGGTCGCCTGCACGATCAACGGTGCCAGCGTGTTGGGCATGATGTGCACGAACAGGATGCGCGGCAGCTTGGCGCCCAGCGACACCGCCGCGTCGACGAAGAGCTGCTCGCGCAGGGTTAGGACCACGCCCCGCACGAGGCGCACCACGCGTGGGATTTCCGGGATCGTCACCGCGACGATGACCGTCCAGACGCTGGAACGGGTGATGGCCACGAAGGCGATCGCGAGCAGGATGGCCGGGATCGCCATGAGCCCGTCCATCACCCGCATGACCACCGTGTCGACCAGCCGGACGAAGCCGGCGAGCAGGCCGATCACCATGCCGATCCCGCAGGCGAGCACCGCGACGGTGAACCCCACGATCAGCGAGATGCGCGTGCCGTAGAGCGTTCGCGAGAAGACGTCGCGGCCCAGATGGTCCGTGCCGAACCAGTGGTCGGCGGACGGCGGCTGCAGCCGGTTGAGCGGATTGAGGCGCATCGGATCGTGCGTTGCGACCAGCGGGGCGAACAGCGCGATCAGCACCATGGCGAGGAGGATCAAGAGCCCCGTCAGCACCGTCGGATGCCGCCGCAGCCACCGCAGACCGGAGCCGATCGCGGTGCCGTCGCGAGCAATCCCGGGCTTGGCGACGGCCATCAGTAGCGAATCCTCGGGTCGAGCAGGATGTAGCAGATGTCGATCACGAGGTTCACCAGCACGTAGATCGCCGAGAACAGCAGGATCACCGCCTGGATGATCGGGTAGTCGCGACGGAGGATCGCATCGACCGTGAGCCGACCGATGCCCGGGATCGCGAACACGCTTTCGGTCACGACGACGCCACCGATCAACAGCGCAATGCCGATGCCGACGGTCGTCACGATCGGCACCGAGGCGTTGCGCAGCGCATGGCGGAAGAGGATCGGGGCGAGGGCCAAGCCCTTGGCGTGGGCCGTGCGGATGTAGTCCTGTTGAATCGCCTCCAGCATCGACGCGCGGGTAATCCGGGCGATCAGCGCGATGTACGTGACACCCAGGGCGAGGGTCGGCAGCACGATGCTCGCGAAGAAGCCGCGCGGGTCGTCGAAGATCGAGACGTAGCCCATCACCGGCACGAGTTGCAGGTTGGCGGCGAAGACCAGGATCAAGAGGTAGGCGAAGACGAAGACCGGCACCGAGAAGCCGAGTACGGCGAAGCCCATCACCACCCGGTCGATCCAGGATCCCGCGCGCGCCGCGGCGACGATGCCCATCGGGACCGCGACGAGCACGCTGAAGACGATCGTGGTCGTGGCGAGCGCGAGGGTCGGCTCCACACGCTGCAGGATGAGTTGGCCGACCGGCCGCCCGGAAAAGATCGAGGTGCCGAAGTCGCCGCGCGCGACGCCGCCGAGCCAACTCAGGAACTGGGTGAGGAACGGCTGGTCGAGCCCGAGCTGGCGGCGTACGCGCTCGATGTCGGCCTGCGTGGCGAGGTCGCCCGCGATGATCGCCGCGGGATCGCCGGGGGCCAAGTAGAGCAGGCCGAAAACGAAGAGTGCCACGAAGGCCATGACGAACACGGTCGACACCATCCGCTGCACGATGAGCGTCATCATCGACTGAGGCGCTCCCTCTCGGACCCCGGTGGGTCGGTGATCGATCCCGCACTGCACCGGAGCAGCAAGGCCCATGCCACCGCGCCGGCCAAGCCGTTCACAAGGTCGGCCGATGCTGCGCCCAGGGCCGGGCGCGCTCGAACGCGCGGCTTACCTGCAGCACCTGGAGATCCCTGAGCCGGCCGCCGACGATCTGCAGCCCGACCGGCCGTCCGTCCGGGGTGAAGCCGCAGGGGCAGGTCGCCGCCGGCAGCCACGTCAGGTTGAAGGGGAAGCAGAAACCGGCCCACTGCAGCCAGTCCCAAGGATGCGCCGGCCAGTCCTCGGGCATCAGCCGTTCCGCCGGGAAGGCCGCAACCGACAGAGTCGGCGTGACCAGCACGTCGTAGCGCCGGAAGAGCGGTTCCATTCGGGCGTAGAACTCCATCCGCGCCTGCTTGGCGCGCATGTAGTCGACCAAAGAGTACCGCAGTCCGTGCTCGATACAGGCGACGAGCCCCGGGTCCATGCAGTCGCGCCATTGGGGCAGCAGGTGGGCGTAGTTGCCGGCCATGTGGGCCGACCAATAGACGTACTCGAAGTCGATCGGGTCCGCCCAAGGGACCTTCACCTCCTCGACGATGCAGCCGAGTTCGACGAAGGCGTCGACGGCGGAGCCGACCGGCTCTGCGACCTCGGCATCGACCCGCAGGTAGCCGAAATCGGGGCTCCAGGCGACCCGCAGACCCCTGACGTCGGCCTCCAGTTCGGCGAGATAGGCTGCGGGGCGGCCTTCGAGGCTGGTCATGTCCCGGTCGTCGGGGCCGGACCAAACCTCCATCAAGAGCGCCGCATCGGCGACCGTGCGGGTCATCGGCCCGATGTGCGACTGCATGTCGTTGTTCGGCATCGGCGCGTAGGGGACGCGGCCGAAGGAGGGCTTGAAGCCGTAGATGCCGCAAAACGAGGCGGGCATGCGGATCGAGCCGCCGCCGTCCGAGCCCTGGTGGAGGGGGCCGACGCCCGCCGCCGCCAGGGCACCGGCCCCGGCGCTGGAGCCGCCGGCGTTGTAGCCGACCTTCCATGGGTTGTGGGTGATGCCGGTGAGCGGGCTGTCGCCGCAGCCCTTCCAGCCGAACTCCGGCACCGTCGTCTTGCCGAGGGTGATGGCGCCGGCATCGCGCAGCCGCTCGACGATCGGCCCGTCGACCTCGGGAATGCGCTCGGCGAAGACGTGGGAGCCCGCCATGGTCCTGACCCCCTTGGTCATCACCAAGTCCTTGATCGTGACCGGCAGGCCCTCCAGCGGCCGGAGCGGCTCGCCCTTGGCGATCCGCTCCGCAGCTGCCCGCGCCGCCGCGCGCGCTTGATCGAAGGTCGGCGTACAGAAGCCGTTGAGGGTCGGTTCCAGGGCGGCCGCACGGTCGATGATCGCGTCGATCAGTTCGACCGGGGACAGCCGGCGTGCGCGGATCGCCTCGCGCAGATCGATCGCCGACGTGAAGCACAGCTCCGTATCGCTCAGCGTCCCTCTCCCAGGCTGCTCCGTCAGACGTTAGCCATCGCTGCGCTGCGCCAGCAACCCACGTTTCTCGTTGTGGGTCGGTGGCACAGCACCCCGGCGACGGACCGCCTCGTCATCCCGCGGTCGCGGGCGACCGCGCAGCTGCTGGGCTTGTTCGCCCGAGCCTTCCATGCGACAGCCGAGGCTCGACGCCTGCTCGTGGCCCTGGGCCGGTGCGTGCCCCGTGGCCGGCCGCGTCGCGGCTTCGCGTCGCACGACGAGGGCCGTGCTTCGGACGAGCGGTGCGATGGCCGACAGGTGGAAGGAGCTGTTCGCGATGCGCAGGAATTTGGACCTGGAGACCGCCGCGGCTGACGCGGCGGCGCGCTATGCGGCGGCCAACCCCGAGAGCCGTGCCCGCTTCGAGGCGGCGCGCGGGGTCATGCCGGGCGGCAACACGCGCACCACGCTGCACTTCGACCCCTTCCCCGTCACCATCGTCGAGGGCCGGGCGGCGACGCTCACCGATCTCGACGGCCACCGCTATACGGACTTCCTCGGCGAGTACACGGCCGGGCTCTACGGCCATTCGGAGCCGGCGATCGCCGCGGCGGTGAAGGCTGCCCTCGACGCCGGCACGGTGCTCGGCGGGCCCAACGTCTACGAGGCGCGCTTCGCCGAACTGGTCTGCACGCGCTTCCCGGCGGTCGAGAAGGTGCGTTTCTGCAATTCGGGCACCGAGGCGAACTTGATGAACCTGTGCCTCGCCCGCGCGGCCACCGGGCGGCACCGGATCATGGCGATGGACGGCGGCTATCACGGCGGCGTCCTGGCCTTCGCCAACGGCGGATCGCCGATCAACGCCCCCTTCGACGTCGTCCTCGGCCACTACAACGACACGGACGCCACGGCCGCGTTGATCCAGGCCCACGCGGCCGACCTCGCGGCGGTGATCCTGGAGCCGATGATGGGGGCTGCCGGCTGCATCGCGGCGCGGCCGGACTTCCTCGCGATGCTACGCGCCGAGACGCGACGCTGCGGCATCGTTCTCGTTTTCGACGAGGTGATGACCTCGCGCCTTGCGCCGGGCGGCCTGCACGAGCGCACCGGCGTCGACCCGGACCTCGTGTCGTTCGGCAAGTATCTGGGCGGCGGGCTGACCTTCGGCGCCTTCGGCGGCCGGGCCGACCTGATGGCCCTGCTCGACCCGACCAACCCCGACGCGCTGTCGCATTCCGGCACCTACAACAACAACGTCCTGACCATGGCGGCGGGTGTCGCCGGGCTGGAGCGGGTCTACACGCCCGACGCCGTGGCGGCGCTCAACGCGCGCGGCGACCGCCTGCGCCGGGACCTCCAGGCGGTGGCCGACCGGCTGGACGTGCCGGTAACGATCACCGGCATCGGCTCGATGCTCGCCCTCCATCACCGCCGCGGCCGGATCGAGACGCCGGCCGACGCGAACGCGGTGGATCCGGCGGCGCGCAAGCTCGTTCATCTGGAGCTGCTGTTGCGCGGCTTCTACATCGCGCGGCGCGGCTTCATGAGCCTCTGCCTGCCCCTGACCGATGCCGACCTCGAGCGCTTCGTCGCGGCTGTCGACGACGTGCTGGCGGAGAACCGCCACGTCCTGCGCAACGCTGCGGCAGCGGCTTGAGGGCGCGGCCGATGGGCGAGTGGCAGACGGGCATCGACGTCGGCGGCACCAACACCGACCTCTTGATGATCGAGGCCGAACAGGGCCTCTTTCGGGTGGCCAAGGTGCCGTCGGACGCGAGCGACCAGTCCACGGGCGTGATGGCGAGCCTCGCCGCCACCGGCACGCCGCTCCGGGACGTCGTCTCGATCATCCACGGCACGACCATCGCCACCAACGCGGTCCTGGAGCGCAAGGGTGCCCGCGCCGGCCTCGTCACCACCCGCGGCTTTCGCGACGTCTTGGAGCTTGGCCGGCGGACGCGACCGCGCAACTACGGCATGACCGGCAGCTTCGAGGCGGTGATCGACCGCGAACTCCGGCTCGAGGTGGACGAGCGGCTCGACGCGCGCGGTCGGGTGCTGATCCCGCTCGACGAGGCGCAAGTGCGGGCGGCGCTCGAGCGGCTCCTGGAGCTCGGTGCCGAGGCCGTCGTCATCCACTTCCTCCACAGCTACGCCAACCCGCTGCACGAAGAGCAGGCCCTCGCCATCGCCCGGCAGGTCTGGCCCAACGACTACGTGACCGCGAGCAGCGCCATTCTGCGCGAGGTGCGCGAGTTCGAGCGCGGCAGCACGGCCGCCATCAACGCGTTCGTCCAGCCGGTCGTGGCGCGCTATCTCGGGCGGCTGTCGGAGGCCTTGGAGACCGGCGGCTTCGCCCACGGTCTCTTGGTCATGCAGGGCAATGGCGGGACCATGGTGGCCGAGCAGGCTCGGCTACAGCCGGTGCAGACGGTCATGTCGGGGCCGGCGGCCGGCGCCATCGCCGCCGCGCACATCGGTGCCCAGGCCGGTTTTCCCGACCTGATCGCCTGCGACATGGGCGGCACCAGCTTCGACGTCAGCCTGATCCGCTCGGGCACGCCCGCCGTCACCGCCGAGAAGGACGTCGACTACGGCGTGCCGATCCGCGTACCGATGGTCGACATCCACACCATCGGCGCCGGCGGCGGCTCGATCGCCTTCGTCGATGCCGGCGGCATCCTCAGGGTCGGGCCGGAGAGTGCGGGTGCGGTGCCCGGCCCCGTCTGCTACGGCCGCGGCGGCGAGCGGCCGACCGTCACCGATGCCAACGTCGTGCTCGGGCGGATCGACGTCCGGAGCCTGCCCGGGATCGAGGCGGCGACAACGCTGGAGGCCACGCGCGAGGCGCTGCTGCACCACGTCGGCCGCGAGCTCGGGCTCGACGCCGAGGCAACCGCCGCCGCGATCCTGGAGGTCGCGGGCAACCGGCTCGCCTCGGCGATCCGCCTCGTTTCGATCGAGAAGGGGCACGATCCCCGCGACTTCGCCCTCTTCCCGTTCGGCGGTGCCGGCCCCCTGCAAGCGGTGGCGCTGGCTCGCGAATTGGGCATCCCGCGCGTGCTGGTGCCGCGCTTTCCGGGCATCACCTCGGCCTTGGGCTGCGTGCTCGCGGATCTCCGCCAGGACTTCGTCGACACCGTGTGGCGGCCGCTGCTCGACGTCGTGCCGAGCCAGGCGGAGGCCATCCTCGCCCTTCACGCGGAGGAGGGCCGAGCGCGGATCGTCGGCCAGCGCACGCCCTTCACCGGCATCGAGGTGATCCACGAGGCGGACCTCCTCTACCGCGGCCAGTCGCACGTGTTTCGCGTGTCGCTCCCGAA
>JBJHBG010000118.1:0-14468 GCA_050485385.1 Geminicoccaceae bacterium | reverse complement strand
GGCCGAACACGGTCGCGATCTCGCGCGCGTGGGCCGTAGCCTCGCCGGCCGGGGCCGGCTCGGCCAGGTCCTCGACGGCGGCGACCACCGCGTCGCCGGTCGGCGCGGCACCGATCCGCCCGCGCAGCGCCTCCAGCCGAGCGCGCGGCACGTAGTGCGACGCGACACCCGCCGCGAGCGCGTCGCCCGGACCGAGGCGCTCGCTGGTCAGCGCCAGCCAGCGCCCGATACCGTTCGGCAGGCGGCTGAGTGCATAGGTGCCGCCGACGTCGGGGAACATGCCGATCGCCGTCTCCGGCATGGCGAACAGCGTGGCCTCGGTCGCCACCCGATGGCTGCCGTGCTCGGACAGCCCGACGCCGCCGCCCATCACGATGCCGTCGACCAGCGCCACGTAGGGCTTGGGGAAGTGCTTGATGCGCCAGTTCATGCGGTATTCGTCGTGGAAGAAGCCGAGCGCCTCCTTCAGGCGGCCCTCCTTGCCGAGCTGCCAGACGGCGCGGACGTCGCCTCCGGCGCAGAACGCCCGCTCGCCCTCGCCGGTCACCAACACGGCCACCACGCGCCCGTCGTCGCGCCACAGCGCCAGGTGATGCGAGATCGCCCGCACCATGTCGTGCGTCAGGGCGTTGAGCGCCTTCGGGCGATCCAGATGGATGCGGCCGATGCGCCCTTCGATCCGGCAGGAAACGTCAGCCACGGCGAACGCCGTCGACCACCGCACGGGCGATGATGAGCCGCATGATCTCGTTGGTCCCTTCGAGGATTTGGTGAACGCGCAGGTCGCGGACGATGCGCTCGATGCCGTAGTCGCGGATGTAGCCGTAGCCGCCCAGGAGCTGCAAAGCCTCGTTCGCCACCCTGAACCCCACGTCGGTCGCGAAACGCTTGGCCATGGCGGCCGCCGCCGACCGTTCCGGTGCCGCCATGTCGAGTTGCAGCGCTGCCCGATGCAGGAGAAGCCGAGCCGCCTCCAGGTCCGTGGCCATGTCGGCCAGCTTGAACCGCGTCGCCTGAAAGTCGGCGATCGGCTGGCCGAACTGGCGGCGCTCCTTGACGTAGGCCAGGGCCTTGTCCATCGCCGCCCGCGCGCCGCCGAGCGAGCAGGCGCCGATGTTGACACGGCCACCGTCGAGCCCGGCCATGGCGATGGCGAAGCCCTGCCCTTCGTCGCCGAGGCGGTTGCCGGCGGGCACCCGGCAGCCGTCGAGGATGACCGCCGCGGTGGGCTGGGAGTTCCAGCCCATCTTCTTCTCCTGCGCACCGAAGGCGAGGCCCGGCGTCCCGGCCTCGACGGCGAAGCAGGAAAGGCCCTTCGGTCCGGCGTCGCCCGTGCGCGCCATGACGAGATAGAGGTCGGCCCGTCCGCCGCCTGAGATGAACGCCTTTTCGCCGTCGAGGACGTAGTGATCGCCCGCGCGCACCGCCTGCATCCGCAGGCTGGCCGCGTCCGACCCCGCGCCCGGCTCCGTCAGGCAGTAGCTCGCGCAGCGCTCCAAGGTGCAGAGGTCCGGCAGCCAGCGGCGACGCTGCGCCTCGTCGCCGAAGCGGTCGATCATCCAGGCACACATGTTGTGGATCGAGAGATAGGCCGCGGTCGAGGGACAGGCAGCGGCCAGTTCCTCGAAGATCAGGGCCGCATCCAACCGGCCGAGGCCGCTCCCGCCCATGTCGTCGCGCACGTAGATGGCGGCGAAACCGAGGGCCGCAGCCGCGCGCAGGCAATCGAGCGGAAACACCTTCTCGGCATCCCAGCGCTCGGCATGCGGTGCCATCGCGTCCGCTGCGAAGGCGCTGGCGGTCGCACGAAAGGCCTCTTGTTCCTCGGAAAGCCGAAAGTCCAAGGCGATCTCCCCGTTGCGTGCAGGTATCCGAGCCCAAGGTGCAGCGTCAATCGACACGGCCACCGGCGACCGCTAAACGAGAGGGTCGCGCACGAAGGGAGTCCACCCATGCAGACCGGTCGAGGCCGCTTCCCCGCCACCCGCATGCGGCGCCGACGCACCGCCGACTGGGTGCGCCGCGTCGTGGCCGAGCACGTCCTCACGCCGGCCGATCTGATCCTGCCCATCTTCGTGGTCGAGGGCGTCGACCGCGTCGAGCCCGTGCCGTCGATGCCGGGCGTCCACCGCCTCAGCATCGACCGCGCCGTGGCCGTCGCCCGCGAGGCGCGCGACCTCGCCATCCCCGCGCTCGCGCTCTTTCCCTGCTCGCCCGACCACGTGAAAACCGACGACGGCCGCGAGGCCGCGAACCCCGAGAACCTGATCTGCCGTGCTGCACGCGCGCTGCGCGACGCGACGCCGGAGCTGGGCCTGATCGGCGACGTCGCCCTCGATCCCTACACCTCGCACGGCCAGGACGGCATCGTCGAGGACGGCGAGATCGTCAACGACCGTACGGTCGCCATGCTGGTCGAACAGGCCCGCGTACAGGCCGAGGCCGGCTGCTGCACGGTGGCGCCGTCGGACATGATGGACGGCCGCATCGGCGCCATCCGCCGGCACCTGGACGACGCCGGACTGCACGACACGCGCATCCTGTCCTACGCGGCGAAATACGCCTCCTGCTACTATGGCCCGTTCCGCGAGGCGGTGGGCTCGGGCAAGACGCTGGGTGCCGCCGACAAGCGCACCTATCAGATGGACCCGGCGAACGCCGCCGAGGCGCTGCAGGAAGTGGCGCTGGACCTCGACGAGGGCGCCGACATGGTCATGGTCAAGCCAGGGCTGCCCTATCTCGACGTCATCCACCGGGTGAAGACGACCTTCGCCGTCCCCACCCTCGCCTATCAGGTGTCGGGCGAGTACGCGATGATCAAGGCCGCCGGCCTCCAGGGCTGGCTCGACGCCGACAAGGCCATGATCGAGGCGCTCCTGGCGATGAAGCGGGCCGGCGCCGACGCCGTCTTGACCTACGCCGCGATGGAGGTGGCGCGGCGGCTCCAGGGCTGACGTCAGGCGCGCTGACGCCGCCGCCAGAACACCAGGGCCGCGACGCCGGTGGCGAGCAGCGGCAGGGCCGCCGGGACCGGCACGACCTGGAGGTCGCCGGCCAACAGGGTCGCCCCGAACGGGTCCTGCCACTGGAACGACAGGCCGAAGATGCCGAAGTTGACGAACGTCGGCAGGCCGCCGAGCCCGATGATCTTCGCCACCTGGAAGTCGAGCCCGACCAACCCGCCGTCCTGGAAGACTGCGAGCGGATAGACCCCGCCGCCGAAGTCCGAATCGTCCGCCTCGGTCAGCGTCAGGAGCCCCGCCAGATCGAAGGTAAGGCCGCCTTCGCCGAGGGCCAACTCGTCGTAGCCGGCGGGCGCGACCAAGCTCGGATCGTAGCGCACCTGGCCGGCAACGCGATCGCCCACCGCAACCTGCACGCCCGGCGCGTCGAGGACGAAGGTGAACTGTCCGATCAGCGGCACCGTCACCATCGCCGCCTTGGCCGGCGCAGCACCGGCGACCAGGGCCAAGCCCGCCAGGGCCAGCAACCACCGCGAAACGTACACCATCTCGACCTCTCGAATGGAGTGATTCTGCGCCGTATCGGCGTCTGCGTTCATGATTTCTCATTTACCGGCGCGTTTACCGAACGGCAACGCCTTCGTGCGACAAGCGGGGGCACAGCCGGGAGAGATGCGTTGCAGGCCGAGGCGCAGACCATCATCAAGAAGGTGCGGAAGGGCGGGCACGACCACCCGCACAGCACCGCGTGGAAGGTCGCCTACGCCGACTTCGTGACCGCGATGATGGCCTTCTTCCTGCTGCTCTGGCTGCTCAACGCCACCACCGAGGAACAGCGCGAGGGTATCGCCAACTACTTCATGCCCACGGTCCACGATGTCGGCCCGACGGGCAGCGTCGGCTTCACCGGCGGCGCCGTCACCGACGTCGACGGCCCGTTGAACATGCCGCCGATGAGCGCGCCGAGCGTCATGGTCGGCCTGCCCCCGCGCGAGATCGGTGGGCAGGGGCAAGGTCACGGCGCTGGCGACGACTACCAGGATCGGACCGAAGCGGGGGCGATGCAGCCCGGCATGGCCACCCTCGACCGGGGCGTTCCCGAAACCCTGCCGGACCCGCGCGAGGAGGAACGCCGCTTCGACGCCCTGGAACGCCAGCTCCGCGAGGCCATTGCCGCCGACCCGGAACTGCAGGGGCTGGAAGCCAACCTCGTCATCGACCGCACCGAGGAGGGTCTGCGTATCCAGATCGTCGACCAGGAGGAGCGCTCGATGTTCCCGCGCGGCTCGGCCGAGATGTACCCGTTCATGACGAAGTTGCTCGCCCAGGTCGCCCGCGTCATGGGCGAGACCACCAACAAGGTCTCGATCAGCGGCCACACCGATTCCACACCCTTCCGCGCCGGCAGCGCCAACGACAACTGGGGCCTCTCGGCGCTGCGGGCCAACGCCGCCCGCCGCGCTCTGGTCGAGGGTGGCCTCGACGAGACGCGCCTCGCCCGCGTCATGGGCAAGGCCGACACCGACGCCTTCGATGCCGACGACCCCGCCGCCGCCGTCAACCGCCGCATCGGCATCGTGCTGCTCTACACCCACGGCCCGCGGCCGGAACTCGCCGCCCCCACCCTCCCCCACCCCCCCGACGCCGTCCGCGGCTGGGTGCCGTAAGCAGGAAAGGCGAAGGCTCAGGGGGCCTTTGGCCCCCTGCCCCCCAAGGCGGTGGCGAGCCACCGCCACCTAAGTGGCTCCGGCCGTGCCGGCGCTCGGGGGTGGTAGGGGGCCGAAAGCCCCCTACACCTCGTCTTTCGCTCCTCTTCCGGAAGGCCGTCCTTGACCCTCGATCCCGCCTCGCTCGCCCTCGTCGCCCTCGGCGGTGCCGTGGGCGGCATGGCGCGGTTCGGCGTGGGTGCGGCGTTCGACCGCTGGCTGGGCGACGGCCTGCCTTGGGGGACGCTGGTGGTGAACGTGACCGGCGCCTTCGCACTCGGCTGGCTGGCGGCGTGGATGGTCGACCACGGCACCACGCTCTGGGCGGCGCTCGCGGTGGGGGTGCTCGGCAGCTATACGACGGTCTCGGCGCTCGCCTTGCAGATGGCGGTGCTGGCCGAGGCGCAGGCGTGGGGGCGGGCCGCACTCTACCTCGCGGCGACGCTGGCGGCGGGGCTCGGTGCCGTCGCACTCGGCTTTACCTTCGGGGGCCGGTGATGGGGGCGTGGCTGGCGGTGGGGCTCGGCTCTGCCTTGGGTGCCGTCGCCCGGTTCGCGCTGTCGGTCTGGCTGATCGACCTGCTCGGCCCCGGCTTTCCGTGGTGGACCTTCGCGGTCAACGCGCTGGGTGCGCTCGCCATCGGCGGGCTCGCGGAGGTGACCAAGCCGCCGGGACCTGTGGACCTGGGGCCGCACGGCCGGCCGTTCCTGCTGACCGGCCTGTGCGGCGGCTTCACCACCTTCTCGATCTTCAGCCTGGAGACGCTGACGTTGTGGACGGATGGCCTGCCGGCCCTCGCCTGCGCCTATGCCGCGGGCTCGATCGCCGTCTGGATGGCGGCAGTGCTGGCGGGTGTCGCCGCCGGCCGCAGGCTCGCCGCCACCCGATAGAAGGGCGCGTTGGACGGCGCCTCGCTGCGGCCGCGCACCAGGTCGCTCGCCTTCTCGGCGATCATCAGCGTGGGCGCGTTGAGATTGCCCGTCGTGATGGTCGGCATGATCGAGGCGTCGACCACGCGCAACGCCTCGAGGCCGTGGACCCTGAGGGCACCGTCGACGACCGCGTCGGGGCCGCTGCCCATGCGGCAGGTGCCGCAGGGGTGATAGGCGCTCTCGGCGTTGGCGGCGACGTAGGCATCGAGCCCGGCGTCGCTGCGGACGTCCACACCGGGGCTCAACTCGCCGGCGGAGAACGCGGCGAAGGGCGTCTGGGCGAAGACCTCGCGGGCGATGCGGACGGCACGCCGCATCTCGACGCGGTCGTCGGCGTGGCTCATGGCGTTGGGCTGGAGCACCGGCGCCCGGTCGTGGCGGTCCGAGGCGAGGCGCAGCCAGCCCCGGCTCTTGGAGCGCATCGGGCCGACATGGACTTGGTAACCGTGGCCCTCGTAGGCGCCGCGGCCGTCGTAGCGCACGGCCATGGGTAGGAAGTGGAACTGGAGGTCGGGCCAGGGCACCTCGTCGCCCGAACGGACGAAGGCCCCGGTCTCGAAGTGGTTGGTGGCCCCCCAGCCCGTGCCGGTGGCGAGCCAGCGCAGGCCCGTGGCGAGGCGGTCGAGCAGGCGGGTCGTCGGGTAGAGCGTCACCGGCTGGCGGCAGCGCTCCTGCACGTAGAGCTCCAGGTGGTCCTGAAGGTTCCGGCCGACGCCCGGCAGGTGGTGGCGGCAGGCGATGCCGACCTGCGCCAACTCGTCGGCGGAGCCGATGCCGGAGAGAAGGAGAAGTTGCGGCGAGCCGAGGGCGCCAGCCGCCAGGATCACCTCGCGGGCGGCGTGGACCGTGTGCTCGCGGCTGCCCTGGCGGTAGGCGACGCCGGTGCAGCGGGAACCGGCGAGGTGCAGGCGGGCGGCGTGGGCACCGGTAGCGACCGTCAGGTTGCGGCGATGGCGTACGGGGTGGAGGAAGGCGCGGGCGGCACTCCAGCGGCTGCCCCTGTGCACCGTCATGTCCATCCGGCCGAAGCCTTCCTGGCGGTAGCCGTTCATGTCCGCCGTGTGGCCGTAGCCGGCGGCGAGGCCAGCGGCGACGAAGGCGTGGTGCAGGGGGCTCCAACCCCGCCCGGCGGTGACGTGAAGGGGACCTCCGTCGCCGCGATAGGCGTCGCCACCCAGATCGTAGCTCTCGCTGCGCTTGAAGTAGGGCAGCACGGCGGCGTAGCGCCAGCCTTCGAGGCCGGGCTCGGCGGCCCAGCCCTCGAAGTCGAGGGCGTTGCCGCGAACGTAGGCCATGCCGTTGATGGACGACGAGCCGCCGAGCACCTTGCCGCGCGGCCAGTGCAGGCGGCGGCCGGCGAGGTGCCCTTGCGGCTCGGTGCGGAAGCCCCAGTCGTAGCGGGTGCCGTTCATCGGATGGGCCAGGGCCGCCGGCATGTGCAGGCGCCAGTCCCAGCGGTAGTCGGGTCCGCCGGCTTCCAGCAGGAGGACGGAGACATGGGCGTCCTCGGTCAGGCGGGCGGCGAGGACGCAGCCGGCGGACCCAGCGCCGACGATCACGTAGTCGTAGCTCTCCTTCACGACCGGCGGCCGAGGGCAGCGTCGAGCTGGGCGAGCGTGAGCGCCAGCGCCTGCCCGGCACCGAAGTCGGGGGCCTCGTGGGCGGCGTGCAGCCAACAGCCGTCGATCATGGCGGCGAGGCTCTCGGCCGTGCGCTCGGCCTCGGCCGGCGGCAGGAGGGCGCGCAAGGGCGAGCGCAGATTGGCGAGGGTGCGCCGTCGATAGATGCGGCGCAGGCGCCGGAGTTCCGGCACGTGCCGTGCTTCGGCCCAGAAGGCGAGCCAAGTGGCGACCAGCGCCGGCTGGAACTGGCTGGGGGCGAAGTTGGCGGCGAGCACGGCGCGCACCCGCGCCTCGGGACCGCGCGCGGCCTCCAAGCGCGCGACCAGGTCGATCCGCAGATCTTCCAGGAGCGCACGCATCGTTTGCGCCAGGAGGTCGGCCTTGCCGTCGAAATAGTGGTGAACGATGCCGGTCGAGAGGCCGGCCTCGTGGGCGATCTTCTGCACGGTGGCATCGCCGAGGCCGTAGCGGTGCACGGTGATGCAGGTGGCTTCGATGAGCTGGCGCCGGCGCACTTCCGGCATGCCGAGCTTGGGCATGGTGCGGGCTCCTGGTTTGGCTGAAGGGTGCCCGGTTCTTGATTGGACGGTCAATCAAAAATCCTTCGCGCTCAACGTCGCGGCGTCGATCGGCTAGGAATTGGGCCAACTCGGGACCAAGAGAGAGGCAAGGACATGGCGCGCACGCCCCTGCTCGCACTCACCGCCGCCGGCCTGCTGGCGGCCGCACAGGCTCAGGCCGTCGACCCCGAACGCTGCCAGTTGGTGCGCTTCTCGGACGTGGGGTGGACCGACATCACCGCGACCACGGCGACCGCGAGCTTCGTCCTCGAGGGCCTCGGCTACGCCACCTCGACCTATCTGCTGTCGGTGCCGGTGACCTATCAGAGCCTCGCCAATGGCGACATCGACGTCTTCCTCGGCAACTGGATGCCGACCATGGAAGCCGACATCGCCGCCTACCGCGACGCCGGCACGGTCGACACCGTGCGGACGAACCTGGAAGGTGCCAAGTACACGCTCGCCGTGCCGAGCTATCTGGCCGACCAGGGCCTGACCGACTTCGCCGACATCGCCGATTTCCACGACGCGCTGGGTGGCCGGATCTACGGCATCGAACCCGGCAACGACGGCAACCGGCTGGTGCTCGACATGATCGAGGGCGACATGTTCGGGCTCGGTTCGTTCAGCCTCGTCGAGAGTTCCGAACAGGGGATGCTCGCCCAGGTCCAGCGCGCCGTCCGCCGCGAGGAGCCCATCGTCTTCCTCGGCTGGGAGCCGCACCCGATGAACGCCAACTTCGACCTCACCTACCTCTCCGGCGGCGACGACGTGTTCGGCCCGGACTACGGCGGGGCGACCGTGCATACCAACGTGCGCGCCGGCTATGTCGAGGCGTGCCCGAACGTCGGCCGGTTCCTGGAGAACCTCGTCTTCACGTTGGACATGGAGAACGCGGTGATGGCGATGATCCTCGACGACGGCATGGCGCCGGAGGATGCGGCCCGCGCTTGGCTCGAGGCCAATCCCGACGTGCTCGACGGCTGGCTCGACGGCGTCGTCACCGTCGTCGGCGAGCCGGGGGCGGAGGCGGTGCGCAGCCGGCTCGGGGGCTAAGGCCGGCGGATGGACTGGCTGCCGGGGCAGAAGCTGCCGATCGGTCTTTGGATCCGCGACGGCGTCGACCTGCTCGATCGCCACGCTGGCGGCGTGTTCGACGCCGTCTCGGCGACGCTGCGCGGGCTCATCGACGGCGTCACCGGCGCGCTGTTGGCCCTGCCGCCGCTCGCCACCATCCTCGTCTTCGCGGCGCTGGTCTTCTGGCTGCACCGAAGCTGGCGGCTGCCGGTGCTGCTCGTCCTCTCGCTCCTCTTGATCGTCAATCTCGGCTATTGGCGGGAGACGATGGAGACGCTGGGCCTGGTCTCCATCGCTACCTTCTTCTGCATGGCGATCGGGGTACCGCTCGGCATCGCCGCGGCGCACTACCCGCCCCTCTACGCGGCGCTGCGGCCTCTCCTCGACCTCATGCAGACGATCCCGACTTTCGTCTATCTCATTCCAACACTTATTCTTTTCGGTCTCGGGGTGGTGCCGGGATTGATCTCGACCATCGTCTTCGCCCTGCCGGCACCCATCCGCCTCACCCAGCTCGGCATCGCGTCGGTGCCGGTGCAACTGAAGGAGGCGGCCGACGCCTTCGGCGCGAGCCCTTGGCAGAAGCTGGTCAAGGTCGAGCTGCCGCACGCCCTGCCGACCATCCTGGCGGGGCTCACCCAGTGCATCATGCTGTCCCTCTCGATGGTGGTGATCGCGGCGTTGGTCGGCGCCGACGGGCTCGGCAAGCCGGTGGTGCGGGCGCTCAACACGGTCAACGTGGCGATGGGCTTCGAGGCCGGGCTCGCCATCGTCATCCTCGCCATCCTGCTCGACCGCATCGTGCGCGTGCCACGCCTGACCCGGCCGGGCCTCGGCCGGTGAGCATCGCCGTCCGCTTCGAGGCGGTCGACGTGGTCTTCGGCGGCGCGCCGAAGGCCGCGCTGGCTCTGATCGACGCCGGCCTGGAGCGCGAGGCGATCAAGGCGCGAACCGGGCAGGTGGTGGCCGTGCAGGGCGCCTCGCTCGACGTTCCGGCCGGCCGCATCACCGTGCTGATGGGGCTTTCCGGCTCCGGCAAGTCGACGCTGCTCCGCTGCGTCAACGGTCTCGTCCGCGTCACCCGCGGCCGAGTCCTGGTGGACGACGCGGGCGGGGGTATGGTCGACGTGGGCAAGGCCGGCGGCGGCACCAAGCGGCATCTGCGCCAGGAGCGCATCGCCATGGTGTTTCAGTCCTTCGCGCTGCTGCCCTGGCGAACCGTCGCGGAGAATGTCGGGTTCGGCCTGGAGTTGAAGGGGGTGGACCGGGCCGAGCGGCAGCGTGTGGTCGCGGAGAAGCTGGCGCTGGTCGGCCTCGCCGACTGGGCCGGGACCTATGCGCACCAGCTTTCGGGTGGCATGCAGCAGCGGGTGGGGCTCGCCCGCGCACTCGCCACCGACGCACCGATCCTCCTCATGGACGAGCCCTTCTCGGCGCTCGATCCCCTGATCCGCGAGCGTTTGCAGAACGACCTGCTGGAGCTCCAGGCACGGCTCGGCAAGACCGTGCTGTTCGTCAGCCACGACCTCGACGAGGCGACCAAGCTCGGCCATCAGATCGCCATCATGGAGGGTGGGCGGATCGTGCAAGCGGGGTCACCTGAGGACATTGTTACATCTCCTGCAACGAGTTACGTCGCGGACTTCGTCTCTAACTTGAATACGCTGAACGTGCTGACCACGGCCTCGGTCATGGCGCCGGTCGCGGCCCTGCCCCGCGTCGGCGAGGCGGTGGTGCTGGATGCCGGCCTGCACGCGGCGCTCGATGCCGACGGCCGGCTGGTCCGCCTGTGGGACGGTGCCGGCGCCGTCGAGCCCGCGCCCAACGGCCATGCGGCGCCCGGTGCGGTGGCGCTCTGCTCGCCCCAGACCCGGCTGCGCGAGGTGGTCGAGCTGCGGCGCCGCACCGGCCGTCCCATCCTCGTCGCCGATGCCGACGGCCGCATCCAGGGCGCCATCGGCGAGCGCCAACTCCTCGACGGCGTGCTCAACACCCGCTAGTGGCAGCGGCGAGAGCCGCCGCCCGGGGGTCCCAGGGGGCCAGAAGCCCCCTGATCCTTCACTTTCCTTTCAGGGCCGCGCGGAGTTCCCGCCGACGGCGGGGGAGTGGACCGGGCGGCAGCACGCCCTGCTCCTGGAGAGTGCGGCCGATCTCCAGGAGCAAAGGCTGGCGGAGGCGGGCGGTGCGCAGGGTCGCGGCGTCGGCCAGCACGGTGGCGGGCTGCCCTGCGGCCAGGACACGGCCCCGGTCGAGGACGACGACGCGGTCGGCCCAGCCATAGGCGGCATCGAGGTCGTGGGTGGCGAGCATGACGGCGGTGCCGGCGCGAGCCAGCCGGTCGAGCCGGGCCATCAGATGGACCGCGGTGAGCGGATCGAGACCGGCCGTCGGCTCGTCGAACAACAGGAAGCGCGGCCGCATCGCCAGCACGCCGGCAAGGGCCAAGCGCTTCTTCTGGCCGAGGCTCAGCATATGGGTGGGCCGCGCGGCGAGGTCGGCGATGCGGAGTTCGTCCAGCGCCCAGGCGACGCGGCGGTCGATTTCGGCGGCATCGAGACCGAGATTGGCCGGGCCGAAGGCCACGTCCTCGGCGACGGTGGCGGCGAAGAGCTGGTCGTCCGGATCCTGCATGACGAAACCGACGGCGCGGCGCCAGCGGTCGAGGTCGGACCGGGTCCGGCCCAGGGCGGCGCCATCGAGGCGGACCGTTCCCGCCGCGGGTTGCAGCGCGCCTGCGGCCAGCAGCAAGAGCGTCGTCTTGCCGGAGCCGTTGGCACCGACCAGGGCGACGCGCTCGCCGGCAGCGAGGCCGAGCGTCACGCCGTCGACCGCCCGAAGGTCGCCCGGATAGGCATGCACCAGCCCGTCGAGTGCCAGGGTCATGGCAGCACGAACGCCGCCAGGGCCAGGGTGCCGACCAGGGCGAGGCCGGCGGCGCGGCGGCTCCGCCCCGATGCCACGGCCGGGGCATGCGGCCGCAGGCTGCCGTCGTAGCCACGCAGGGCCAAGCCGATCTCCAGCCGCCGGCCGCGTTCCAGAATGCGCGGCAACAGGCTGGCACCCAACATCCCGGCCGAGCGCACGGAGCGGCGATAGCCGACATAGCCGAGGCGCTGCGCCTGCGCCCGTCGGCCCTCGTCGACCGCCTGGATGGTCAAGCGGACGAGGCGGAGCATCAACAGCGCGACGTCGACGACCACCGCCGGCACGCCCCAGCGACGCAGCACGGCCAGGACCTCGGCCAAGGGTGTGGTGAGCGCCAGCAGCATCAGTGCCGCGAGGGCAGCGAAGCTGCGGGCGAGCGTGCGCACCGCCAGGTCCACGTTGGTGAAGGCGAGCCACGGGAAACCCGCCGCCGGATCGAGCACGGCAAGCTGGGCGAGCCCGCCGAGCGCCAGAAAGCCGAGCGGGATGGAGGCGGCGAGCGCCAGATCACGCACGGCGATGCCCGCGCCGACGACGAGCAGCGCCACCAGGATGAGCAGGATCACGAGATGTGCCAGCGGGCTCGCCGCGATCAGGACCACGGCGAGCACGAGCAACGCGAACGCCACCTTGTCGCCGGGCGGCCAACGCGCCCAGCGATTGGTGGCGGCACAGCGGTCGAAGAGGTACAAGGCCGTTCAGTCCGCCGCGCGCCTGCGTCCGAGATAGTAGCCGATCAGCCCGGCGCCGAGGGCGGCCTGCAACGCGAACAGCAGGCTCTCGATCTCGCCGCTCGGCGGCTCGAACAGGGGTTCGATCCAGGGCTCGTAGCCGGGGGCCAGACTTTCGATGACATCGACGGCCTCGTCGTCGGTGCCTTCGAAGGCGGCATCGCCGGGGGCGAGGCCCAACAGCGGCAGCGTCACCAAAAGGACGATGCCGACGACCAACACGGCATTCCTGGACATCAGGCGCGCCCTCCCTTGAACGCCATACCGAGGGCGGCCAGTTCCTGCGGGCTCCGCCGGCGCAGCACGTCGAGGACCACGACCGTGAGCAGACCCTCGGCGACGGCGAGCGGCACCTGGGTCAGCGCGAAGACCGAAAGGAACTTCACCGCCGCACCGGCGAAGCCGGAGACCGGGTCCGGGAAGGCCAGCGCCAGTTGCAGCGAGGTGGTGACGTAGGTGGCGAGATTGGCCGCCGAGGCCGCGACGAACACGGCAACGGCGAAGCCCCGGCCCTGCAATGCCCGGTAGAGGCCGAAGGCGACGAAGGGACCGACGATGCCCATGGAAAAGACGTTGGCGCCGAGCGTGGTGAGCCCGCCATGGGCCAAGAGCAGCGCCTGGAACAGAAGGACCAGCGTCGCCAACACGGTCATCACCGTCGGCCCGAACAGGATCGCGCCGAGGCCCACGCCGGTGGGGTGCGACGAGCTGCCGGTGACCGACGGCAGCTTGAGCGCGGAAAGCACGAAGGCGAAGGCACCGGCCGCCGCGAGCAGCAGCTTCAGCTCCGGCCGCTCCTTCACCACCCGATGGATGCGCCAGACGCCGTAGACCACGAACGGCGCCGACGCCGCCGTCCAGCCGACGGCGTGGCTCGCCGGCAGATAACCTTCCATGATGTGCACGATCGCTCTCCCGCCCGAAGCCGAACCGACGTGCCCGAGCCGGCGGCAGGACCCGTGGGGCTCGCGGGTCGCGACCAGGCACCGTCACGCCCCGTGACGGGTCCAGCTTGGCACGGCGACGGCAGGTCTCCTGGCTCGCGGCTCGACGCGGACGTATCGGCCTTCCCGGTTGCCCAGTGGCACGATCTGACACGTCCGCTCGCCGCCCACAGTTGCGGGGGCAGCCGGGGCCTGGGTCCAAAGCGGACCGCACCCCGTTCCCTTTTCAGCCGCCGACCGAAGCCGACGGGCACCGTCACCCCGCGGCGATGCGCCGCCCGCCTCCCCCTGTCAAGCGAACGGGGCGAGGCCTCGGACTTAGGTCGGCGCTCGGCGACGGATCGCCAGGCGGCAGGCGGTGCGCGACGAGGCGCCGCGCGCCGTGGCTCCTCACGGTCTCAGCGCGGCCGCTCGTCGCGCATGGCCTGGAGGATCGCTCGGGCCTTCGGCGCCTCGAGGATCGTTTCGACCGGCCGGTCGAGGCGACGGCGCCAGTTGGGGTGCTGGTCGACGGTGCCGGGCAGGTTCGGCTGTTCGACGGCCCCTGCCAGGTCCTCGAGCTGCACCAGGACGAGGGCGGAGGCGCTGCGGGCGAGGAAGCGGTGAAGCGCGGTCGCGAGGTCCGCGTCGTGGATGCCGGCGTCGTGGATCGCCGCCATGAGGGCGGATTTCTCGCCTTCGCGATGGGCATGGCCCCGGGCGCGGGCGGCATCGTCCACAGCGGCGAGATCGGCCCGCCAGTCGAGGTCGCGGCCCTGCCAGAAGCCCTCGACGGTCGGCAGATCGTGGGTGCTGACCGAGGCCAGCGCCGCCTCGGGATAGTCGTGCGGCTGGCGGAAGCGGTCGCCCTCGCGCTCGAACCAGAGCACCCGACAGGAAAGCAGGCCGTAGGCGGTCATGCGCTCGCGGAAGCCCTCGGGCACGGTGCCGAGGTCTTCGCCGATGACGACGCAGCGTTGGCGGTGGGACACCAGCGCGCAGAGCCGGGCCAGCACGTCGAAGGGGAAC